>JANMXG010000233.1:0-2664 GCA_031394235.1 Betaproteobacteria bacterium
TGACCGCCAAAGCAGGCTAAATTCGGGCATGGGCATTCGATCCTTTGCTGCTGAACTGCTGCTGCCGTCCGTGCTGCAGGCCAAGTCGCGCAATCCCACGCCCGCCAGTGCCAGTAACGCCATTCCGGTCGCCTCGTTTGCAGCCTTGTCGGACAAGCTGAGCTACCTCAGCCGGCCCGATTTCAAGCTGGTGCGTGACGCCTACAAGTTTGCCGACGAAGCCCACCTGGGGCAATTGCGTGCCAGCGGCGAGCCCTACATCACCCACCCGCTGGCGGTGGCCGGGCTGGTGGCCGACTGGCGGCTGGATGCGCAAGCTGTGATGGCCGCGTTGATGCACGACGCGATGGAAGACTGCGGCATCACCAAGATAGAGCTGATTGAACGCTTTGGCGCCCCCACCGCCGAGATGGTGGACGGCCTGACCAAGCTCGACAAGCTGCAGTTCTCCACCCGCGAAGAGGGCCAGGCCGAATCGTTCCGCAAGATGCTGCTGGCAATGGCGCGCGACGTGCGCATCATCTTGATCAAGCTGGCTGACCGGCTGCACAACATGCGCACGATGACGGCCATGGCACAGGCCAAGCGCGGCCGCATCGCCCGCGAGACACTCGACATCTACGCCCCGATCGCCCACCGCCTGGGCCTGAACCTGATCTACCGCGAGTTGCAGGACCTGTCGTTCCAACACCTCTACCCCTGGCGCCATGCGGCGCTGGCCAAGGCCGTGCAGCGGGCGCGCGGCTATCGGCGCGACATCGTCGACCGGGTGCGCGGCGACGTTGAAAAGTCCTTCAGCCACGCCAAGATCAAGGTGCAAGTCAGCGGGCGCGAAAAAACCGTCTACAGCATCTACCGCAAGATGCGGCAAAAGCACGCCGGTTTTGCCCAGGTCACCGACATCTTCGGCTTCCGCATCGTGGTGCCGCAGCCGATGGACTGTTACCTGGCGCTCGGCCTGCTGCACCAGACCTACAAGCCGGTGCCAGGGCGGTTCAAGGACTACATCGCCATCCCCAAGGTCAACGGCTACCAGTCGCTGCACACCACGCTGGTCAGCCCGCTGGGTACGGCGGTGGAGTTCCAGATCCGCACCGACCCGATGAACGCGGTGGCCGAGTCCGGCATCGCCGCGCACTGGCTGTACAAACATGACCCGAAAAGCACGGGCAATGCGGCCGGCGAGGCGCAGCGCCTGGGGGCGATGTGGCTCAAGTCGCTGCTCGACATCCAGGACGAAACCCGCGACGCAGCTGAATTTCTGGAGCACGTCAAGATCGACCTGGTGCCCGAGGCGGTCTACGTGTTCACGCCGATGAGCAAGATCCTGGCGCTGCCGCGGGGCGCCACGGCAGTGGACTTTGCCTATGCCATCCACAGCGATGTCGGCGACCACTGCGTGGCGGCCAAGCTCAACGGCGAAGCAGTGGCGCTGCGCACCGAGTTGAACAGCGGCGACGTGGTCGAGATCGTCACTGCGCCCGGCGCCCGGCCCAATCCGGGCTGGCTGAACTTTGTGCGCACCGGAAGGGCGCGCTCGAAGATCCGGCATTTCCTCAAGACCATGGAGCACGAAGAGTCGCGCGGCCTGGGCGAAAAACTGCTGGCCCAGGCGCTGCGTGCCGAAGGCCTGCTGATGCCGTCGGCCGAGTTGGACGACGCCCCGGCCCAGGCGTTGTGGCAGCAGTTGGTCCGTTGGAGCGGCAATCGCAGCCGCGCCGACTTGCTGATCGACATCGGCCTGGGCCGCAAGATCGCCACCATCGTGGCCAAAAGGCTGGCGCAGCAGATGGCTGAGCGCGGTGGTCGGCCCGACGCGGTGACGCTCACGCTCAACAAGTTTGGCGTGGCCGAGGATGTCGCCACGCCGATGCCCGGTGTGGTGATCGACGGCACCGAGGGCGCGTCAGTGCAACTGGCCAACTGCTGCCGGCCGATTCCGGGCGACGCGATCCGCGGCTACCTGGGGCGCGGCGAGGGCCTGCTGGTACACACGGCCGAGTGCAGCATCGGCAAGCGCCTGGCCGACCGCGACCCCGAGCGCTGGATCGCGGTGGAGTGGGCCGAGCAGCCCACGCGCAACTTCGAGACCAGCGTCAAGCTGCTGGTCAAGAATGGCAAGGGTGCGCTGGCCCAGCTGGCGGCGGCCGTCAGCGCCGCCGAGGCCGACATCAGCCACATCGAGATGGACGCCGAACGACTGGACGACGCCACCGAGTTGCGCCTGCTGCTGGCCGTGCGTGACCGGCTGCACCTGGCTGACGTGCTGCGCGCACTCAAACGTTCGCCGCCGGTGATGCGGGCCAACCGCGTCAAACCCTGATCCGGCGCGCCAAGTTGGCCGCCCTGCCAGGTCCAGCCAGCCGCTGTGAATACCGCACAACTTCTGTGCCGGGGTATGGGTAGAGTCGGTCACAGATCGCCAGACGCGACACCAGCTCAGGGAAAATACCACCGGCGCCCGCCTGCACACGCAAGCGGGCGCCGGCTGGTTTTCAGAACGCCGGTTTCACCGGGGCCAGGCATGCCAGCCGGAATTCAGGGCGCGGCCTGAGGCGCGGGGTAGACAACCGCCAGCACCTCCAGCGTTTCGCTGCCGCCGGGCGTCTGCAACCGGACCTCATCGCCCTCACGCGATTTGAGCAGTGCGCGGGCAATCGGGGC
>JANMXG010000234.1:0-9856 GCA_031394235.1 Betaproteobacteria bacterium
GGGTCGGGTGCTCGGGCGGGTCGCGCTGGGCGCAATGGCCTTGCTGTTGGGGCTGGCGCTAGCGCTATCGGCCACGCTGCTGGCGGCGCTGTGGCTGGGGCTGGAGGCCGCGCCCCGCGTGCCGCAGGCTGCGGCCGCCAGTGTGGACGACATCGACCGGGCGTTGCGCCTGCTGCGCCGCCACGATCCGCGCGGCCGCCTGCCCGGCATCCAGCGCAGCGTCACGCTGACGCCTCGCGACCTGGAGCTGCTGGTGGCGCAGATCGGCCGGCGGCTGGGCGAGCCTGGGGTGCGGGTTCAGCTGCAATCGGGCTCGGCCCGGCTGCAACTCAGCCTGCCGGTGCCGGCCAACCGCTTTGGCCGCTGGCTCAACATCGATGCCCAACTGCGCGAGACGCCCGGCCTGCCCACGCTGCAGCACCTGGGCGTTGGCCGGCTGCAGGTGCCCGGCTGGCTGGCCGAAGCCGCGCTGCCGCCGCTGCTGGCGCTGGCTGATTTGCGCAAGCAGGCCGACATGGTGCGGCGGCTGGTCAGCCAGGTGGTCATGCTGCCGCAGCAACTCAACGTCACCTACGCCTTGCCGGCCAGTCCGCAGCAGGAGCTGGCCGTTGGCCTGTTGACGCCGGACGACCAGGCCCGGCTGCAGGTCTACACCCAGCGCCTGGCCGGCTTGAGCGTCCAGCTGGCCGCCACCGGCCCGGTGTCACTGGCCCGCCTGTTGCCCCCGGTGTTTGCGCTGGCGCGCGAGCGATCCACCGACAGCGCCACCGCCGCGCGTGAAAACCGGGCGGCGCTGATGGCGCTGGCCTTCCTGGTCAACGACCAGGCGTTACCCGGCTTCCTGGCCGACCTGCCGGGCGCCAACCCGGGCCGGCCGCTGCAGGTCACGCTGCTTGGCCGGCACGACACGCCGCAACATTTTTTGATCTCGGCAGCGTTGTCGGCCAAGGGCGGTGGCGCGCTGGCCGATGCGATCGGGCTGTACAAGGAGGTGGCCGACTCCCAGGGCGGCAGTGGATTCAGCTTCAACGACCTGGCCGCCGATCGGGCTGGCACCCGGCTGGGCCTGCTGGCGGTGGGCGACCCGCTGGCTTTTCAGGCCCGGCTGGCGGCAGGCGTGATCGAGGCCGACCTGATGCCCACTGTGGCCGACCTGCCAGAGTCCATGAATGCGCGGGAGTTTCGCAACCGCTTTGGCGGTGTGGGCGCACCAGCCTACCTGCAGATGATGGCCGATATCGAAACCCGCCTGAACGGGCTGAGCCTGTTGCAGCCGCCGCCCTGAGGCGGCGCAATGTACCCGCGGCGGCGACCGTCCGGGCCGTCGGCCAAACCGATGTCGGCCTGCATCTGGCTGGCGGCCAAGCCGCTGGCCTGGCGGCAAGTCGCCTCAGGACGATGCGGCCGACGCGGCAGGTGCTGCGGATGCCGCGGCATCGGCCGGAACACTGGTTTCGACGCCGTGTTTTTCGCCGCTCAGGTCGATGTCGCCACCGGCCTTCTTCAGGATGAACAGGGCCAGCGCCGCGAAGGCGATGAAGGCGAGGATGAGTTTCCACATGGTGTTTCAATCCGGTTGGGGTGGCGGAAAGCAGACCGGGCGCCCTGGGGCGCCCGGCCAAGCTGTCGCCCGAAGCGACAGCCGCAAGCTCAGTCTTTGGCGTAGAGGTCCACGTCCTTGGTCTCTTTCACGAACAGCATGCCGATCACGAAGCACACCGCAGCGATCGTGATGGGGTACCACAGACCGTAGTACATGTTGCCGTTCTGCGCCACCATCGCGAAGGTGATCGACGGCAGCAGCCCGCCGAACCAGCCGTTGCCGATGTGGTACGGCAGGCTCATCGAGGTGTAGCGGATGCGGGTCGGGAACATCTCGACCAGCATCGCCGCGATCGGGCCGTACACCATCGTGACGTAAATCATCAGCACGCTCAAGATGCCGACGATGGTCCACCACTGGCCGCTCATCATCTCGATCGGCTTGGCCTTGGCCGGGTAACCGGCACCCTTGAGCGATTCGACCACGTCTTTCTTGAAGGCGCCGATGGCCTTGGTCGAGGCTTCATCGAACTTGTGGCCGCCGGGCAGGGTGGCGGCGGTGGGCGGGATGATTTCCTTGTCGCCGATCTTGATGGTGGTCGGCGTGCCGGCCGGCGCGGCTTCATTGGAGTAGCTGGCCGAGTTCTGTGTCAGCGCACGCTTGGCAATGTCGCAGCCCGACAGGAAGTCGACCTCACGGGCCACCGGGCTGCCCTGGAACGAGCAGGTGGCCGGGTCGGCCTTGACGTTGATCTTGGCCGTGACCTGGGCCCGCGCCAGCTCGGGGTTGGCCGCGCCAGTGAGTGCCTCGAACAGCGGGAAGTAGGTCAGCACCGCCAGCAGCAGGCCGGCCATGATGATCGGCTTGCGGCCGATCTTGTCCGACAGGCTGCCGAACACCACAAAGAACGGAGTACCGATGATCAGCGAGGTCGCGATCAGGATGTTGGCCGTGGCCGAATCGACCTTCAACACGCTGGTCATGAAAAACAGCGCGTAGAACTGGCCGGTGTACCAGACCACACCCTGGCCCATCACCAGACCAAACAGCGCCAACAGCACGATCTTGCCGTTTTTCCACTGGCCAAACGATTCGGTCAACGGCGCCTTGGAGACCTTGCCCTCTTCCTTCATCTTCTTGAACGCGGGAGATTCGTTCATCGACAGCCGGATCCAGACGCTGATGGCCAGCAGCAGGATCGACACGATGAATGGCACACGCCAGCCCCAGTCGGCAAAGGCGACTTCGCCCAGCGCGGTGCGCACGCCCAGAATCACCATCAGCGACAGGAACAGGCCCAGCGTGGCGGTGGTCTGGATCCAGGCGGTGTAAGCGCCACGACGGCCGTTGGGTGCGTGCTCGGCCACGTAGGTGGCAGCACCGCCGTACTCGCCACCCAGGGCCAAGCCCTGCAGGATGCGCAGGCCGACCAGGATAATGGGCGCGGCCACGCCGATCGAGGCATAGCTGGGCAGCAAACCGACGATGAAGGTCGCCAGGCCCATGATCAGGATCGTGACCAGGAAGGTGTACTTGCGGCCAATCATGTCGCCCATGCGGCCGAACACCAGCGCGCCGAACGGCCGCACGATGAAGCCGGCGGCAAACGCCAGCAAGGCGGCAATGAACTGCGCAGTCGGATCAAGTCCGGCAAAAAACTGTTTGCCGATGATCACGGCCAGTGAGCCGTAGAGGTAGAAGTCATACCACTCGAATACGGTGCCCAGTGAGGAGGCAAAGATGACTTTTTTCTCCTCCTTGGTCATGGGCGCTGCTGCGCCTGAGGCATTCACGCTGCCTACTGCTGTTGCCATCGGTTTGTCTCCTGAAACGATAAATTGACACATGGGTGTCGCCCAGAACGGACTATTCGGGGGCCCACTGACCAATTTCTGACGCCAAGCCAACAGAAGCTTACAAAATCAGCACAGACCCGCGGTCGAAATTTCGCAATGCAAAAAAATTGGGGGTGCCTGAGGAAAGCACTGAGTCCCCGAGCGGGCACCGCAGGGCGCGGCCAAGCGCGGGGCGGGCAATTTTGTCAGTTTTGACGCGGATGGCGTTGTTGCCCGGGCGGCTGCGCGCCGGCCGCGTCCCAGGCTGAGGTGCTGAACCACGGTGCGTTGTCCAGCGCGGCGCGCAGCATGGGCAGCGCGTCCTGGCCAAAATAAGCGCGGCCGTCGCACACCAGTGTGGGCACGCCGAACAGGCCCGCGGCAGCGGCAGCCTCGGTGCGCTCGCGCAATTCGGCCTTGACCTCCGGCCCGGCGGGGTCGCGCTGCGGCGAAACCGCGTGGGTCAAGGCGGCCAGCGCTGCGGGCTGGTTCGGGTCGGCGTACTCGCGGCACCAGACGTGGCGGAACAGCAGATCCACCGCATGCCGGCTGGGCGTGCCGCCGGCGGGTGCCGCCGCTAACGCCAGCCGCTGCAGCGCCAGCGGGTTGAACGGGTGGGGCTGCGGCAGTTGCAGAACGCAGCCCTGCTGGTGCGCCAGCCAGGCCACTTGTCGGTAGGTCCAGGCCCGTTTGGGCTCGATTTCAGCCGGGCCTTTCTGGCCCCAGTGGCCCAGCAGGCCGGCCAGCAGCAGCGGCTGGTAGCGAACCACCACGCTGTGGCCCTCCAGCACCTGGGGCAGGCGCTGGAAGGCCAGCCAGGCATAGGGCGAGATCACGTCGAAATGGAAGTCGATGGCGGTCATGGGGTGCTCAGCGCGCAGGGGTATCGGGTGCCCGCTCAGCCGGCGGCAAGGCCAGCCAGGCGATGCGACGGGCGGGCAACTGGTACAGCACAGCGGCTTTGCGGCTGTTGTCCAGCCGGCTCCAGCCGGCGATTTCGTCCAGCGTGCGCAGGCAGCCGCGGCACCATCCGGTGGCGGCATGCATCTGGCACAGGCTGACGCAGGGGCTGGCGGGCGTATCGCCAGTCGGGGACGGGCGTGCTGCGGGGCTGCGCATCACGCCTCCACCACATCGGCCACCGGCGCATCGGTGAGCGCGACCAGTTCGGCGGGCGACAGGCAGAACACGCCGTTCGGATGGCCGGCGGCGGCCCAGACCTGCTCGAAGCGGAACAGCTCGCGGTCGATCAGCACCACCGGGGCGCTGCTGTGGCCCACCGGCGCCACGCCGCCGATCGAAAACCCGGTGTGCTGCTTGACGAAGGTCGCGTCGGCCCGGCCTATCGGCCCGACCTGCGCCGCCACCTTGAGCTCGTCGACACGGCGGTCGCCCGAGGCCACGACCAGCACCGCCACGCTGTCCGCGCGGCGGCGGAAGACCACACTCTTGGCGATCTGGCCGGTCTGCACCCCCAGCGCCTGGGCGGCCTCGGCACAGGTGCGGGCGGGCACCGTCAGCCAGCGGGGCGGGTGGGCATGACCACGCTGGGCCAGCAGCGTGCTGACACGGCAAAAGCCTTCGGGTCGGGGGTCGGTGGGCGATCCAGCGTCCGCCGGGGTGAATCCTGCGGGGCAAACGTTCATGAAAAAACCTGGCCGCGCTTGATCAGCAGCGCCTTGCCGGCGCGCGATACCGGCGCCCGGCCCAGCACGTCGGAGATGAAGCCGCCGGCATCGACCAGCGCGTCCAGGTCGATGCCGGTGTGGATGCCCATGCCCTGCAGCATGAACACCACATCCTCGGTGGCCACGTTGCCGGTGGCGCCCTTGGCGTAGGGGCAGCCACCCAGCCCGGCCACGCTGGTGTCGAAGGTGTGGATGCCGATCTGCAGGCAGGCGTAGATGTTGGCCAGCGCCTGGCCGTAGGTGTCGTGAAAGTGGCCACTGACCTGGTCTGCCGGATAGAGCTTGAGCGCCCGCTCCATCACCGCCTGCACCCGGCGTGGCGTGCCCACGCCAATGGTGTCGGCGACACCGCAGTGGTCCACCCCGATCGCCCTGAACAAGCGGACCAGGTGCTCGACCTCGTCGGGCGTGACCTCGCCCTGGTAGGGACAACCCAGCGCGCAGGAAATGGCCGACCGCACCTTCAGGCCGGCCTCGTGTGCGGCCGCCACCACTGGCGCGAAGCGGTCTATGCTTTCTTCGATGCTGCAATTGATGTTGCGCCGGCTGAACGCCTGGCTGGCGGCGCCGAACACCACCACCTCGTCGGGCCGCAAGGCACCCGGCGTGGCCTCTGCTGCTGCCAGCGCTGCCTGCAGCCCCAGCATATTGGGCACCAGCACGCTGTAACGCACGCCGGGCTGTCGTGTGATCGCGGCCATCACCTGGGCGTTGTCGGCCATTTGCGGCACCCATTTGGGGCTGACATAGCTGGTGACTTCGATCTCGCGCAGGCCAGCGGCCTGCAGCCGGGCCACCAGCTCGCGCTTGTGCGCGGTGGCCACCGGCGCGGGCTCGTTCTGCAGGCCGTCTCGGGGGCCGACTTCCACCAGGGTGACGTGGTCAGGGATCATGGTTTCACCTTTGCTCGGCTGAGATTATCGCGGCGCGCCGGTCGGAAGTCGCACGGGTTGGGGATGGCATGCGGGGGGCACGGGCGCACAATTCAGCGGCGGCCAAACCGGCTGCTCGCGCTTGTCTGGAAGCCCGCCGTGCATCCCCCCTTGAGCCGACTGCAGATCGCCCAACGTTTGTTCCAATCGCTGTTGCGCGAGCTGGACCATTCGATCGAGGTTGAGCGCCTGCTGGGTGACCCGCGGTACGCGCGCGATGTGCTGCTGGTCTGTGATGCCAGCGTCGGCACCGTGTTGCCAGCGCTGGCGGCGCTGTTCCGCGCCAGTGCACCGCCGGTGGGCCGGCGCGCCGGCGACACCCCGGCACCGGGCTTGCCACCTGAGGCCGTGCGGCCGGTGGCACCGCAACCCGCCGCCCCTGGGCCGGCGGCGCGCCCGCCGGATTCGCCCGGCCATGCCCGGCAGGCCAACGCCTGGTCGCGTGACACCTCGGGTTTTGGCGTGTCCAGGCCGGCATCGGCGGGGCCGGTCAGCACCAGCCCGCCGCCGGACAGCGCACCCGCCGACCCTGACCTGGGGCCGGCGTCGCCCGGGCGACGGTTGTCCTGGCTGCCGCGCTGGACCCAGCGCTGACGGGGCGCGCCCGGCGCGGGCCCGGCGCCCGGTCAGCTTTCCAGCCGCAGCAGCTCACCGCCTTCGACCACCTGATCGCCCACGGCATACAGCAACTCGGCCACCACGCCGTCGCGGGGCGCGTGCAGGGTGTGCTCCATCTTCATCGCCTCCATCACCGCCAGCGCCTGACCCTGGGTCACTTTGTCGCCCGGCTGGGCCATGAAGGCAATCACCTTGCCGGGCATCGGCGCGGTGAGCTGGCCGCCCTCGGACGCTGACTCGCCGGCGTGCGCAATGGCGTCGATCTGGCGCAGCACCGCACTGGCCTCGGGCGCAAACACCGCCACCCGCTCAGCGTGGACATAGACTGAAAGGCGCAGGCGGCGGTCGCCCAGCGTGATGTCGTGCTGGTGGGCCGCGGCATCCGGTGCGGCGCTGCCGGACCGGTCGACGCCGTCGAGGACCACCGCGCGTGCGGTGATCGGCCAGCGCTGGTCGCCGATCTGCAACTCACTGCGGGCGTCTGTGGCGGTGCTGTGGGGCCGAGCCAGTGCCACGGCATGCACCGCGCCGGCGTGCTCGATGTCGAAATGCCGGCGTGCCCCGCCGTGCAGCCGCCAGCCGTCGCGCCGCGACCAGGGGTCGGCGTCGGCCTGTGCGGCGTCGTCGGCCAGCACCCGGGCCACGATGCCAGCCGCGGCCACTGCCAGCGCCAGTGGGGGCTGGTCCAGCAGCACGGCGCGTTCGCGCTCGATCAGGCCGGTGTCCAGGTCGGCGGTGGCAAAGGCGTTGCAGCGCACCACCCGGCGCAAAAATGCGACATTGGTGTGCAGGCCCACGATGTGGGTGGCCTCAAGTGCGGCGTCCAGCCGGGCGAGCGCCTGGGCCCGGTCTTCGCCCCAGACGATCAGTTTGGCGATCATCGAGTCGTAATTCGGGCCGATCGCGTCACCCTCGCCCACACCGGCGTCCACCCGTACCGGCGCCGGCACGTGGAAAGGCTCGCCATCCGCATTGCGCCTGAAGGCCACATGCGGCGGCCAGCGCAGCACGTCCATCCGGCCGGTGGCCGGCAGGAAGCCGGCGTCGGGGTTCTCGGCGCAGATCCGGGCCTCGATGGCATGGCCGGTGATCTGCAACTGGTCCTGCCGCAGCGGCAGCGGCTGGCCGGCGGCAACCCGGAGTTGCCACTCGACCAGGTCCAGCCCGGTGATCGCCTCGGTCACCGGGTGCTCGACCTGCAGCCGGGTGTTCATCTCCATGAAATAAAAGCGCAGGTCGCCGTCGTCCACCTCCTCGGCGATGAACTCGACCGTGCCGGCACCGACATAGCCGACCGCCTTGGCGGCCGCCACCGCGGCAGCACCCATCTCGGCCCGGCGCTCGGCGCTCATGCCGGGGGCGGGGGCTTCTTCCAGCACTTTCTGGTGGCGGCGTTGCACCGAGCAATCGCGCTCGAACAGGTGAAGGCAACCGCCCAGGCTGTCGCCGAAGACCTGGATCTCGATGTGGCGCGGCCGCAGCACGTAGCGCTCGACCAGCACATGCTGGTCGCCAAAGCTTGACTGGGCCTCACGCTGGCAGGACGCAAGCGCGGCGGCAAAGTCAGTGGCTTTGTCCACCCGCCGCATGCCCTTGCCACCGCCGCCAGCACTGGCCTTGATCAGCACCGGGTAGCCGATACGCTCGGCCTCGCATGCCAGCATTGCGGGGTCGTTGTCCACGCCGTGGTAGCCCGGCACCAGCGGCACGCCGGCGGCCTCCATCAGGGTCTTGGCGGCGGATTTGCTGCCCATGGCGGCAATTGCTTCGGGCGGCGGGCCGATGAAGGTGATGCCCGCGGCAGCGCAGGCGCGGGCAAAGCCCTCGTTTTCGGACAGAAAGCCGTAGCCGGGGTGCACGGCCTGGGCGCCGGTGGCGATGGCCACCGCCAGGATGCGGTCGGCGCGCAGGTAGCTGTCGCGCGGCGCAGCCCCGCCGATGTGCACCGCCTCGTCGCAGGCCATCACGTGGCGCGCGCCGGCGTCGGCGTCGGAGTACACCGCGACCGTGCGGATGCCCAGGCGGCGCGCAGTGGCGGCCACCCGGCAGGCGATTTCACCGCGGTTGGCGATCAGGATCTTGTTAAACATTGCGCGCCCCCGCGGCGAAATCGCCTGCACACGCTGCGCGTGCCAGGCATTCTGGCTTCGCCGCCACCGCGGCTTTGCCGCGGCGGTCACCGCGGTTGGCGATCAGGATCTTCTCGAACATGGTCATCACCTCAGGCAAGGGCACGGGGGCCGCCAAAACGGCCGCGCAGCTGGCGGACCGCTGATTTCAGAAACTTCATCAACCACCAGATCAGGGCCAGCATCGCCGTTATCACCAGCGCCAGCACCCCTGCAAATATCGCCGGATGGGCCCAGGCCAGCCACAGCATCGACGGCACTGCGGCATCACCGGCCAGCGAGAGGGCGATGTTGGAAAACGGCTCGGGCGAGGTGTTGACGGCCGCCCGGGTGCTGGCCTTGGCCAAGTGGCTGGTGGCTGCCAGCGTGCCGCCCGCCAGGCCGGCCACCGTTGCCCAGGCCGCAGAGTCGCCACCAAACACCGCGGCGGCCAACGCCGCGCCCGCGGGAATGCGCACCAGCGTGTGCAGCAGGTCCCAGAGTGAATCGACGCCGGGAATCTTGTCGGCAAAAAACTCGAGCAACGCCATCAGACCGGCCGCGCCCAGCACCAGCGGCTGCTGCAGCACCTGCAAGCCGGCCGGCAGCGGCACCCAGCCCAGCGCGCCGGCCGCACCGGTCAACAGCACCACCAGGTACAGCCGCAGCCCGCTGGCCCAGCCCAGCGCAGCGGCCACGGCCAGCAGGTGGGTGGTGTCCAGGCTGCTCATTCGGCTGTTCCGGTGGGCTTGGTCAACATGGCCAGCGAGCCGGGGCTCAATGGCGCCAGGCCCGCAGGCCGCGCGAGGCTTCAAACGCGTCGAAGTCACGGTCGGCGTGCAGCAGGGTGTAGCCGCGGTCGATGCAAAACGCCGCCACCAGCACATCCGCCGTGCTGCGCACCGTGATGCCGGCCGCGCGCAGGCTGCGGTAGTGCTGCGCGGCCTTCACCGCCAGCGCCGTGCCGCCGGTGGACTCCACCGTCAAACCCCGCATCAGCGACTCGGCCTGCAGGTAGTGGCGCTCTTGACGAAAGCCGCGCAAGACCTCGAACAGCACCAGATCGGGCACGATGATCTCAGTCTCGCCCTGGGCCAGCAACTGGCGCAGGGTGTCCCGCGCCGGGGCCGGT
>JANMXG010000235.1:0-4025 GCA_031394235.1 Betaproteobacteria bacterium
GCGCTGCTGTATGGCTCGGGCGCGGACGAGATCGAGTTTGTCTACGAGGCTGAAACGGTCAAGGGCAAGCCCCGCACCGTCAAACGCTCCCACCCCTTCGAGGGCATCATCCCGACCTTCGAGCGGCGCTACCGCGAGACCGATTCGGTCGCGGTGCGCGAGGACCTGGCCCGCTACCAGGCCGCCAAGCCCTGCGCCCACTGCGGCGGCGCCCGGCTGCGGCGCGAGGCACGCCATGTGTTTTTGCAAGGCACCGACCCGGCCGTGCCGCGCCAGGCGATCTACCAGGTCGAGCACGCCACGCTGGCCGACGCGCTGCAGTACTTCGACAAACTCACGCTGGTCGGGTCCAAGGCCGAGATCGCCGACAAGGTGGTCAAGGAGATCCGCGCCCGGCTCAAGTTCTTGAACGACGTGGGCCTGAACTACCTCAGCCTGGACCGCAGCGCCGACACGCTGTCGGGCGGTGAGTCGCAGCGCATCCGCCTGGCCAGCCAGATCGGCAGCGGGCTGTCGGGTGTGATGTACGTGCTGGACGAGCCCAGCATCGGCCTGCACCAGCGCGACAACGAGCGCTTGATCGGCACGCTGCGGCGGCTGCGCGACCTGGGCAACAGCGTGCTGGTGGTTGAACACGACGAGGACATGATCCGCGCCGCCGACCATGTCATCGACATGGGGCCGGGCGCTGGGGTGCACGGCGGGCGGGTGATCGCGCAGGGCACACCCGACGAGGTGGCGGCCGATCCGGCCAGCCTGACCGGCCGCTACCTGGCCCACACGCTGCGCATCGAGGTGCCCCAGCAGCGCCACGTCTGGGCCGCCGCGCCCGCGGTCGACGCGCCGGTCGTGGCGGCGCCCCGCAGTCCGGCAGCCAAACCCGCAGCGGCCAGCCCCAAACCCGCGTGGCCCAGCTTCAACGCACCGGCCGCCAACTGCCTGCGGCTGATCAACGCCCGTGGCAACAACCTCAAAGGCGTCACCGCCGAGATCCCGGTCGGGCTGTTGACCTGCGTCACTGGCGTGTCGGGCTCGGGCAAGAGCACGCTGATCAACGACACGCTGTATGCGGCCGTGGCGCGCAAGCTCTACCACAGCCATGCCGAGCCGGCGCCCTACGACGAGATCGAGGGCATGGACTCCTTCGACAAGGTCATCAACGTCGACCAGAGCCCGATCGGCCGCACCCCGCGCAGCAACCCGGCCACCTACACCGGCCTGTTCACCCCCATCCGCGAGCTGTTTGCCGAGGTGCCGATGGCGCGCGAGCGCGGCTACGGCTCGGGGCGCTTCAGCTTCAACGTCGGCGCGGGCTCGGGCGGCGGGCGCTGCGAGGCCTGCCAGGGCGACGGCGTGCTCAAGGTGGAGATGCACTTTCTGCCCGACGTCTACGTGCCCTGCGACACCTGCCTGGGCAAGCGCTACAACCGCGAAACGCTGGAGGTGCAGTACAAGGCCCGCAACATCAGCGAGGTGCTGGCGATGACCGTTGAAGAAGCCCGCAGCTTTTTTGCCGCCGTGCCGGCGCTGGCCCGCAAGCTGCAAACCTTGCTGGACGTGGGCCTGGGCTACATCACGCTGGGCCAGAGCGCCACCACCCTGTCAGGCGGCGAGGCCCAGCGGGTCAAGCTGGCGCTGGAGCTGAGCAAGCGCGACACCGGCCGCACCCTCTACATCCTGGACGAGCCGACCACCGGCCTGCACTTTGCCGATATCGAGCTGCTGTTGCGGGTGCTGCACCAGTTGCGTGATGCGGGGAACACCATCGTCGTGATCGAGCACAACCTGGACGTCATCAAGACCGCCGACTGGGTGATCGACATGGGCCCCGAGGGCGGCGCGGGCGGCGGCCGGGTGCTGGCAGCCGGCCCACCCGAGGCCATCGCGGCCTGCTTGGACAGCCACACCGGGCGCTTCTTGAAGCTGCTGTTGGCGCAGGGCTGAGGCGCAGGGATGGCCGGCCGCTTCAGCGGACGCGCTTTGCAGCCTGCCCTCGCGGACTGGCCCCAGGGACAGTTGGCGGCCTACACTGCCGGCCAGCCCCAAGGAGCCTTGCCATGAGCCCCACCAACAACGCGCCGGTGATCCAGTACTTCTTCGCCCCGCAATCGCCTTGGGCCTACCTCGGCCACCAGCGCTTGCAAGACATCGCCACCGCGGCCGGCGCCCGCATCGAGCTGCTGCCCGCCGACTACGGCCGCATCTTTCCGCAGTCCGGCGGCCTGCCGCTGCCCAAGCGGGCGCCGCAACGCCAGGTCTACCGGCTGGTCGAACTGGCCCGCTTCAGCCAGCACCTGGGCCTGCCGTTGATCCCGCAGCCCACGCACTTTCCGGTGCCCGGCGACGACGCAGCCCGGCTGATCATTGCCGTGCAGCAGCACGACGGCACGGCCGCCGCCATGGCGTTCACCGGGGCGCTGATGCGGGCGCTGTGGGTTCAAGACCGCCACATTGCCGACCCCGACACACTGGCCGCGCTGCTGGCCGAGCAGGGCTTGTCGGCCCAGCGGCTGGACGATGCCCGCCTGCCAGCCGCGCAGCAGGCGTATGACCACCACACCGACCGCGCCATCGCGCTGGGCGTGTTTGGCGCGCCCAGCTATGTGGTGGAGGGTGAACTGTTCTGGGGCCAGGACCGGCTGGACTTCCTGCAGCGGCGCTTGCAGACACTGGCCAACCGGGGCTGACCGGCCCGGCCCGGTCCTGCGTGTGCCTGCCAGCAACAGCCGCCGCAGGACACCCTCCTGGAGGCTGATTCAGCCTGCCTGGCTTGACCAGGCTCGGGCTCGCCACGCCGCCGCAACATGTTGGGCCAGCCAAGGCGCCACACCATGAAAAAAGCCGGCTGAGCGCCGGCTTTCGGGTCTTGCGCCTGGGGCGCGCAAGTGGGCGGGGCCAACCCGCCCGCCAGGCATCACTTCAGGTGCGAGTTGATCAGCTTGGTCATCTCGAACATCGACACCTGCGCCTGCTTGAAGATCTCCTTCAGCTTGGCATCGGCATTGATCATGGTGCGCTTGGCCGCGTCTTGCAGGTTGTGCTTCTTGATGTACTCCCACACCTTCTTGGTCACCTCGGTGCGCGGCACTGGCGTGGCACCAATGATCGCAGCCAGCGCGGGGCTGGGGGTCATGGCCTTCATGAAGGCGGCGTTGGGCGTGCGCTTGACGGCGGGTGCCGCCTTCTTGGCAGCGGCCTTGACGGCAACCTTCTTGGCCGGTGCTGCCGCAGCAGCCTTGACCGCGACCTTCTTGGCGGGTGCCGCCTTTTTGGCCGCAGCCACCTTCTTGGCGGCGGGCGCCTTCTTGGCCGGAGCGGCCTTTTTCGCAGTTGCCATTTTGATTCTCTCCATCATGGGTTGTTGATGTGCGGCGGCTTGGGTCGAAGGCTACTTGAACCTGCGTTTCTCTCTGGGCCTCAGCGAGCGCAATAGTACTGCCAGCCACCCCCTTTCGAGAAGCTGTTTTCCCAGGTAAAACAGCGTTTCCACCCCGGTGAAACCCGCTTTTGTCGCCCGCATGCATCATTGTCGTGCCACAGCGGGGTTTGCAGGGCGCATCCAGGGCGGCCGCAGCTCGGCGCGCTGACCGCCAACGCTGCTGGCGACAAGCACCGTGAGCTGCGCGCAAAGCATCGCGCGGACGCACCTTCAGGCCACCGCAAACGCCGGCCCTGACCCTGCGCAGCCGGTTGTATGCTTGCCGGATGAAACTCATCCTGCGTTGGTTGCTGCTGGCCGCCGCCCTGCTGCTGGTGGCCCATCTGTACCCCGGTGTCAGCGTCGCCAGCTTCGGCGCGGCGATGTGGGCGGCATTGGTGCTGGGCCTGTTCAACACGCTGGTGCGGCCGCTGCTGGTGCTGCTGACCTTACCGGTGACGGTGATCACGCTGGGCTTGTTTCTGTTCGTGATCAACGCGGCGATGTTCTGGTTTGCGGCCAAGCTGCTGAGCGGCCTCAGCGTGACCAGCTTCGGCGCAGCGCTGGTCGGCTCATTGATCTACAGCCTGTGCGGCATGGTGATCGA
>JANMXG010000236.1:0-7622 GCA_031394235.1 Betaproteobacteria bacterium
CAACGTGACCGCGTGGCGGCTGCCTTGGTACGCCTGGCGGTGCGGGAGTTTTTTGAGATGGGATTGGTGCAAACCGATCCCAACTTCGGCAACTACCTGTTTGACGCCAGCACCGGCAAGGTAGCGCTGCTGGATTTTGGCGCTGCAGAAAAGGTATTGCCGACACGCGCCAGGCAACTGACCGCACTGGGTCGCGCGATGCGTGATGGCGATGCCAGCCGGGTAGCCAGTGCCGCAAGCGGCGCGGGGTTCATAGGCCCGGAAGACCCGGCCAGCCAAAGCCAGGCCGTGGTGCAGTTGCTGCTGGCCGCTGGTGAGCCGCTGCGCCATGTCGGACCGTACGACTTTGGCGGGTCGGACCTGTTTGGCCGCTTGTTCAGCCAGGGACGCACACAGTTCTTTGGCGGTGGATTTGCGCGGACGCCGCCGCCCGATTTGCTGTTTCTACAGCGCAAGTTTGTCGGCACGTTTTTGCTGTGCGTGCGCTTGCGGGCCCAGGTCGATCTGGCACTGGCGTTCGCGCCGCACCTCTAGGGCGCCGCTGTTGCGCTGCGCCCGTGCCGGCCGACCGGCACGGCGCTGCTTGCAGCCGCGTTTGCCCTAGGACACCGCCTTCTTTTAATTTGTATGATGACCCGATGACCTGCGCAATTCAACCTCCGCATGGCCGGCCAGGCTGAGCCCCTCACCGCCAGCCGGCCGCTGGCAGCTGATCGCCTGTCCGACCGGCTGGCGGCCGACTTGCGCAGCCGCATTGACAGCGGTGCGCTGCAGCCCGGCGACCGCCTGCCGACCGAACTGGCGCTGGCGGCGCAGTACGCGGTGTCCCGCACCGTTGTGCGTGAGGCGGTCAGCCGGCTGCGCTCGGGTGGGTTGCTGGTGGCGCGCCAGGGCTCGGGCGTGTTTGTCGCGGCGCTGGATGCGGCGCGGTCGCTGGATTTTGATGCCGGCGTGCTCGCCAACCTGGACGCGGTGCTGGAGGTGGTGGAGGTGCGACGCGCGCTGGAGGCCGAGGTGGCCGCGCTGGCCGCCACCCGCGCCACACCGGCCCAGCGCGCCGCCATCCTCCAGGCACTGCAGCGGGTGGACGCCTCGGTGGCATCGGGCAGCGCCGCGGTGGACGAAGACCTGGCCTTCCACCGCGCTGTTGCCGATGCCGCCGGCAATCCGCAGTTTCCGCGACTGCTGCGCCACCTGGCGCAGTACCTGCGCGCGGCCATGACCATCACCCGCCTCAACGAGTCACTGAGCGCCGACTACCGGGCAGCCGTGCGCCAAGAGCACCGGGCCATCGTCGACGCCATCCTGGCGCGAGACGCCGACGCCGCCCGGGCGGCCGCCGCCGAACACATGCGTCAAGCCACCCGCCGTCTGCAAGACGCCGACGCGCCCATCCGCCAACCCCGCAAAGGATTCACCGCATGACGTCCACAGCCACCACCCTCGGCGTGATCGGCCTTGGCTCGATGGGCCGCGGCGCAGCGCTCAGCGCGTTGCGACGCGGCATCCCCACCTGGGGCTTCGACCTGAACCCCGCAGCCTGCGCCACCGTCGCCGAGGCAGGCGGCTGCATCGCCGGTAGCGTGGCCGAGCTGGCGCGTCACTGCGACGCGGTGCAGGTGCTGGTGGTCAACGCGGCGCAGACCGAGCAGGTGCTTTTTGGCAATGGCCACGACGACAGCGGCCTGGCCCGGCACCTCAAGCCCGGCTCGGTCGTCATCACCTCGGCCACGGTGGACCCGACCTTGCCGCCGCTGTGGGAGACCCGCCTGGCCGCACACGGGCTGTGGCTGATCGACGCGCCAGTCTCAGGCGGCGCCGCCAAGGCCGCCAACGGCGAAATGACAGTGATGGCCTCGGGCCAGCCGGCCGCCTTTGCCGCCGTCGGCGGTCTGCTGGACGCGGTGGCCGGCAAGGTCTACCGGCTCGGCGACCGCGCCGGGCTGGGGTCCACCGTCAAGATGGTCAACCAGCACCTGGCCGGTGTGCACATCGCCGCTGCCTGCGAGGCAATGGCGCTGGGCATCCGGGCCGGCGCCGATCCGGCCCAGCTCTATGAGGTGATCTGCAACGCTGCCGGGTCTAGCTGGATGTTCGCCAACCGGGTGCCGCACATCCTGGCGGGCGACTACACGCCGCTGTCCTCGGTCAACATCTTCGTCAAGGACTTGGGCATCGTGCTGGACGCGGCCCGCAAGCTGGCCGTGCCCTTGCCGCTGGCGGCCGCCGCGCACCAACTCTACCTGGGCACTGCCGGTGCCGGCCATGGCGCCGAGGACGACTGCGCGGTGATCAAGCTCTACGCGGCAATGACCGGCATCACGCTGCCGGCACCGGCCGCCGCGACCCCGGAGGCGCCATGATCCTCGGCATCATCGCGGACGACTTCACCGGCGCCACCGATGTCGCCAGCATGCTGGTGCGGGGCGGGCTGCGCACGGTGCAGCTGATCGGCGTGCCCAGCGGCGACGCCGCGGCCGACCTGGCCCACGCCGATGCGGTGGTGGTGGCGCTCAAGTCACGCACCACGCCGGTGGCCAATGCCGTGGCCGACTCGCTGGCCGCCCTGCGCTGGCTGCAGGCTGCCGGTGCACGGCAGTTCATCTTCAAGGTCTGCTCGACCTTTGATTCCACCCCCGAAGGCAACATCGGCCCGGTGGCCGAAGCGCTGCTGGCCGCATTGGCGGGGCCGGGCCAAGGCCTGGGCCTGGTCTGCCCGGCCTTTCCGGAAAACGGCCGCACCGTGTTCCGCGGCCACTTGTTCGTCGGCGACGAATTGCTCAGCGACTCCGGCATGCGGCATCACCCGCTCACCCCGATGACCGATGCCAACCTGGTGCGGGTGATGCAAGCGCAATGCAGCGGCCGGGTTGGTCTGTTGCGCCACGACACCGTGGCCCGCGGCGCCGCCGCCGTCACCGCCCGGCTCGACAGCCTGCAGGCCGAGGGCGCGCGCTGGGCCGTGGCCGATGCGGTCGACAACGCCGACCTGCTGCAACTGGCCGCTGGTGCGGCGCAACTGCCGCTGTGGGTAGCGGGCTCGGGCCTGGCGCTGGGCCTGCCCGCCGTGCTGGCCGAACGCGGCTGGGTGCGGCTGGACAGCCAGGCCGCCCAGCTCGACCGGCTCACCGGTCCGGCGGCCGTGCTGGCCGGCTCCTGCTCGCTGGCCACCCAGGCCCAGGTGGCGCACTGGCTTGCCGCTGACCGGCCGGCCTGGTGCATCGACCCTAAGGCCGCAGCCCGCGGCGAGCCGGTGGCCACGCAGGCGCTGGCCTGGGCCGCACAGCAGACCGACACCCCGTTGGTCTACGCCACCACCGACGCCAGCACACTGGCGGCCACCCAGGCCAGCCTGGGCGTGGCCCAGGCTGGCGCGCTGGTCGAGCAGGTGCTGGCCCAGGTTGCCCAAGGCCTGGTAGCGGCCGGTGCCCAACGCCTGGTGGTGGCCGGTGGCGAGAGCGCGGGTGCGGTAGTGCAAGCGCTGGGGGTGCAGCGGCTGCGCATAGGCGCGGCGATCTGTCCGGGTGTGCCCTGGACGCAGGCCGTGCGGGCTGCGGGCACAGCCCCGCTGCAACTGGCGCTCAAGAGCGGCAATTTTGGCGGGCCGGATTTTTTCAGCCTGGCACTCGCCTCGGTCTGAGGCCACACCATGCCCACCACCCTGTCCAGCACCGCCTTGCGCGACGAGATCTGCCGCGTCGGCCGCTCGCTGTTCGAGCGCGGCTACGTGCACGCCACGGCCGGCAACATCAGCGCGCGCCTGCCGGACGGCGCCGGCTACCTGATCACGCCCACCGACGCCTGCCTGGGCACACTCGATCCGGCCCGGCTGGCCCATGTGGCCGAGGACGGCACCCCGCTTGGCGGCGACCGGGCCAGCAAGACGCTCACGCTGCACCGCCGGATCTACAGCGACGCGCCCGAGGCGATGTGCGTGCTGCACAGCCACAGCACCCACCTGGTCGCCCTGACACTGGCCGGCGTGTGGCAGCCCGATGCGGTGCTGCCGCCCATCACGCCGTACTTCGTGATGAAGGTCGGGCGGGTGCCCTGGCTGCCCTACCACCGGCCGGGCGATCCCGCCGTGGGCGACCAGGTCAGTGCCGCGGTCGCCAGCGCGCGCCAGCGCGGTGCAACATTGCGCGCTGTGCTGCTGGACCGGCTGGGGCCCACTGTCTGGCATGACAGCCCGGCTGCGGCCATGGCCACGCTGGAGGAGTTGGAAGAAACCGCCCGGCTCTGGCTGATGTGCCAGCCGAGGCCGGCACCGCTGGATGCGGCGCAACTCGCCGAGCTGCAACAGGTCTTCGGCGCCGTCTGGTGACCAGCGCCACCGCTGGTGCCGCGATCGGCCTGCGCCACCCACGCACCCCCAACCCTCCGCACCGAGACCACCATGCCCCGCTTTGCCGCCAACCTGTCGATGATGTATGCCGAGCACAGCTTTCTGGCCCGCTTTGCCGCCGCGGCGGCCGACGGCTTCGACGCTGTGGAGTACCTGTTCCCCTACGCTTTTGACAAAACCGAGCTGGCCCGCCAGCTGCAGGCCAACGGCCTGGTGCAGGCCTTGTTCAACGCACCGCCCGGCGATTTCGACGCGGGCGAGCGGGGCCTGGCCTGCCTGCCGGACCGGGTGGACGAGTTCCGCCGCGGTTTTGTCGACCTGGCCCTGCCCTACGCCCAGGCGCTGGGCTGCCAGCGGGTGCATGTGATGGCCGGGTTGGCGCCGGCCGGCGTTGCCACCGAAACCCTGGCGGCCTGCTATGAGGCCAACCTGCGCTGGGCAGCGCAGCAGGCCGAGGCCACGGGCGTGGCGGTGCTGATCGAGCCGATCAACCGCCGTGACATCCCGGGCTACTTTCTGAACCGGCAGGACCAGGCGCACGCCATGGTGCAACGCATTGGCGCGGCCAACCTGCAGGTGCAGATGGACCTGTACCACTGCCAGATCGTCGAAGGCGACCTGGCGATGAAACTGCGCCAGTACCTGCCCGACGGCGCTGCCGGCCAGGCCAGCCGGGTCGGCCACCTGCAGATTGCTGGGGTGCCCGAGCGCCATGAGCCCGATGTCGGCGAGCTCAATTACCCCTACCTGCTCGACCTTATCGACACCCTGGGCTATGCCGGCTTTGTCGGCTGCGAGTACCGGCCCAAACTCAGCCAGGCGGGCGGCACCTCGGCCGGCTTGGGCTGGCTGCGGGCTTACCGGGCCCGCAGCCGCCCGTCGGCCTGACCTGCAACAGTGCCGATCGGCAGCCCGGTCGATGGTGGGCTGAGCCGGGCTACTCTTCGACCAGGCCGTACAGCCGCTCGGGCGCCATGCGCAAGACCATCTTGCTCTCCGGCACGAGCGACTTGATGGCGTAGGTGGGCTCGGCGGTGTTGCGCCGGGTGGTGCGCACCACCGGGATACCTTGCCGGTCGGTGACTGCGGCGGCCACCGGCGTGTGCGCCGTGGCACCGCGCCGGATGACCACCGCCATCTCGCCCGACGCCAGTTGCACAAAGTTGCCCGGTGGGTAGATGCCGTACTCCTTGATGATGGCCGCGGCCAGCGGGCTGCCCTTGGCCTCAGCAAACATCTGGCGGGCGGCGTCCAGCACCGGCAACGCCGGGCGCTCGGTGCGTGGGCTGATCTTGGCCATGAAGACATCGGCCATGCGCAGCACCGACGCCAGCTCGCCGGTGTCGCTGAGGTTGTTGGGGTACCCGCCGCCACCCGGCCGTTCGTGGTGCTCCAGCACCGCTTGCAGCCAGTCGGCGTCGGTCACGCCGGCGGCGGCGAGCCGGTCCACCGCAACC
The DNA here is from genome assembly GCA_031394235.1 of Betaproteobacteria bacterium. Lineage (GTDB taxonomy): Bacteria > Pseudomonadota > Gammaproteobacteria > Burkholderiales > Burkholderiaceae_C > Pseudaquabacterium. The sequence goes on from JANMXG010000236.1 coordinate 5,803, forward strand.
TGGGGGTGGGCACGGATCAGCGCGCGCTGGGCGTCGTTGAGCCGGCCGGCGGTGGCAAAGCGGCCCTGCTCCTCGACGATGGCGAGGTTCATGGTCAACGCAGCTTTGACCAGGCTGGCCACCCGCTCAGGCGGCCAGCCTGCACGGGTGGCGGCGAGCTGGCCCACCATCGCGCAGTGCAGCGCATGCGCCAAGCCGTACAGGCTGAGCCGGTGCGGGTCTTGACGCACCGACAGGTAGATCGCGATGTCAGGATCGCGCTGCACCAGGCCCATCAACTGACTGGCAAAGGTGCTGCAACGCTCGACAAAACCGGGCTTGTCCAGGCTGCCCAGCAGCAGATCGAGCCGGGCGGTGGTCTGCTTCCACAAATCAAACAAGGTGATGCGGCGTTTGCTGGGGTCAGCGCCGGCAGCCTCTTCGTCGGGCTTGGCTTCGTCGTGGTCAACGTACAGGCCCCGGGTCAGCAGGATCTGGCGTTGGTTCTCGCTGGCCACCACCCGACCCTTGGCAAGCAACAGCACACCCTGCTCATCACGCACGCCAAAAGGCAGCGGCTGGCCCACCTGAATGTGATCGATCATTTGCCGCAGCAGATCAATGGCCAAAGCGCATCCTCCTCGCGGCTGGTGATTTGCCCCCGTGATGGTCCCGATTGGGGCCTCGGCACGGGGCTCTGACTGCACTGTAGCGGGATTGCGCCGCCCTAGAACGCCCGAACAGCGCCGCGAATCAGCTCAGCCAGCGGCACCACGACAGTGCGGTGCAACATGGCACCGCTGCGCCAGACCTGGCGCACCCCGGCCGACCGCCACTGTGCCAGGGCGTCACCAACAAACAACGCGGGGGTCACCACCGCGTCCACGCTGGCAGCACCGGCCGCCAGCGTCGCGCGGTGGGCTTGAACCAGCGTGCGTCCGGTGCAGGCCTCATCGTCCATCAGCACGACCGCCCGGTCGGCCAGCGGCAGCGCCGGCAGCGCCAACCGCACCGGGTGGTGGGACGGTCGCCGCGGAAGGTGTCAGGTCTGCAGATGCTCGGCCATCATGCCGCGCAAGGCTTCGGCCAGGGCGCGCCGGTCGGCATGGGCACTGCCCGCGGGCAGCAGCAGGGTCACGTGCACCGCCAGCCCCCGCGCTGTGGCCACGTGCCACAGGCTTTGCAGCAACGTGGTGTCGCCCACATAGGCCACTGACGGGCTGAAGCGGTGGGCCGGATCGGAAAAACGCAGCACGGCCGGCTGGATCGGGGTGGCGGTGGCAATCGCCGCTTGCAGCAAGTTGGCGTGGAACGGCAGCAGCTCAGGGCCCTCGCCCGTGGTGCCTTCGGGGAACACCGCCACGGTCTGCCCGGCCTGCAGCGCTTCGGCCATGGCGTGGACCACGCGCAGCGCGTCACGTTTGCGCTCGCGCTCGATGAACAAGGTGCCGGCGCCCTTGATCAACCAGCCCAGCAGCGGCCAGCGCAGCACATCGGCCTTGGACACAAAGCGGGCGTGCGGCACTGCCGCATGCAGCGCGGCGATGTCCAGCCACGACACATGGTTGGCCAGCAGCAGCGTGGCGCCCGGCCGTGCTGTGCCGGTGACGTGCAAGGCCACGCCCATCGCGCGCAACACACCGGCCGACCACCAGCCGATGCGGGCCTGGCGGCCGGCTTCGTTGAGCGACGGGAAGCGCAGCGCCATCACCGCCATGCCGTGAAGCAAGTGCAACGACAGCCGCGCCAGGCGCCAGCCGGCCAGCAGCGGCGCGGTCAGGCGCAAGCGCACGCCCGCCGCTGCGGATGGCGACCGGCCATCAGCCCGCCGGGGCCTCGTA
>JANMXG010000237.1:0-8568 GCA_031394235.1 Betaproteobacteria bacterium
TGACGTCGCCGATGTTGATGGTCGAGTTGCCCCACCACTCGTTTTTGGTTTCACCGGTGTTGTTGCCCACGCCAAAAACACAGGGCTGGCCCACGGCGGCCGCCACCATCGCCTCCAGCGTGGCCGCCTCGGTCTGGAACAACACGCTGTTGCTGCCGGTCACCTTGTTGCACTCGGCTGCCACGCCGCTGGCCACTGCCGTGTTGTACGGGAGGTAGACGTCGCCAGCCGTGGTGTTGTAGGTGTCCGGGTTGGCGGTGTCGCTGCCGGTGTAGTAGTACAGCTTGGACCCCGCCGGGAAGCTTGCCGCCAGTGCCGCCGCGTTGGCCACCGGGTCGGGGCCCCAGGCGGCAAACTTGCCGGCGTTGTCTGCCAGCGGGTAGGCGCGTATCTCCTTGACCAGGTCGGCCATGACCACGCCAGCAATGTCCCGCTCGGTGCGCTTGCTGCTGCTCTTGAAGGCCTTGCAGTACACCGAGTCCGACCGGCCCATGGCGTCCCAGGGTGTGGCCTCGTGCAAAAAGTCGGTGGGACAGTCAAACCACTCGCTGCCGGTCCACACCGTCTGGTTGCGGGCCCAGTTGTTCAGGCCCTCGCCCCACTGCTGGTAGAACGTGACCTTGCCATTGCTGGCGACCGATTGCTCGCGGTACTCAGTGAACTGGCGCTTGCCGTTGACGACGACGTTTTGCGCCGCGCTGGCCTTGAACAGCCGCAGGTTGTAGTTGCCCGCACTGGCGTAGCTGAACCAGCGCAGCGACACGCCGGCGGTGGGCGCGGCCGTGCTGCTGTCAGCGATGGCGGGCAGATTGGCCTGCGCCACCACCGCCGCGATGTTGGCAGCGGTCAGGCCGGCTGCTGTGCTGACCACCAGCGCGGCGGATTTCAAGGCGACCTCGCGCTCGGCGTCGTTGGCCGCGTCAGTCACGGCCGGGTCGGTGGCCGCGCTCACCACGGTGGGCAGCACGGCCATCAGGCTGTTGCGCTGCGCCTTTGCCAGGTCAGCGCCCGACAAGAGCTTGCCGCCGCTGTCCAACGCGCCCTGGGTGTCGCGGGCCTGCTGCTGGGCGGTGAGCACCAACAACCGGGCCACGGTGGCGGCGTGTTTGCTGGCGGCGTCCGTCTGCTTGCTGAAGTCGGCAAACAGCGAGTTGCTGATGCCCAGCTTGTCCTGCAAGGCGCGTTCGGCGTCAGCCGAACTGCCACCGGCGGCGCCCATCTGCGCGACCACCAGCGTGGTCAGCGGGCTCACCACCGCCGGTTGATCGGCCGGCGCCTTGAGCACAAAGGCTGTGGTCACCGTTCCGTTGACTTTGTCCTCGGCGCCGGGGCCCACCAGCGCCAGCACCGGGTATTTGCCGACGTCGGCGCTGGGCACCTGCAGCGTCACGCTGCCGTTGTCGGTGGTAGTGCCCTGGGTTTCGTCGGTCTCGCAGACGCCGTTGTCGTTTTTGTCCAGGCAGACCAGCGCGCCCTTGATCGGACCGTCCACCACCATCACCACCTGGGACACGGTGGTGGGTGGCAGCAGCGCGGCATCGCCCGGGCTGTCGGAACTGCCGCCGCAGGCGGACAGCAGGGCGGCGCTGCCGAACAGGCTGCCGATCAAGGCGCTGAGCGGACGGCGGCGGCAGTGGATGTGGCGGCGGAGGTGCTGATAGGCGTGGCGCATGGAAGGCTCCTGGCGTGGTGTTTGACGGCCGTGCGCGGTATGCGGCGCGCGGGTGCTTGACCTTGCCGGTCAAGACAAAACCACTCTAGGGTTGACGCCCGATTGGGGCGTCATCACGCCATACGAGAGACCCTCATCCGCAGTTGCGGCGGCCGCGCCCGTTGTCCGCTAGGCCTTGAAGTACACGATCTGGTGCGTGCTGGCCAGCAACTGACCGTGCCGGTTCCAGAGCTGGCCGGTCTGGTCGAAAAAGCCGTTGCGGTAGGCCTGGCCTTGGGCCTGGCCCAGCAGGTAGCCGGTGCCGGTGGCGGCCAACTGCGCGCTGTCGGCATGGAAGTACACCGTCATCGACACCGTGCCGGCCGGTGTGCGCAGCGCCCGGCGCAGCCAGATGCGCGGGTAGAACAGGTCGGCCAGCGAGGCCAGCGACATGAAATCGAGCGGGCGCGGCGGCTGGTCGCGCAGCCACAGCCGGGTCAGGCTGTCCGTGCTTTCGCGGCCGTCCCACTGCAAAGGGATGCCGCCTTGGATGCCGCGCATCTCGAAGCTGTCGATCCAGGCCACGCTGCCGGCCGGCGCTTGCATCACCGGCAGTGTCTCGGGCGCGGGCACCACGGGCATGGCGCTGTCGCTGGCGCTCCAGGTTTCGCGCCGTGCTGCGGTCACCACAGTGGCGGTGGTGGTCATTTGCGTGGCCCCGGCAGCGTCAGTCTGGGTCAGCGTGATGCACCAGTGCTGGGTCGAGCGGTTGGTGCGCACCGGCTGGGCACTGGCCTGAAAGGCGCCGACCGCCAGCGCGCCGGCGTAGTTGACCGTCAGCGAGATCGGCTCGCCCAGCAACGCGGGGTGCTGCATCACGGCGTTGAGCACCACCGCTGCGGTGATGCCGCCGTACGGCCCCACCATGTTCCAGTAGCGCGGGCTGGTGTGGCCGGCGTAGGCGGCGGCGGGCGGCCCAAGGTCTTGGCCGGGCTGGCGCAAGGCGGCGGCGTCGGTCAGGCGCTCGAGTGCGATGGCGTGATCGAAAGCGTGGGTGTGCATGCCCGGCAGTGTGCCGGCGGTGCGGCCGGCGGGCAGTCGTCTGCGTGACGTCAGCCCAACCGGGGCTTCGACAGCGCCGTCAACACGGCGGCAAACAGCGCCTCGGGATCGACCGGCTTGGTGACGAAGTCGTCCATGCCGGCGTCCAGGCACAGCGCCCGGTCGGCCGCATAGGCGTTGGCCGTGAGCGCGATGATCGGCACGGTGGCGCCCAGGGCGGTCTGGCGGATGCGGCGGGTGGCGTCCAGGCCGTCCAGGCGCGGCATCTGCATGTCCATCACGATCAGGTCGGGTGGCTGGCGGGCGGCGCATTCGATGGCCTGCCAGCCGTCGCTGGCGGTCTGCACCCGCAAGCCGGCCTCTTCCAGCAGGATCTGCACCACCTCGCGGTTGACCGGCTCGTCTTCAACCAGCAGCACCTGGCGGCCGGCATGGTCGCGGCGCAAGGCCGCCTCAGCCGCCCGCGCGCGCCACTGGTCGGGGTCGTCGGGCGCGGGCATGTTGCTGCGTGCCAGGCGGGCGGTGAACCAGAACCGGCTGCCGACACCGGGCTGGCTGTGCAGACCGGCCTCGCCACCCATGAGTGCGGCCAACCGGCGGGTGATGGCCAGGCCCAGGCCGGTGCCGCCGTAGCGGCGGGTGGTGGAGTTGTCGGCCTGCTCGAAGGTCTTGAACAAGCGCGTCTGTACCGCCGCGTCAATGCCGATGCCGGTGTCCTCCACCTCGAAGCGCAGCAGCACGCTGTCAGCCTGCTCGGCCAGCATGGCCAGCCGCAGCGTGACCGTGCCGGACTCGGTGAACTTGATCGCGTTGGTGGCGTAGTTCAGCAGCGCCTGTTGTAGCCGGGTGGCGTCGCCCCGCAGGCCGCGGGGCAGCACGCACAGCTCGACATGCAGCCCCAGGCCCTTGGCCTTGGCCCGGTCGGCAACCAGGCTGCCCACATGCCGCACCAGCCGATCGACCTCCACCGGCGCCGCATCGAGCGTGAGCTTGTCGGCCTCGATCTTGGACAGGTCCAGGATGTCGTTGATGATCTGCAGCAGGTGCTGGGTGGCCGTCTCGATGTGGTCGAGCCGGGGCGACTGCTGCGGCGTCACGCCGCCGCGCCGCAGCAGGCTGGCCATGCCCAGGATGGCGTTCATCGGCGTGCGGATCTCATGGCTCATGTTGGCCAGGAAGTCACTCTTGGCGCGGTTGGCGGCCTCGGCCACGTCGCGGGCCTGCACCAGCCCGACGTTGGCGATCTCCAGCTCCGAGGTGCGCTGTTGCACCCGCTGCTCAAGTTCGGTGTTGAGCTGGTGCAGCGCCGCCTCGACGTGCTTGCGGTCGCTGATGTCGCGGGCCGATACAAACAGCAGCGGCCGCGCAGCCAGTGTCACCGCGTATCCGCTGATCTCGACGTCCAGCAGCGTGCCGTCGTTGCGCCTCAGCCGGGTCTCCAGCAGGCTTTGCGGCGGCAGCGCCACCAGCTGGGTCAAGGCCTGCAGCAGGCCACCCGCCACCGGGTGGGCATCCCACTGCTGCAGGTTCATGCCGATCACCGCCGCGCGCGGCTGGCCCAGCATGCGGGCAAAGGCATCGCTGGCTTCGACCACAGTGCCGTTGGCATCCAGGATGTGGATGCCGTCGCTGGCGCCGCGCAGCAGCGCGAGGTTGCGCTCGGTCTGCTGGCGTTGCCGGCGTATCGACCGCCACAACAGCCCGCACGCCAGCGTGGTGAGTGCGGCGAAAGTGGCGAGCTCGGCCAGCGAGTTGCGCACTTCGCCGCGCCAGTCGGCCAGGTAGTCCTCGGTGGCCAAGCCGACCACCAGCAGAAACGGCAGGCCGGCCAGCCGGCGAAAGCTGAGGGTGCGCTCGATGCTGTCGGCGGTGCGCTGGCTAAGGTAGGTGCCAGAGGTCTGGCCGGCGGCCAGGGCGCGCCGCAGCTCGGGCGCGATGACCTGGCTGCCCACGGTCCTGGCCGCGTCGACCGGCGACGGCGGGTGGCGCACCACCACGCCGTAGTCGCCATCCCGCAGTGCCATCGCGCCTTTTTGTCCAAGCTGCACCTTGGCCAGCAGATTCTGAAAGTGCTGCAGCGGAATGGGCGCCGACACCACACCGCCAAAACTGCCGTCGGGCCGGCTGATGCGCCGCGTCAGCGCCACCAGCCAGACGCCGGTGACCCGGCCCAGGATCGGTTTGCTGACATGCAGGCCGGTATCGGGCCGGTCGCGCAGCGCCAGAAAAAACTCGCGGTCGGCCCAGCTGAGCCTGGCCTGCGGATTCACGTCCGGGCCCAGCACCACCGTGCCGGTCGGGTCGGCCACCCGGATGCCGGTGCTCTCGGTCAACAGGGGCTGGTAAAACTGAATCAGCGCGGTGGTGCGGTCGGCATCGAAGCTGCCGCGGTTGCGCAACTGCTGCTCCAGGTCGCTGGCCACGGTCTGCAAAGCCAGGTCGATCTTATGGACCGACCCGGTGATGTTCTGGTCCAGCACCAGGGCCAGGTTCTGGCTGTTGGCCTCGGCCGCTTTTTGGTAGTGCTCACGGCTGTCGCGCAGCGTCTGGGTGACCCACAGCGCGGCGGTTGCGTTGACCGCGAGCAACGCGGCCAGCAACAGGCCGAGCGGACGGTTGGAGACGGTGGGCAGAGGCATGTACTGCAGTGCACTCGGCAAACGGCGGACCCAGTTATCCGCCGGTTGGTGCACTGTATCCGAGCCCTGCGCCGTTGCCTGCCGCAGGCCGGTGGCGCCTGGCGGCGTCAATCCCAGGCGGACCCCAGCCGGATGGGCGCCGCAGCGATGGGCGGGGTGGGCAGGGGCGCTGGGCCGGCGAGCGGGCTGTCGGCCGCTGCTGCCACGCGCTCGAACAGCGCCGCCACCGCCGGCGGGATGAACCGGCTCAGGCCACCGTAGAGATGCCGGTCGCCCTGGTGGTGTTGCTGGCTGACGTGAAATCGCAGCGGCACCATCAGCGCCAGGTGTTGCTTGGCGCGGGTCATGGCCACGTACAGCAGGCGCCGCTCCTCGGCCACCGCCGCGGCCGAGCCGGTGGCCAGGTCGGCCGGCATGCAGCCGTCCACCACGTTCAGGATGGTCACGGCGTTCCACTCCTGGCCCTTGGCCGAATGGATGGTGGACAGGATCAGGTAATCCTCGTCCTGGTGCGGCGGGCCGGACTCGTCGCTGGTGGCCTCGGGTGGGTCGAGCGTGAGCTCGGTCAGGAAGCGCTCGCGGCTGGCCGTGCCGGCAGCCAGGCGCTGCAGCTGGTCGAGGTCGAGCTGGCGCACCGGCGCGTCGTCGCTGTAGAGCCGCTGCAAATGCGGTGCGTACCAGGCCAGCACGGCAGCCAGCTCGTCGGGCCAGTGGCCGGGGTAGGCGCCGGTCGCTGGGGAGGCAGGGGCGGTTGCGTTGGCCAACTGCAAGCCGGCCAGCAGCGTTGTCAAGGCCAGCCAGTCGGTGCGCGCTGCCGGTGGCGGCACAAACGCCTGGACGGCCTCGGCCGGCTGCGGCGCTGCCGCCACCGCGTCCATCAGGCGGCGGGCCTGCGCCGGCCCAAAACCCGGCAGCAGCTGTGCCACCCGAAAACCCGCCAGCCGGCAACGCGGGTTTTGCGCCCAGCGCAGTACTGCCAGAAAGTCCTTGACGTGCGCCGCCTCCAAGAACTTCAGCCCGCCGAACTTGACAAACGGGATGTTGCGGCGTGCCAGCTCCAGCTCCAGCGCGGCGCTGTGGTGGCCGGTGCGGAACAGCACCGCCTGCTGCTTGAGCCGCAGGCCGGCCTCGCGCTGCGCCAGCACATGGTCGGCCACCCACCGTGCCTGGGCCAGCTCATCGGTCACCGTCACCAGCAGCGGGCGCTGGGCGCTGGGGCGGTCGCACCACAAGGTCTTGGCATGGCGCTCGGGCGCCAGCGCGATCACGGCATTGCTGGCGTCCAGGATCGGCTGGGTTGAGCGGTAGTTGCGGTCGAGCGTGACGACCCGGGCGGCGGCACCAAATTGCGCCGCAAAGCCCAGGATGTTGCCGACCTCGGCGGCCCGAAAGCTGTAGATCGACTGCGCATCGTCGCCCACCACGGTCAGGCCCCGGCCGTCGGGTTTGAGGCGCTGCAGGATGCCGGCCTGCAGTCGGTTGGTGTCCTGGTATTCGTCGACCAGCACCTGGTCGAAGCGCGCGCCCAAATGCGCCGCCAGGCCGGCATCGCCCATCATCTGGTGCCAGGCCAGCAGCAAATCGTCGTAGTCCAGCGTGTGCTGGCCGAGCTTCTCGGCGGCGTAGGCGCGAAACAGGGCTTTCAGGTCGTCATGCCACTCGGCGCACCATGGAAAATCCTCACGCAGCACCTCGGCCAGCGGCACTTGCCGGTTCACACAACGGCTGTAGATCGACAGGCAGGTGGCTTTGAGCGGAAAGCGCTTGCGCGTGGCTGCCAGCCCCTGCTGCTGGCGCATCCAGGCCATCAGGTCCTCGGCATCACCGCGGTCGATGACGCTGAACGGCTCGGGCAGGCCAATGGCCGGTGCGTACTCGCGCAGCAGCCGGGCGCCGATGGCGTGAAAGGTGCCCGCCCACGGCAGCACGGGCGGCGCCTGGGTGGCGCGCAGGCCCAGCGCCTGGTGCAGCACCCGGCCGGCGCGCTGGGCCATCTCAAGCGACGCCCGGCGCGAAAACGTCAGCAGCAGCAGCCGGTGGGGGTCGGCGCCGTCAAGCACCAGCCGGGCCACCCGGGCGGCCAGCGTCAGGGTCTTGCCGGACCCGGCGCCCGCCAGCACCAGCAGCGGCGCATGGCCGTGGGCCACGGCAGCCTGCTGCTGGGGGTTGAGGGTGGCGAACGGGTCGGGGGGGGATTGCCGAAATGTCTGCACCGCGTGTCGGGGCGCTGTGGCTGGCGAGACAATGGCGGCTGCGGGGCGCCGTGAGGCTGTTTCAGTCACGGGCAAGACCTTGTTCCAGGCGCCAGGGGCAAACCCCTTTGGCCCGCCCGACACCGCAAGAATACTGTATAAACCATCAGCTCACCCGCCCCTGCGGCGCATCCAGGCCCTTGCGGCCACATGCCGCCAGCCCTCGGGCCTGCCGACGAAAGAACACCCCATGAGCACTGTCACCCCCATCCCCGACCTCTTTGGCGACCGCCCCTCGGCCACTCCGGCCGCGGCCACCGGCGCTGCCCCGGCTGCCCCTGCGGCCACCGTTGCCCCCGCTGCCGCCGGCAAACCCGCAGCCCCAGCGCGCGCTGCTGCCGCCAAAGCCGCACGCACGGTGCGCGCCCCGCTGCCGCCCCAGGCCATCAGCGCCGAGGTGCTGGCTGAAAAATACGCCAAGGGCGACGAGACCACGCAAGACGATGTGCGCCGCCGCGTTGCCCGCGCGCTGGCCGTGGCTGAGCCGGTAGAGCAGCGTGCTGCCTGGGAGGCCCGGTTCCTCGACGCCCAGCGGCGCGGCTTTGTGCCCGCCGGGCGCATCAACTCGGCCGCCGGCACGCCGTTGGCTGCCACGCTGATCAATTGCTTTGTGCAGCCGGTGGGTGATTCGATCTCGCAACCCGAGGAGGGTTTTGCCGGCATCTACACCGCCCTGACCGAGGCGGCCGAGACCATGCGCCGGGGTGGCGGCGTGGGCTACGATTTCTCGCGCATCCGGCCGGCCGGCGCCTGGGTTGCGCCCACCCAGTCCAGCGCCTCGGGCCCGGTCAGCTACATGCGGGTGTTCGACCGCAGTTGCGAGACGGTCGAGAGCGCCGGCAGCCGGCGTGGCGCGCAGATGGCGGTGCTGCGCTGCGACCATCCGGATGTCGAAAAATTCATCCGCGCCAAAGATTCTGGCGACCTGCGCAACTTCAACATCTCGGTCGGCATCACCGATGTG
>JANMXG010000238.1:0-1638 GCA_031394235.1 Betaproteobacteria bacterium
TGCCGCGTCCCGGTGGCCAATCTGATCGGCGAAGAGGGCATGGGCTTCAAGACCTTCATGAGCAACTTCAACGGCGAGCGCCTGGGCATGGCGGCGCAGGCGGTGGGCTATGCCGAATGCTGCTTCGACGAAGCGCTGGACTGGGCCCGCCAGCGCCAGACCTTTGGCGCGGCGCTGTCCGAGCGTCAGGTTATTCGCCACAAGCTGATGGACATGCTGCGCAGCATCGACGTGGCGCGCTGCCACATCTACGACCTGGCCTGGCGGGTGCAGCAGCGCAGCGGCGACGCCCAGCAGCTGGTGGCGCGCACGGCGATGGCCAAGGTGCAGGCCACCCAGTGCATGCAGTTCTGCGCCGATGCGGCGGTGCAGGTCCTGGGCGGCATGGGCTTCATGCGCGGCACCCGCAGCGAGCGCATCTACCGCGAGGTCAAGGTGATGATGATTGGCGGCGGGTCGGAAGAAATCATGAAAGACCTGGCCGCCCGGCAGCTGGGCATCTAGGCCCCCACGGATCGGATACCCACCGCATGGCCACCATCGAATCCACCCTTTCCCCCGGCAGCGAGTCTTTCCAGGCCAACCGCAGCGGCATGCTGGCGTTGCTGGGTCGGGTGCGCAGCGCCGAGGCACGGGCGATTGCCGCCAGCAACAAGTCGCAGCAACGCTTCGAGTCACGGGGCCAGTTGTTGCCCAGGGAGCGCCTGGCGCTGCTGTTGGACCCCGGCGCGCCCTGGCTGGAGCTGTGCACGCTGGCCGGCTACGGCATGGACACCCCCGACCCTGAGCACACCGTGCCCGGCGGCGGCGTGATTGGCGGCATCGGCTGGGTGGCCGGCATCCGCTGCATGGTCACTGCCAGTGATTCGGGCATCGACGCCGGTGCGATGCAGGCGATGGGCCTGGACAAGGCGCTGCGCATCCAGGAGCTGGCGTTAGAGAACAAGCTGCCGTATGTGCAACTGGTCGAGAGCGCCGGCGCCAACCTGCTGAAGTACCGGGTCGAGGGTTTCATCAAGGGTGGTGGGCTGTTCCGCAACCTGGCGCGCATGTCGGCGCGCGGCCTGCCGGTGGTCACGGTCACGCACGGCTCGTCGACAGCCGGCGGCGCCTACCAGACTGGCCTGTCGGACTACATCATCATGGTGCGCGGCCGCACCCGGGCGTTTTTGGCCGGCCCGCCGCTGCTGATGGCTGCCACCGGCGAGGTGGCGAGCGAAGAAGACCTGGGCGGGGCGCAGATGCACACCCATGTCTCCGGCCTGGGCGACTACCTGGCCGAGGACGACCGCGATGCGCTGCGGCTGGCGCGCGAGGTGCTGGGCCAGATCGACTGGCCGCGGGCCGAGCCTGGTCAAAGCGCGGTGCGCGCCTTCAAACCGCCGCGCTTTGATGCCGAAGAGCTGCTGGGCATCATGCCGATGGACCACACGCGGCCGGTGGACATGCGCCAGGTGATCGCCCGGTTTGTCGATGACAGCGAGTTCTTGCCCTTTGGCGAGAACTACGGTGCTGCCAGCGTTTGCGGCCTCGCCGTGATCGAGGGGTGGGGAGTCGGCATCATCACGAAAAACGGCCCGATCGAGATCGCCGGCGCTGCGTAGGCGACCCACTTCATCCAGGCCTGCTGCCTGAGCT
>JANMXG010000239.1:0-1519 GCA_031394235.1 Betaproteobacteria bacterium
TCTCGTTGAACACGGTCTGCACATCGCAGTTCAGGCAGCGCTCGGCCTCTTTGAAAGCGGTGGCGAGATCGAAGCCCAGTTCGACCTCGACCTTGATCAACGACCTGCGCTTCAAGGTGCCATGGGCCAACGCCCAGAAGGCGCTGTCGTCGATCAAGGTCGAGGTCGAACTGGGCTTCGATCTCGCCACCGCTTTCAAAGAGGCCGAGCGCTGCCTGAACTGCGATGTGCAGACCGTGTTCAACGAGAAGCAGTGCATCGAGTGCGACGCCTGCGTCGACATCTGCCCGATGGACTGCATCAGCTTCACCGCCAACGGCGACGAGGCCGACCTGCGCGGACGCCTGAGCGCACCCGCGTTGAACCTGGCGCAAGACCTGTACGTCAGCGGCGGGCTCAAGACCCAGCGGGTGATGGTCAAGGACGAGGACGTCTGCCTGCACTGCGGCCTGTGTGCCGAGCGCTGCCCCACCGGGGCCTGGGACATGCAGAAGTACCTGTACCAGACGACCCAGGCCGGCTCCAGCTGCCGCGACCGCAAGCCCGGCGCCAAACGACTGGAGGCCGCAGCATGAAGCGCATCGAAGCGGTCAACGACTTTGTCGTCAAGTTTGCCAACGTCAACGGCTCGGGGTCGGCCTCGGCCAACGAGTTGTTTGCCAAGGCCATCCTGCGCATGGGCGTGCCGGTCAGCCCGCGCAACATCTTCCCGAGCAACATCCAGGGACTGCCGACCTGGTACGAGGTGCGGGTGTCTGAGCGCGGCTGGCTGGGCCGGCGCGGTGGCATCGACATGATGGTGGCGATGAACCCGCAGACCTGGGCCGCCGACGTGGCCGAGGTCGAGCCCGGCGGCTACCTGTTCTATGACAGCACCAAGCCCCTGCCGCCCGAGGCCTTCCGGGACGACATCTCGGTCATCGGCATGCCGGTCACCGCCATCTGCAATGCCACCTACGAGGACTCGCGCCAGCGCCAGCTGTTCAAGAACATCATGGTGCTGGGCGCCTTGTCGCAGCTGATGGGCATCGAAGCGGCGGTGATCGAGACGCTGTTTGGCGAGCAATACCGCGGCAAGGAGCGCCTGCTCGAATCAAATGTGCGGGCGCTGCAGGCCGGCCGCAGTTTTGCGCGTGACCACCTGATGCCACCCAAGTCGCCCAAGATGGGCCTGCAGGTCAAGAAGTCCAACCAGGTCGGTGACCGCATCTTTGTCGAGGGCAATGCCGCCACCGCCTTGGGCTGCGTTTACGGCGGCGCCACCGTCTGCGCCTGGTACCCGATCACGCCGTCGTCGTCGGTGGCCGAGGCCTTCGACAAGTACTGCCGCAAGTACCGGCTCGACACTGAGACCGGTGCACACAAGTTTGCCATCGTGCAGGCCGAGGACGAGATCGCCTCGATCGGCATGATCACCGGTGCCGGCTGGAACGGCGCGCGGGCATTTACCGCCACCTCAGGGCCAGGGGTGTCGCTGATGACCGAGTTCATCGGCCTGGCCTACTTTGCCGAGATCCCG
>JANMXG010000240.1:0-11279 GCA_031394235.1 Betaproteobacteria bacterium
GCGTGTCCCGCGCAGGTAAAGAAGGGAGGGCCGGTGGTTGTCCGGCCCGGAATGACACGGAGCGGGGCACGCCAGCCCGGCGCGGCGCGGTCGCTCAGCACCCCCGACCGGCAGCTCTCAGGCCAAAAAACGAAAGACCGCAAAGAGCCGTAAGCTGACGTCCCCACTCGCAAGCAGCGACAAGTGATCAGCGCGTGGCGTCAATCTGGCCGCTGTCCACGGTCGATAGTGGCCATCAGCGCCCGCGCACGCAGCAATGCCGAAGGGGTCACGATGATCGGTTTGGCTACTTGGGCTGCCTGGCTGTCGCCCTGCACCGGTGCGCTGCGGCCGGGCTGGCCCGGGCATCGGTGGTGCGGGCTGGTGCCCTATCTTTCGGACATGACCGCACATTCGGCGGCTTCGTTGAAAATGCGGCCTAGCCACCGGATTCCGGTGTGGCGACCTTCAACCTACCGGCCATGCGCCCCAACCGATGGATCTGCTAACCAACCCCCAGACCTGGATCGCCTTCGGCACGCTCACGCTGCTGGAGCTGGTTCTGGGTATCGACAACATCATCTTCATCTCGATCCTGGTCGATAAGCTGCCCAAGGCGCAGCAGGAACTGGGCCGCCGGATCGGCCTGTTCATGGCCATGTTCATGCGCATCGGCCTGTTGCTGGTGCTGGCCTGGATCGTGGGCCTGGTGACGCCGCTGTTCACGGTGCTGGGGCAAGAGATCTCAGGCCGCGACGCCATTTTGATCGGGGGCGGCCTGTTCCTGATCTGGAAGAGCACCGGTGAGATCCACCAGTCGCTCGAAGGCGAAGAAGGGCACGGCCCGAGCGCGGTCAAGGCCACCTTTGCGTCAGTCATCCTGCAGATCATGCTGGTGGACCTGGTGTTTTCGCTCGACTCGATCATCACCGCGGTGGGCATGGTCGACGACGTGCGCATCATGATTGCCGCGGTGATTTCGTCGGTGGCGTTGATGATGCTGTTCGCCGGCCCGATCGGTCGCTTTGTATCCGATCATCCGACCATCAAGATGCTGGCGTTGGCCTTCCTGGTGGTGGTGGGCGTCGTGCTGATTGCCGAGGGCTTTGACCATCATGTGCCCAAGGGCTATGTGTACTTTGCGATGGCGTTTTCGCTGGGCGTCGAAGCACTCAACATCAACATGCGCAAGCGCTCGGCCCGCAAGGTCAAGTTGAACCCACCGCAAATTCCAGGAGATTGACCCGCTTACCGGCGCACCCTCGGCCAGCCACCAGGGCGGGGCGTGGCACGGGCAAGCCCGCAAAGCCTAGCGCGGTCTCGGCCTCAGACCCCCAGAAACCCCGCCAGCGCAGCGCTGCCGGCCACGGCGTCTGCGCTGCCGGCCAGCACCACCTGGCCTTTTTGCAGCACCAGCGCCTGATCGGCCCGGGCCAGCACCTTGCGGTAGTCGCGGTCGACGATCAGGGTGGCGATGCCGCTGGCCCGGATGTCGCCGATCACGCGCCAGATCTCGGCCACGATCAGGGGGGCCAGGCCCTCGGTGGCTTCGTCCAGGATGATCAGTTCTGGGTGGGTCATCAGCGCCCGGCCGATCGACAGCATCTGCTGCTCGCCGCCCGAGAGCTGGGCGCCCAGGTTGGTGATGCGCTCCTGGAGGCGCGGAAAAGTGTCCAGTACCCGCTCGCAGGTCCAGTCGCGCTGGCCTTGGCGACCCTCACGGGCGGCCATCACCAGGTTCTCCCGCACGCTCAGGTTGGGGAACACGCCGCGGCCCTCGGGCACATAGGCCACGCCGAGCCGGGCCACGGCGTGGGGCTTGGCGTTGGACATGTCCTGGCCGAACAGGCTGATGCGGCCACTGCGCTGGGCTACATGGCCCAGCAAGGTGCGTATCAGCGTGCTCTTGCCCATGCCGTTGCGGCCCAGCAGGCCCACGGTGCTGCCGCGCCGGATGGCCAGGTCGATGCCGTGCAGCACATGGCTGGAGCCGTACCAGGCGTGTACCGCACGGGCATCGACGATCAGGTCGGCGCGGTCGGTGGTTGCGTCGCCGGTGGGGTTCGGGGTGGGCGCCATCTCAGTAGCGCCCGGCCGTTCCGAAGCTGCTGAGCGCCCCCCTTGGGGGACTGCAAACGCGGTGAGCTTGGGGGGTCATCTCAGTGGTCTCCCAGGTAGGCGGTGCGCACCTCGTCGCTGTGGCGCACAAAGTCTGGTGTGCCGGTGGCGATCACCGTGCCGTTGACCATCACGGTGATGGCGTCGGCGATGCGGAACACCGCGTCCATGTCGTGCTCGACCAGCAGGATGGCGTGGCCCGCCTTCAGCTCGGCCAGCAGCGCCAGCATGCGTTCGGTCTCCTCGGCACCCATGCCGGCCAGCGGTTCGTCGAGCAGCAGCACCTGCGGCGCGGTGGCCAGGCACATCGCGATCTCGAGCTGGCGTTTCTGGCCGTGCGACAGCAGGCCGGCAGGGCGGTCGAGCACGCCGTCCAGCCCGGCCTGCGCTGCCGCCGCCCGCGCTGCAGCGGTGCTGGCCTGGCAGCGCTGGGCGTCCTGCCACCAGAGCCAGGGCTTGGGCGTGCACGCCTGCGCCGCCAGCCGGCAGTTCTCGAACACGGTGAATGCGGGATAGATGGTGTTGCGCTGGTAGCTGCGACCCAGCCCGGCGCGGGCCCGTTTGGGCTGCGACCAGGCGGTGACATCCTGGCCCAGCAGTTCAACCTGGCCCGAGGACGGTGGGGTCTCGCCCGACAGGATGTTGATCAGCGTGGATTTGCCGGCGCCGTTGGTGCCGATCACGGCATGCACCTGGCCGCGTGCCAGGTCCAGCGAGACCTGGTTGACAGCCACCAGGCCGCCCCAGCGACGGGTGATGCCGCGGCCGCGCAGCAGAATGGGGCTGCCGTGCGCGCTCATGGCTGGCCCTCGGGGGTGTGCCCAGCCGCGGCGCCGGGACGGCCCAGCAGCCGTGCTCGCCACTGGCCCGGCAGGCCTACCAGGCCCCGCGGCAGCAGCGCCACGCTGGCGATGATGGAGAGGCCCAGGCCCAGCGTCCAATGCTTGGCAAAGGCGCCGAAGATCGCCTCGGACTTGAAAAACTCCTGCAGCAGGGCAAACGCAAACGCGCCTACCAGTGCGCCCCGCAAATGGCCCAGGCCACCCAGGATGATCATGATCAGCACCGCGCCCGACAAGTGCCAGCTCATCAATTCGGGGTTGACAAAGCCGTCCTTCACGCCAAACAAGAAGCCCGCCAGGCCGGCAATGGCGCCGGAGATCACAAACGCCGCCAACTTGTACGGATAGGTTGAAAACCCTGTCGCACGCATGCGCTGCTCATTGGCCTTGATGCCGGCCAGCGCCCGGCCAAAGCGGGAGCGCAGCAGCACCGCCAAAAAGCCGAACACGGCGACAAGGCAGGCCAGCGTGAAGCCGTAGATCGCACCTGCTTTGTCCAGGTTCAGCCAGGGCGTGCCGGCCAACGTCAACACCGGCTTGGCTGTCAGGTAGATGCCGTCGGTACCACCGCCCAGCGGCGTGTCATGCACCACGTAGTAGGCCATCTGCGCAAACGCCAGTGTGACCATGATGAAGTACACCCCCTGCGTGCGCAGCGACAGCGCACCCATGAGCAGCGCAAACACCGCGGCTGCCGCCATGCTGGCCGGCAGCAGCCAGAGCAGGTTGCCCGGATCGCTGGCCGGCGACAGCAGCACCGCGGCGTAGGCGCCAATGCCGAAAAATGCCGCATGGCCGAAGCACACCAGACCGGTGGCGCCGACCAGCAGCTCCAGGCTGAGCGCAAAGATCGCATAGACCATGATCTTGGTGACCAGGTCCAGCCCGAACGCGCCGCCCACCAGCGGGTAGGCGGCCAGCGCCAGGCCGCACAGCGCGACGAACAGGCCGCGTCCTGGGCCGGGCTTGCTAGATTGTTCAGTCATATCAAGTCATCCGGCCCGGAACAGGCCGTTGGGTTTCCACAGCAGGATCAGCGCCATCAGCAGGTAGACCAGCACGCCGGCCGCCTGCGGAAAAATCACCTTGCCGAAGGTGTCGACCACGCCGATCAGCAAGGACGCCAGCAGCGCGCCGCGGATCGAGCCGATGCCACCGATCACCACCACCACAAAGCAGATGATCAGCACCTGGTTGCCCATGCCGGGGTAGACCGACGACACCGGCGCGGCCACCATGCCCGCCAGCACCGCCAGCCCCAGGCCCGCGGCAAACACCACGCGGTACAAAAACTTGATATCGAGGCCCAGGCTCTGCACCATTTCGCGGTTGCTGCTGCCGGCGCGGATCATCATGCCCAGCCGGGTGCGGGTGAACACAAAGTACATGCCCAGCGCCAGCGCCAGGCACACGCCCGAGATGAACAGCCGGTACACCGGGTAGGTCATCAGCTCGCCCAGCGGGATAGTGCCGGCCTGGAAGTCGGGCGGTTGCACGCCGTGCACGTCGTCGCCCACCAGCAGGCTGCGCAACTCCTCGAACACCAGGATAAGGCCGTAGGTCATCAGCACCTGCTGCAGGTGCTCACGCTCGTAGAGAAAGCTGAAAAACGCCCACTCCAGCACATAGCCCAGCAGCACCGCCAGCACCACGCCCACCGCCAGCGTGGCAAAAAAACCGCCACCAAACGTACTGCCGACGATCGGCGCCAGCGCATAGGCCATATAGGCGCCGATCATGTAGAAGCTGCCGTGCGCCAGATTGATGACGCCCATGATGCCGAAGATCAGCGTCAGCCCCGACGCCACCAGAAACAGCAGCAGCCCGTACTGCAGCGAGTTCAGGCACTGGATGAGGAAGGTGGAGAGGTCCATGGCGGGTTGGGTTTCATCAACGGTGGCACCGCGGCGGATGTGACGCAGGGGCCGTCGCGAGCGGGCCGGTTCGTTACATCCGGCAGTTGCGTGCGGGGTCGGTCAGGGCCTTGCTGGCCACGGCAACCACCTTGTTTTCCTTGCCGACGACCTGACGCAGGTAGAAATCCTGCACCGGGTTGTGGGCCTTGGACAGGCTGAACGGGCCGCGCGGGCTGTCGATCTTGGACTTTTCCACCGCCGCCGCAAACTCGGCCTTCTTGCTGACGTCGCCCTTGACCGCATTCAAGCCGGTGGCCAGGATCTGCGCCGCGTCATACCCTTGAACCGCGTAGACGTCTGGCTGCAGCTTGTAGGTCTTGGCATAGGCCAGGCGGAAGGCCGCATCCCGCGGTGTGCCCAGGCTGTCGGCGTAGTGCAGGGTGGTGAACAGGCCTTCGGCGGCATCACCTTGGGCCTCCAGCGTGCCGTCAGTCAGGAAGCCCGCGCCGTACAGCGGGATCGTCTTTTTCAAGCCGGCCGCGGCGTAGTCCTTGACAAACTTGACCGCGCCGCCGCCGGCAAAGAAGGTGTAGACGGCATCGGGCTTGGTCGCGGCAATCTCGGTCAGCAGGGCCTGGAACTCGACACCCGGAAACGGCAGGCTCAGCTCCTTGACCACCGATCCGCCGCCCTTTTCGAACGCCTCCTTGAAGCCTTTGACCGACTCGTCGCCAGCGGCGTACTTCCAGGTGATGGTGACAACCTTCTTGGCGCCCTTCTTGGCCACCACCTCGCCCATCGCGTAGCCCGGTTGCCAGTTGCTGAAACTGGAGCGGAAGATGTTGGGCGCACACATCGCGCCGGTCACCGCGTCAGCGCCGGCATTGGGCACGATCAGCAGGGTGCCGGTGTCCTTGGCCACCTTGGCCATGGCCATCGCAACACCCGAATGCACCGTGCCGACCAGCACGTCCACTTGGTCGCGCTTGACCAGCTTGTTGACGTTGTCGGTGGCCTTGCTCGGGTCGCTTTCATCGTCGACCTTGAAAAACTCAACCTCGCGGCCAGCGATTTTGCCGCCGCCCTCGGCGATCTGCAGCCGGAAGCCGTTTTCAATTGCGTTGCCCAGTGCGGCGAAGGTGCCGGTGTACGGCAGCATCAGGCCGACCTTGAGCTTGGGCGCGGCCTGGGCCTGGGCCGCCAGCGGGGCGGTCATCGTGGCCAGCAGCACGGCTGCCTGGGTGGCTGTCAGCGTCAGGGTGGCCAGCAAGGTGCGGCGGGTCGGGGCGAGTGCTGAGGTCATGGGGTGTCTCCGGTCTGTGGCGTGAGCCTGGTTTGCAGGAAGGCGGTGGTTTCACGGATCACCGCATCGGGTTGGTCGCGGTGGGGCGAATGGCCGCAAGCGGCGAAAGCGCGCAATTCTGTACCCGGCACACGCCGGGCGATTCCTTCGATTTGATCCAGGGTGCCGTATTCGTCATCGACGCCCTGGATCGCCAGCAGCGGGCAACGGATGGTGGCCAGCTCGGCCTCGATGCTCCACGCCCGAAAATCAGGGTGCAGCCAGATGTTGTTCCAGCCCCAGAAGGCCGAATCCGGGTTGTCATGGTGGCGCGCCAGCCTGGCCCGCAGGTCGGTGTCCTGGTAGGCCTGGCGGGCCAGCTGGATGCTGCTGATCGACACCGCCTCGACCCGGATGTGCGGCGCCAGCAGCACTGCGCCCGCCAGCTGGTCGGGCCGGTGCGCGGCGTACAGCAGCGCGATCGTGCCGCCATCGCTGTGGCCAAACAGCCAGGGTTTGTCGCGGGTCGCATCCACGCCCAGCGCCGTCAGCAGGGCCGGCAGTACCTCCAGCGCCTGCTGGTGCAAGAAGTCCGTACCCCAGGCGTCATCAGCCGCGCGGGGCGACGATCGGCCATAACCCGGACGTGAATAAACCAGGCCACGACAGCCGGCGGCCGTGCACAGCCGTTGCGGAAAATCCCGCCACATCGCCACCGACCCCAGGCCCTCGTGCAAAAAGACGATCAGCGGCCGCCCAGCGGCGGAATCACCCAGCCACTGGTGCTCGATCTGCACCGGCCGGCCGCGCCAGCCGATCTCGACGAAACCAGGCGCCTGGGGGATGGCGGCGGCGCTGCGGTCCACCGCAAGCGCAGAGGCCGCGGCCACCGGCAGCGCCTCAGGGCTGGCCACGCTCACGCTCGCGCAGCTTGAAGCGTTGGATCTTGCCGGTGGCGGTCTTGGGCAGGTCGTCGACAAACTCGATCTGGCGCGGGTATTTGTAGGGTGCCAGCCGGTCTTTGACAAACTGCTTGAGCTCGTCCTCGGTCACCGCTGCGCCG
Organism: Betaproteobacteria bacterium; assembly: GCA_031394235.1. Classification (GTDB taxonomy): domain Bacteria; phylum Pseudomonadota; class Gammaproteobacteria; order Burkholderiales; family Burkholderiaceae_C; genus Pseudaquabacterium. The sequence goes on from JANMXG010000240.1 coordinate 7,141, forward strand.
TTCTTGCGCACCACAAAGGCCTTGGTCTTGGTCAGTCCCTCGGCGTCGGCCACGCCGATCACCGCCGCCTCCAGCACCGCCGGGTGCTGTACCAGCGTGGCCTCGACCTCGAATGGCGAGACGTAGATGCCGCTGACCTTGAGCATGTCATCGCTGCGGCCCGAGTAGGTGTAGCTGCCGTCGCCGTTGCGCACGTACTTGTCACCGCTCTTGGTCCAGCCGCCCTGAAACGTATCGCGGGTTTTTTCGCGGTTGCCCCAGTACATCATCGCCGCCGACGGGCCGTGGATGTAGAGGTCACCCGGCTCGCCGTCGGGCACGGCGGCGCCGGCCTCGCCGCGCAACTCGATGCCGTAGCCTGGCACCGGCCAGCCGGTGCTGCCGTAGCGCACCCGCCCGGGCGCGTTGGACAAGAAAATGTGCAGCATTTCGGTCGAACCGATACCGTCGATGATGTCGACGCCGAAATGCGCCTTGAAGCGCTCACCCAGGTCGGCCGGCAAGGCCTCGCCAGCAGACGAGACCAGGCGCATCGCGACATCGCCGCGACCGGGCAGCAGCGGATGGGCCAGCATGCCGGCAAAGCCGGTGGGTGCACCGTAGAACACCGTGGGCTTGAGGCCGGCCTGGGTTGCAGTGACGCCCAGCCAGCGCTTGAAGGTGGCCTCGGGCGTGGACCGCTCGGCCATCAGCAGCGTGGTGGCGCCCACGCTCATCGGGAACGTCAGGCCGTTGCCCAGGCCGTAGGCAAAAAACAGCTTGGCGGCCGAGAAGCAGACATCGGCCTCGGTCAGGCCCAGCACGGCCTTGCCATAGAGCTCGCAGGTCCAGTACGGATTGGCATGGGAATGCACCGTGCCTTTGGGCCTGCCGGTGGAGCCGGACGAATACAGCCAGAAGCCGGGGTCGTCGGGCTGGGTGCGGGCGGCTTGGGCCAGTGGCGCCTGGGCCTGCACAAAGGCTTCGAACTCGACTTCTGCGGGGTGCAGGGGTGAGACACCGGAGGGCGCCGCGTGAAGCGGCGCCTGGGGCCGCGACACGATCACCTTGCCCACCTCGTGGTCGGACTTGACCATCGCCGCCACCAGCGCCGGCAGTTGTGCACCCGACACCAGCACCGCCTGGGCCCGGCTGTGCTCCAGCATGTAGGCGTAGTCGTCAGCGGTCAGCAGGGTGTTGACGGCCACCGGCACCAGGCCGGCGTACATCGCGCCCAGAAAGGCGACCGGCCAGTCGTTGCAGTCCTGCATCAGCAGCAGCACCCGTTCTTCGCGCTTGATGCCCAGCGCACGCAGGCCGGCGGCCATGCGCCGCACCCGATCGTCAAGCTGGCCGTAGTTCAACGTGCCCAGGTCGTCGATGAAGGCGGCCTTGGCAGGGCGCTGGCCATTGACGGTCATCAGGTGCTGGGCAAAGTTGAACGGCGTGCCGGGCACAGGCGCGGTCGGGGCACTGCTGGCAGGGGGGGCAACTGTCATCGGGTTCTCCGGGTCGGCGGGCCGCGCGGGCAGCGGCAGACGGTGGGGTGACGGCGCCGGGCGGGCCGTGCTGCGCTTGAGGCTCAGCGGCTGAAGTCGATGCGGCCTTCAGGAAGCAGGTACAGCACCAGGGCGCGGCCGCCCACCACCGTGGGCCGGTGTGCGCTGCCGGGTGGGCAGACCAGCCAACCAGCGGGGCGGCCGTCGAAGCTGGCGTCGCCGTCGATGGGCATGTTCAGGTCGATCTCGCCCAAGGGGTGGGCGTGGTGGGGTCCGGCGATATCGGCCATGTTCACCACGTCCACCGAAAATCCGTGCAGGTCCGGTGTGGGCTTGAAGATGCGGCCGTAGCGGATGCCGCCGCCTTCGCGGTCGCACAGCCACCCTTCCTCCACGCCCTGTTGGCACGCGGCTTTCAGGGCGGTGTAGCTGGCGCTGCCGGCGCCATGCTCGGCATTCAGCCAGACATCCAGCGCGGCATCCAGCGGGCGGCCGGCGATCTGGCGGGTCAGGTCGGCGATCAGTTGGCGAAAAGCGGCTTGGGACACGGTGGGCTTTCCTTTGCGTCGCCGGCTTGCAGGCCTTGGCGATATGAAGTATTGTGCAGACCATTGAACGGTACTGCCGCACCTCCACCATGTCAAGCACTATACTGCATAACCCCGGGTTTACACCGAAACCGCCGGCGCTCGGCGGCGAGGCCGACCGCGCCGCTGTGGGCGGTGCGGCCGCTGGCAACAACAGCCCGCCCTCGGCCGAGCACAAGAACCCGTCGCTGCTGGCGCTGGGAGATCGGGTGCGCAGTCTGCGCGCCCAACGCGGCATGACGCGCAAGGCGGTGGCGATTGCGGCGGACGTGTCCGAGCGCCACCTGGCCAATCTGGAATACGGCATCGGCAACGCGTCCTTTCTGGTGTTGCAGCAAGTGGCCGGCGCGCTGCACTGCGCCATGGCCGAGCTGATCGGGGATGTCACCACCACCTCGCCCGAATGGCTGCTGATCCGAGAATTGCTGGACAACCGCGACGAGGGCTCACTGCGCCGCGCCCGTGTTGCCATCGCCGACGCCCTGGGCGCCGGCGGTGCGCCCGGCGCGGCCAGCGCCCACCGGCAAAACCACCAGCAGGTGGCGCTGATCGGCCTGCGCGGCGCGGGCAAGTCCACGCTGGGCCAGATGCTGGCCGACGACCTGGGCTATCCGTTTGTCGAACTGAGCCGCGAGATCGAGAAGTTTGCCGGCTGCAGCATTGCCGAGATCCAGGCGCTGTACGGCCAGAGCGCCTACCGCCGCTACGAGCGCCGTGCGCTGGAAGAAGCGATCCAGATCTACCCCGAGGCGGTGATCGCCACGCCCGGTGGCCTGGTGTCGGACGCTGCCACCTTCAACCTGCTGCTGGCGCACTGCACCAGCGTGTGGTTGCAGGCCGCACCCGAGGACCACATGCAGCGGGTGGCCGCACAGGGCGACCTGCGCCCGATGGCCGCCAGCAAGGAGGCGATGGACGACCTGCGCCAGATCCTGGCCGGCCGCGCCGCGTTTTATTCCAAGGCCGATCTGGTGGTGGACACCAGCGCCGCGCCGCTGGAGGCCACCTTCCAGGCCTTGCGCCAGCGGGTGCGCCAGACGCTGCACCTGCCGGCCTGATACGGGCAATCCAGGACAAACCCGCTACAGGCATAAAAGTGCATGTCATCACTTGACGGCCGCACTGCATGCAGTATGATGCGTAAATTGATTCAGAAAACATGCACTATTTTGCAGTGCAGTCCACCGGAGATCTGACGATGAGCAACCTCACCCGCGTCGAGTACCAGACGGACCCGTCGCAGTACAAGCATTGGAAGCTGCGCTTCGAAGGGCCGGTGGCCACCCTGACCGCTGATTTCAATGAGGACGCCGGCCTGCGCCCGGGCTACAAGCTCAAGCTCAACAGTTACGACCTGGGCGTGGACATCGAGTTGAACGACGCCATCAACCGTGTGCGCTTTGAGCACCCCGAGGTGCGCACTGTGGTGGTCACCAGCGCGAAGGAGAAGGTGTTTTGCTCGGGCGCCAACATCTTCATGCTGGGCGTGTCCAGCCACAGCTGGAAGGTGAACTTCTGCAAGTTCACCAACGAAACCCGCAACGGGCTGGAAGACAGCAGCACCTACAGCGGCCTGAAGTTCCTGGCCGCTGTCAACGGCGCCTGCGCCGGTGGCGGCTACGAGCTGGCCCTGGCCTGCGACGAGATCATCCTGGTGGACGACCGCTCCAGCGCCGTCAGCCTGCCCGAGGTGCCGCTGCTGGGCGTGCTGCCGGGCACCGGAGGATTGACCCGTGTCACCGACAAAAAGCATGTGCGCCATGACCTTGCCGACCTGTTTTGCACCAGCGTGGAAGGTGTGCGCGGCCAGAAGGCCAAGGACTGGCGCCTGGTGGACGACATCGCCAAGCCGGCTGTCTTTGCCGCCAAGGTGCAAGCGCGTGCACTGCAGCTGGCCGCCGGCAGCGACCGGCCGGCAGACGCCGCGGGTGTGGCGCTGCCCCGGCTGGCCCGGGTGGACGAAGCCGATGCGCTTCGCTACGACTTCGTCACGGTCGAGATCGACCGCAGCAAGCGCACGGCCACCTGGACCGTGAAGTCGCCCGGCGCGAAGCCCCCGACGACGCTCGAAGGC
>JANMXG010000241.1:0-4084 GCA_031394235.1 Betaproteobacteria bacterium
CTGACCAGCCCGCACGGCCAGCGCGCCGTGTCGCTGCAGCAGCGGCAAATGGAAATGCTGCGCGACAAGATCAAGGGCCTGGAGCAGAAGATCATGGAGATGATCCGGCATGGCCAGGAGAACGTGGCGATCTCCGACCGGCTGCACCGCTTCACCCGCGCCATCCTGCTGGCGGGCAACCCGGGGGCGCTGCCTGAAGTGCTGCTGGCGTCGCTGCAACACGAATTCATGATTCCGCAAGCCGCCTTGCGGCTGTGGGGCGCCGACGAGGCTTTTGCGTCATTGCCCTTCACCCAGGGCGCCAGCGACGACATCCGCAGCTTCACCCGAAGCCTGAGCGTGCCCTATTGCGGACTGAACTCGGGTTTTGAGCCGGTAGGCTGGCTGACGGATGCCGCCACTGTGATGTCGGTGGCGCTGATCCCGCTGCTCGCGGGCGATGCCCAGGAGTTTGCCGGTACCGGCGGGATGGCCCGGGCCGGTGAGGTGGTCGGCCTGCTGGTGCTGGGGTCCCCCGACCCGACCCGCTACAGTGCCGAGATGGGCACCGAGTTCCTGACGCGCATTGGCGAGGTCGCCAGCGCCGGGCTGACCCGGCTGCTGCCGCTGCGCTAGGCGCGGTATGTCGGCGCCGTTGCCGCCCACGGAATCGCCTGCCGGGCTGACTGACGGGCTGACTGACGGGCTGACTGACGCGCTGACTGACGGGCTCACCGGCGCGCCGACTGACGGGTTGACCGACGGCATCACGCGCTTTTTGCAGCACCTGCGGGTCGAGCGCCGGCTGGCCGCGCGCACCTTGGCGATGTACGCTGACGCGCTGGGCTGGCTGCAGCAGATGGCCGCGGACGGGCACATCGACCTGCTGCGAGCCCAGACCCACCATGTGCGCGGCTGGACTGCCCGCCTGCGCGAGCGCGGGCTGGGGCCACGCAGCATCGCGATCGCGCTGGCGGCCTGGCGCGGGCTGTACCGCCACTGGGGCCGCGAGCGGCTGATCACGCACAACCCGGTCGACGGCATCCGTGCACCCAAGGCGCCAAAGCCGCTGCCCAAGGCGCTCAACGTCGACCAGGCGGTGGCGCTGGCGCAGCAGGTGCCCAGCAGCGACAACCCGGCGCTGCCGCCGCGCGACCACTGCATCGTCGAACTGCTCTACGGCTGCGGCCTGCGGGTGGGTGAGCTGATCGGCCTGGACCTGCAGGCCAGCGCCGAGGCGGCCGGCTGGATCGACGCGCCCGACGCCACCGCCCATGTGCTGGGCAAGGGCAGCAAACGCCGCAGCGTGCCGGTGGGCGGCCCGGCGCTGCAGGCGCTCACCGCCTGGCTGGCCGTGCGCAGCACACTGGCCGCGCCGGGCGAGGCCGCGCTGTTTGTCAGCCAGCGCGGCACCCGGCTGTCGGCCAGCCAGGTGCGGTCACGTTTGCAAAAGCTGGCTGGCGATGCGGGTCTGGCGACACGGGTGCACCCGCACATGCTGCGCCACAGCTTTGCCTCGCACCTGCTGCAGTCCAGCGGCGACCTGCGCGCCGTGCAAGAGTTGCTGGGCCACGCCAGCATCACCACCACCCAGGTGTACACCAAGCTGGATTTTCAGCACCTGGCCAAGGTCTACGACGCAGCGCATCCGCGGGCCCGGCGCAAGTGATCCGGTGGGCTTGATCGGGCGACAATCCCGGCATGAAGACGATCCGGTTGCGTGACGGCAAGGAGCGCTCGCTGCAGCGGCGCCACCCGTGGGTGTTTGAGGGCAGCGTGGCGCGTGGCAGTGCCGACGCCGGTGAGACGGTGCGGGTTGAGTCGCACGGCGGCGAGTTTCTGGCCTGGGGCGCGTTCAGCCCGCATTCTATGTTCCGTGTTCGGGCCTGGAGTTTTGATGAGGCCGAGCGAATTGACGCTGCTTTTTTTGAGCGCAGGCTGCGCCGCGCCATTGCACTGCGCGCCCGGCTGGCCACGGGCGGCCTGTTGTCCAGCGACGGCCAGCGATTGGTGCACGGCGAGGCCGACGGCCTGCCCGGCTTGATCGTGGACCGCTATGGCGACACCCTGAGTGCGCAGTTCCTGTCTGCCGGCACCGAGCGCTGGCGCAGCGTGATCGCCGACGCGCTGTGCAAGGTCACTGGGTTGGCCAGGCTCTACGAGCGGTCCGACGCCACCGTGCGCGAGCAAGAAGGCCTGGACAAGCGCCGCGGCTGGCTGCGTGGCGACGGCACGACCGACCTGGTCATCACCGAGCATGGCTGGCGCCTGGGCGTGGATGTGGCCACCGGCCACAAGACCGGCTACTACCTCGACCAGCGAGAAAACCGCCGCCGCTTTGCCGAGCTGGTGCGACAACTCGGCTGCCGCAGCGTGTTCAACGGCTACAGCTACACCGGTGGCTTCAGCGTGGCCGCTCTGGCCGGCGGCGCCAAGCAGGTGCTCAGCGTCGATTCGTCCGGCCCGGCATTGGCACTGGCGCGTGACAACGTGTTGCGCAACGGCTTTGACCTGGCCGGTTGCGAGTTTGCCGATGCCGACGTCAACAGTGCGCTGCGCCAGGCGCTGGCGGAGGGCCGCAGTTTTGATGCCATCGTGCTCGATCCGCCCAAGTTTGCGCCCACGGCAGCCCATGCCGAGCGCGCCGCGCGGGCCTACAAGGACATCAACCGCCTGGCTTTGCAACTGCTGGCGCCGGGCGGCCTGCTGCTGACCTTCAGCTGCTCGGGCGGCGTCAGTGCCGACCTGTTCCACAAGATCGTGGCCGGTGCCGGGCTGGACGCCGGTATCAACGCCGCCATCCTGCAACGCCTGGAGGGCGCGTGTGACCACCCGACCACGGTCGAGTTTCCAGAGGGTGAGTACCTCAAGGGGCTGGCATTGCTCAAGCAGCAGTGACCGGGCTGCGGTGCGCGGGCCGCCGTTTTGGGGCCGGAACGATCAGGCAGCGCCCAGGCTGATTGCCGGCTCGAACTTGGCCCGGTGGGTGGCAAAGAAGCTTTTGACGTTGCGCACGTTGGCATCCTGCGTGAACAGCCGCTGCACCAGTGCGTGGTAGGCCGCCATGTCGGGCAGCCACAGCACCAGCACAAAGTCCGGGCCGGGCGAGACCCGGTAACACTGCTGCACCGGCGCCTCGGCGACCGCCCGGGTCTCGAAGGCGGCCAGGTGCTCGGCGCCTTGGCGGTCCAGCGTCACCTCGGCAATCACGCTCAAGCCGCCCACCAGGGCCGGCGAGACGATGGCCACCTGGCGCTCGATGATGCCGGTGTCGACCAGCCGGCGCACCCGCCGCATGGCGGTAGCCGGTGACACAAATGCGGCCTCGGCCAGCGCTTGGTTGGCGCGTGAGGCATCGGCCTGCAGCAAGGCCAGCAGCCGTTGGTCGAGGGCATCCAGTGGTTCAGTCATCTACAGTTTTGGCTAAAAAATCTACGATAGTGAAATTATCTTGCATTGAAAATAGGCACGATTCAAAAATTTCTAAATCAGTTGAATTTTGCACGCATATTTCTCGACGTCCTGTCTACGATGCGGCTCCTGCAGCGCAACAGCAAAGGCATCAACCATGTGTGGCATCGTCGCAGCGGTCAGCAACCGCAACACCGTCCCGGTCCTGGTCGAGGGCCTGAAGCGGCTGGAATACCGGGGTTACGACTCCTGCGGCGTGGCCGTGCACCAGGGCGGCCAGTTGCGCCGCACCCGCAGCACCAGCCGCGTTGCCGAGCTGGGCCTGCAGATCGTGCAGGACGACGTGCATTCAGGCACCGGCATCGCCCACACCCGCTGGGCCACCCACGGCGTGCCGGCGGTGCACAACGCCCACCCGCATTTTTCGGGCGATCGCATCGCCTTGGTGCACAACGGCATCATCGAAAACCATGACGAATTGCGCGCCGAGCTGCAAAACAAGGGCTATGTGTTCGAAAGCCAAACCGACACCGAGGTCATCGCCCACCTGATCCACCAGCTCTACGACGGTGACCTGTTCGACGCTGTGCTGCGCGCCACGCCGCGCCTGAAGGGCGCGTACGCCATCGCGGTGTTCTGCCGCGACGAGCCGCACCGGGTGGTGGGTGCCCGCCAGGGCAGTCCGCTGGTGCTG
>JANMXG010000242.1:0-9775 GCA_031394235.1 Betaproteobacteria bacterium
GCCGGGTGGCCACCGACGGACCGCCATTGGCGGGTTGGGTGAAATCGGGCAGGTCGGCGACCGAGCGGCGGCGGTCGGCTACAGAAAAAGGGCGTCTGGGCATCGGAACCCGACTATCCCACGATCTGGCGGTGGCCCCGGTTGTGCGCTGGCGCGCCGCATCGGCACCCCTGCCCGTGTCCGCACTCGTGGTCGCAGCCGTGTTTGCAACCGCAACCGCAGCCGCAGCCGCAGCCGCAGCCGCAACCGTGTCTGCAGCCGCTACAGCATCGCCGTCTGTGTCGGCACACCCAGCAGCAGCCGGCCGGTCAGCTCGAAGCTGGCGTCATTGACCATCATGTGCTGGGTGGCGACCTGCACGTTGCGCAGCGCACGCTGCAGCGGTGACTGGGCAAACACCGCGCCACCGCCGGCCAGCCGGTACAGCCGGCCCACCACATCGGCGGCAGACTGCACCGCGTGGCTGGACGCCAGTCGCAGGTTGCGCCGGGCCTCCAGCGGCAGGCCGGTGCCTGTCGGGGCGTCGGCCGCGCGCCCGTCCAGCGCTGCGGCCCAGGCGGTGGCGATGCTGGCCCTCAGGTAGGCGCGGGCGCTTTGCAGCGTGGCCTCTGCGCGGGCCACGGCGTCCTGCACGGTGGGCTTGCTGGCCAGTGGCTTGGCGCTGGCCTGCGGCACGCTGTGGCTGGCCAGCGCGATGAAATCAGCCAGGGCCTGTTGGGCGATGCCGGTGGCCACCGCCGCGATCGACAGCGCCAGCAGGCCAAACACCGGGAACCGGTACAGCGGCGTGTTGATGCGCGGGCCGTCAAACAGCGATGCGCTGCGGCCCAGCGGCACAAAGGCGTCCGTCACCTCGAACTCGCCGCTGCCGGTGCCGCATAGGCCGAAGCTGTCCCAGTTGTCCAGCAGGCGCACTTGCGCGCGGTCCAGCACCACCGACACCACCCGCGGCGCACCGCCGGGCAGCAGCGCGGGCTGTCCATCGGCGCCGATCAGCAGGCAGCCGGGGATCACGATGTCGGCGTTGTGCGCGCCCGACCCCCAAGCCCAGCGGCCGTTCACGCGCAGGCCGGCCACGCCGTCTTGCACAGCCGGCACGGCCTTGCCGCGCGGTGCAAACACGCCAGCGGCCTTGAGCGCGGGCGGGCCAAACAGCAGCCGCGCCTCGGCCTCGGGCAGGTAGGCGGCGTTGACGCAGCTGGTGTTGGCGATGAAGCAGCACCAGGCGGCGGCCGCGTCGGCGCGCGCCAGCCGCTCGACCAGCAAAAAATAGCTGGCTGGCGGTGTCTCATGGCCACCGTAGGCGGCGGGTGTCAGCAGCCGGTACAGGCCAGCGGCGGCCTGGCTGTCGGCGATATCGGGTGGCAGCGAGCGCCGAGCCTCGATCTCGGGGCTGCGGCCGGCCAGCGCGGCGGCCGCGCACTCGGCCACCGCCATCAGCTCACGGTGCTGGCTGGACCGGGTCGGGTCGGGCGGTGTGAGGGTTGGGCTCAGGGTTTCGGACATGCGGCGCTCCGGCAGGGCATGCCGCATGGTGCCCGCTGCCTGTGCCGCCCGCCAGCAGGGTTTCAAGGGCTTGCGCGGTGACGCCATAGTGCGCTTTCAACGCCGCCACCTGGGCCAGCAGGGCGCTGCGCTGGGCGGCGGGCAGCGGTGTGGCGCGGCGCACCGCCAGCACCATCTTGTTCTTGCCGGTGTGCTCGGGCGAGATGAACTCGAAGACCTGGGCGTCGTAGCCCTCAGCCTGCAGCAGCAGCGCACGCAGTGCGTCGGTCAGCATCTCGGCCTGCTCGGTCATGTGGATGCCGTGGCGCAGCATCGGCGCCAGCACGGGCGGCGCCGTCATCTGCGGGCGCAGCTGCTTGTGGCAGCAGGGTGAGCACAAGATGATGGCCGCGCCGCTGCGGATGCCGTGGTGCATCGCCAGGTCGGTGGCGGTGTCGCAGGCGTGCAGCGCGATCATGATGTCGGTGGCCGCCACCGCATGGTGGCCGACATCACCGGCCTCAAACCGCAGCCCGGCCAGGCCCAGCCGGTCCACCACGCCGTTACACAGCGTGGTCAGGTCATCGCGCAACTCAACCCCGACGATCGCCGGTACCCGGCCGCTGGTTTGCAAGTGCTGCTGCACCGCAAAAGTGAGGTAACCCTTGCCTGCGCCGAAGTCCAGCACCCGCACCGGGACGGCCGGATCACGCCCGGCCAGCGGCGACTGGGCGATGGCATGGGCCAGCACCTCCAGGAACTTGTTGATCTGCTTCCATTTGCGCGCCATCGCCGGCACCAGCCGGTGCTGGGCGTCGGTGACCCCCAGCTCGGCCAGGAAAGGCGTGTCCAGGGCCAGGGCCCGCTGCTTGGCGCGGTCGTGTTCGGCCGGCGGCGCGGTGCCCAGGCCGGGGCTGTCGGCAGCCGGGCCGTTTGATCCTGCCGCCGTCACCGACAACTTGCCGATCCGCAGCCCCCAGCTGCCCTTCTTGCCCAGTGCCAGCTGGATGTCGTGGCTGCGCGTGACCAGGTGGGCATGGTGGAATTGTTGCGCCAGCAGCGTCGCGATCAGGTCGACCGCCGCCTCGACCGGCAGGTTCTTGGTGATGTCCTTGGTGCGGTGGCGCCAGACCAGCGACAGGTGTTGCACCTCGCGCAGCACCACCCGGCGGACCAGCAGCTTGTCCAGCGACGGCTCGGCGCCGTGCGGCCGCCCCAGCACCAGCCGGACAAACCCGCCGTCGGCCAGGCTGTGGCGCAGTCGGGCAATGAACTGCTGGGCTTCTGTTGGCGGGGTGGGCAGGTCGGTCATCGGTTGATTGTCGGCGCCTGCGCCTGCCGATCGGGTCGAGCCGGCGGCAGCGCCCAGCGCCACACCGGCCCGACCCGCGCGTTGCGTGCAGGCCGTGGCGGCCCGAAGCCCAGGCTCAGCAGGATGCGGGCGGATGCCGCCGCGTCGATGGTGTGCTGGCCATGCCGCGGCGCATGGCGGGTGTGGGCGATCACGGTCAGTCTGGCGTCGGCGGCCCAGGCCAGCGCCAGCAGGGCGCTGGCGGTGCGCCGGCCGTGGCCTTGCCGCTGCTGGCCGGGCAGCGTGAAGTAGCCGATCTCGACCCGGCCCTGCCGCGGCGGCCCGGTAAATCCACCGCCACCCACCACATGCCCATCTGCCCAGGCGAGGTAGCGCGCCCAGGGGGTGGGCGGCGCGGCGGCCAGCAGTCGGGCCTGGGCATCGCAAGGCCACAGCGTGATGGCCGTGGCGCGGCGATCAGGCATCAGGCGCCGGTCATCACGGTGGCGGTCATGGTGGGTCTGCCGGTGCCGACCCGCTGGGCAACCGCACTGCCCGGCTTGCCGGACTTGGCGGCGGGCTTGACTGGGGAGGCACCCGAAGTCCGGCTGCTGGCCTTGACTGCGGGTGTGCCCGTGGCTTTGGCCCCGAATTTGCCGGTGGATGTGCTGGTGGATGTGCCCGTGGATTTACCGGTGGATTTGCCTGTGGCCCTGCCGGTGCTTTTGGCCTTGGATTTGTGGCTGGGCTTGCCGGCAGTTCGGGCGCCCTGGCGGGTGGTGGCTGCGGCACCGGTGGCCGCGGCGGACGGTGCGCCGCGTGCCACGCCTTGGGCGGTTGCAGCGTCCGGCCCCAGGCCCAGCCAACCCAGGCAGGCGGGTTGCTGCAGGGCATCGGCCACCGGCTGGTAGCGCGGCAGCTCGCGCACCGGCTCGCCGGCCGGCAGGTATCGGATCTCGCGGATCTCACGGCTGTCTGCGGTGGCGCTGGCGCTGGCATTGGCATTGGCATTGGCATTGGCGCTTGCAATTTCACTTGCACTTGCACTTGCGCCTGGCCTGGCGTCCATCACCTTGAGCTGCACGGGCTGGGTCGGGTCGCCCGGCACCAGCAAGTGGCCCGCCAACACCATGCCGTCGCGCAGGCCGGCGGCGTCGGCCGGGCCACCGGGCTCGACACCGCTGACCACCCCGTTACTCAGCGAGACGGGATCAAGGCCCAGCCGCCAGGTGGCGCTGGCCACCCGTCGGCCCACAAAGCAGGGGCCCAGGGTTGCCGGACCGAACGCCGGTGCCTCGCCCCGGTCGGCCTGGCGCGTGATGTCGCGCAGCGGCCGATCGCCCAGCGCCGGGCGCAGTGCGGCCACCAGCCGGTGGGTGGCCAGCGGCGCGCTGATCAGACCCTCGTGGCGCGCCAGTGCCGGGGCCACCAGCAAGCGGCGCATCGTGGCGTCCAGCCCAGGCTGACCGGCCGCCCGCAGCGCGGCATGCCACTGCAGCGCCAGCCATTCGCCACGCGCGCCGGCCATCTCGGCGGCCGGCAGCACGCCTGGGCGGTCGTTGGCCAGCGCCGGCGCGGCGTCGCGGGCGGGCGGTTTGGCGCGCGCGCTGGCGTCCAGGAAACGCTCGATCTTGCGGTTGAGCGCGGCGGCGTAGTCCGCGGGTGTCCACCGGCCGTCACGCAGCAGCAGCCTGTGGGTGTAGAACTCAGCCCAGCCCTCACTGAACCAGGCGCGGTTGGCCGCGTCGCCACGGCCGGTGTGCACCAGCGGACCAAAGCGGTCCGGCACCCAACTGCGCACCAAGGCTTCGGTCAGTAGAGCGTCGGCAGCGCTGCCCGGCACCGCCAAATCGGCCGGGCCTTGCACGGCCAGCGCCTGGTGCCATGCCGAGCCGCGGCCCGCACCGGTGGGGGCATTGGGCAGCAGCAGCACCAACAGCGGGCCGGCAGCGCCGGTGTCGCCCCAGAACTGGCGCTGGGTGGCCAATGCCTGGCCAGCGGCCTGGCCCAGCGCGTCCAGGCTGAAACGCCAGGCCACGCCGGCGGGCCGGGCCAGCATCAGGCTGCCAGCGTCGGGGCTGTGCGCTTGGGTCGGCGGCTGTGTTTGGGTCTGGGTCTGGGTCTGGCTCTGGCTCTGGGTCTGGGTGTGGCTCTGGGTCTGAGTGTGGCTCTGGCTCTGCGTCTGCGTCTGCGTCTGCAGTGCGCCACCGGCATACAGCGCCTGCTGCACCCGGGACCTGAGGCTGGCCGCGCCGGGCGCCACCCGGAACAGTGCCGTCGGTCCCTCGGCCAGGCCGTGGCTGCTGGCCCAGCGCACCGGGGCCAGGTCGTCGGCGCGTGGCGTCAGGCCGTAAAAGGCAATGCAGGCGGTGGGCGTGTGGCGCTCGTCGAGCTCATCGGGCACCGGCAGCACGCCTTGACCCACCAGCGCAAACCAGGTGTCGGCCAATTGCACGCTGCCGCCCTGGGCTGCGTCGGCCGGGGGCGTCAGGCGCCAGCGCAACTGGACACGTTCGCCGGCTGCGTGGCTGACCGTGCGCAGGGTCGGCATGTCGACCACGGCTTGCAGCCTGGGCAAGGGTGCGGTCGGGGCTGCGGCGGTGGTCTCGATGACGCCCGCCCAGCCGCCGGGCAGGCGTAAGTTGGTGCGGGTGCGTGGGCCGGCATCAAAGGCCATGTCCACCAGCAGGCTGCGTGGGGCGGCGCCCAGTTGCACCTGGATTTGCCACAGCAGGTTGCACGCCGGGGTGTCTGCCGGGGCCGGGTTGTCGGTTGGCGCGGCGCTTGCTGCTGGTGCGGCCTGGCCGACACGGTCGGCTGGCCTGTCGGGTGCAGCGTGCGCTGCGGGCAGAGCCCAGGTGCAGACCAGCAGCGCAGCGCACCAGGGTCGCAGCCAGCGCAGTGCTGGCGTGGGGCGGGACAGTTCGGGCCGGGGAGAAAAGTGCAGTCGGGAAGCGTGCATGCAGCGTGACGGGGGAGTTGCGGTGGCCGGTGCCGGGCCTACTGCCCGCTGCCAGGCGAGGCGGCACCTTGCTGGAGGCGGTCCAGCATCGCGCCCATCTGCTGGTGCAGCAGGTTGACCGCCTTCAGCGGGCGCACCATCACCTTGAAGTCGATGATCTGGCCGGTCGCATTCCAGCGGATCAGGTCGATACCGTTGAGCACGATGCCGTCGATCTCGGTGCTGAACTCCAGCATGGCGTCACTGGCGCCGACGATCTCGCGCTCGTAGCGGAACTGCGGTGTGTTGAGCACCTGCATCGCGCCCGCCAGGTATTTCAGCGTGATGGCCTTGCCGCGCTGCGGCGTGTGCACCACCGGTGAGTGAAACACCACATCGTCGGCCAACAGGCGGCCCAGGGCGGCCATGTCACGGGACTGCACCACATGGTGCCAGGCGGCAAGGGGGGCGGGCAGGGTCATTGGGGTCTCCGCAAAGGGGCGAGGTGGGATCGAACTGGGCGCAGTGTGCCCGGCACAGGACGCTGGCGTCAGGCCACGCGGCGCAGCGCCGGGCTGCGCGGTGAGAGGCCACTGTCGGCCGGATTGCGGTCGCTGACGGTGCTGGCGTTGGCGTTGGCGTTGCTGGCCACACTGTGAGCCGCGCTGTGGACCGAGGCCAGCAAAACCCGGTTGCGCCCCGCCTGCTTGGCCGCCAGCAAGGCCTGGTCGGCCGCGTTGAGCAGGGCCTCGGGGCTGGCCAGCGGATCGCTGCTGTCGGTCACGCCGGCTGAAAAACTGTGGCCTTGCAGCACCTGAACCGCTGGTGCGTCGCCCCAGGAGAACTGCAGTTCGCGCCAGCGCCGCAGCAGGGCCTGCACTTTGCGCCGCGCCGCTGCAGCGGTGGACCGGGGCAGCAGCAGGCAGAACTCCTCGCCGCCGTAGCGGCAGGCCAGGTCGCTCTTGCGCAGGCTGCCTTGCAGCAGTTGACCGAAGGCCGCCAGCAGCGCATCGCCGACCGGGTGGCCATGCTGGTCATTGACGGCTTTGAAGTGGTCGAGGTCCAGGATCGCCACGGCCAGCGGTGTGCCGGCGCGGCGGGCAATCGCCACCTGGGCCGGCAGCACCTCGTTCAGGTGACGGCGGTTGTGCAGGCCGGTCAGCACGTCGATCGTGGCCTGCTGGCGCAGCGCCTCCTGCAGCGCCTGCACTTCGGCCATCTTGTGCGCCAGTTGCTCGTTGATGGCCGCCAGCTTGACGCGTGAGCGCTCGGTGGCGCGGCGCTTGGCCTGGCTGTCCTGCAAACGGTGGGTCAGGCGCAGCAACTCGGTCTGCAGCGCGGCCGACTGGTAGTGGGCGCGGTGGGCCTGCAGGTCCTGGCGTTGGTGCAGGGTTTGCCAGGTCTGAAGGTCGGCCAGCGCCTGGGCAGTTTGACCGTTGGCCGCCAGCAGGCGCTGCGATTGCTGAAAGAACTGGCAGCGGATGCGCAGGCTCAAGCCCTCGATCTGGTCGTCGCCGGCCAGCTTGCGCACGGCGGCCAGCCGGGCCAGTGCGTCGGGCTGGCGGCCCTGGCTGCGCAGCAGCAAGGCCTGGGCCACAGCACGCTCGACCTGCTCATCCAGCACACCCAGGCTGGGTGTGGCTTCGGCCAGACGCACCAGGCGTTCACCCAAGACCGTCTCTCCTGCCGACAAGGCGGCAATGGCCAGCGCTTCAAAATGCAGCGCGTTGGCGCCTCGACCGCTGGCGTCGGTGGGCACGGCCAGCACCTGCTCGATGTCGGGCAGGGCTTCAGCAGCACGGCCCAGATCGGTCAGGATGATGATGCGGTTGATCAGCAGCGCACAGCGCAGAAAGCTGTTGCGCGTGCCCTCACAGCGCGACAGGCCCTGGCCGGTGTGGCGCAGCGCCTGTTCGCAGTCGCCCAGTTGGGTCAGCTCATTGGCCAGGTTGCAGTGCAGCACGGCATCGAAACCGTTGCCGCGCCGCGGGCCGGCATCGCGCAGGGCCTCGTGCATGTAAGCGATGGCCTGCTCGGACTGGCCCAGCGCCGAGTAGCAACCGGCGATGGCGTTGAGCAGTGCAGCGCGCTCATGGTGGCGCAGCACGCGCAGGCCCTCGTCGCGCAGCGGCAGCAACAAGTCCACCGCTGCCCGGTACTGGCCGCCGCGCAACAGCGTGCGCGCCAGGCCCACGGTGGCCAGGATGCTGCCAGCCAGGTCGCCCAGCGCGTCGAACCCCACACATGCGCGCTGCAACTCGTCGGCCGCCTCGGCCAGCGTGCCGAAACACTGCAGGTGAAAGCCCCGCACCGTGCGCGCCCGGGCCTCGGCCAGGGCATCAGCCGTGTGCAGCGCCAGCGCCAGCGCCCGGTCGGCATGGCGGATGGCGCGGTCGGTATCCACCAGCAGCAAGGCCCAGGCCCGTGCAGCCAGGCGCAGGGCCGGTGTGGCGGATGCAGGGGCGGTCGCGGGAGCGGTCGCGGGGGCGGGCGGCATGCCGACATTATTGCGGCCGGCCGGGTGCCAAACCTTGGCCGACCGCGCCTGAAACACTTGTTTACCTGGCGCGGGCCCCCCGCCCCCCCCATCTGCCAGCCTTGGCAGCCTTGGCAGCCTTGCCAGCCTTGGCAGGCTGGGCGTGCCGGGGCTATCGTCGGGTGCGGATCGGCGCGCGGCGGCGATCAACGCCACTGTCAACCCAACCGGAGACTGCACCATGGACACCCAGCACTGCCCGTTTGTCTGGTACGAACTGATGACCAGCGACGATGAAGCCGCCGCAGCGTTCTACCGGCAGGTGATTGGCTGGCAAACCGCCGATGCGGGCATGCCCGGCATGCGCTACACGCTGCTGTCGGCCGGCGGAGTGGCGATCGCCGGCCTGATGACGCTGCCGCAGCAGGCCCGCGACGCCGGCGCGCGCCCCGGCTGGGTCGGCTACATCGGCGTGGCCGACGTGGATGCCATGGCCACGCGCTTGCTGGCAGCTGGCGGCCAGGTGCACCGGCCGGCGGAGGACATTCCCGGCGTCGGCCGTTTTGCCGTGGTGGCCGACCTGCATGGCGCAGGTTTCGACTTGTTCCGGGGCCAGTCCGACGCGCAACCGCCCCAGCCGCCGTTGGGCACACCCGGCACCGTGGGCTGGCATGAGCTGTCGGCCGGCAACCTGGACAGCGCCTGGACTTTCTACAGCGGCCTGTTCGGCTGGACCCAGGATTCGGACATGGACATGGGCGAAATGGGCGTCTACCGGCTTTTTGCCGCCGGAGGCGCAGCCATCGGCGGCATGATGACCAAGCCGCCTGAGGTGCCGCAGCCGGGCTGGCTGTACTACTTCAATGTCGACGCCATCGACGCGGCCATGGCCCGGGTCAGCGGGGCGGGAGGCCAGGTGCTCAACGGACCGATGGAGGTGCCCGGCCCGATGTGGATCTTGCAGTGCCTGGACCCGCAGGGCGCGGCGTTTGCGCTGGTGGCGCCCCAGCGGTGACGCGCTGAATCACCGCAGCGTCTGGGCGGCACAGCGCCCACCGGCGCTGTGCCTTACATGCTGCGCCGGTACTGCCCGCCCACCTCGAACAGCGCCGAGGTGATCTGACCCAGACTGCAGCAGCGCACCGCGTCCATCAGCACATCAAACACGTTCTGGTTGTCGATCACCGCCTGCTGCAGGCGCTTGAGCATCGCCGGCGCCTCGGCGGCGTGCCGGGCATGGAAGTCGGCGAGCCTGGACAGTTGTGATTCCTTCTCGTCCTCGGTCGATCGCGCCAGCTCAATCTGCTGCGGGTTGGGGTCAACGTGGGGGTTGCGGAAGGTGTTGACGCCGATGATCGGGTACTCGCCGGTGTGCTTCTGCATCTCGTAGTGCATCGATTCTTCTTGAATCTTGCCGCGCTGGTAGCCGGTCTCCATCGCGCCCAGCACGCCGCCGCGGTCGGCGATCTTCTCGAACTCGGCCAGCACCGCTTCTTCCACCAGTTCGGTCAGGTCGTCGATGATGAACGCGCCCTGGTTGGGGTTTTCGTTTTTGGCCAGGCCCCACTCGCGGTTGATGATC
>JANMXG010000243.1:0-2133 GCA_031394235.1 Betaproteobacteria bacterium
GGCCTGGCCTTTGCCGGCTTGGTGGTGGTGGGCGCGATGGCCATGGGAATGTACGAGTTGTTCTCGGTGCTGGAGTGCCGCCTGACCGGCTGGGCGCATCGGGGGTCCAACGCGCTTTGAGGGTCGGGGGTCGGCTCTGAGCTGTCTTTCCTCTGGTCGGGTTGCAGTCGTTCGATGTGCGGCGTGCGGCGCCAAGGCAACCAAGGCCGTCGGGCGACCGCCTCCGTGAATGTCCTCCATGCCGGCCGATCGGCCGACATTTCCCCCTTTATTTCACTGCGCCGGTCACCCAACGCCCTTGGTCGCCCGAAGCGTTGCCGCGGGCGTTGAATTGAAATGCCGGCATGCCGCGCGGGTGGGGTAGCGCCGTGTCGGGCTGGCGTGTCCCGCGCAGGGAAAGAAGGGAGGGCCGGTGGTTGTCCGGCCCGGAATGACACGGAGCGGGGCACGCCAGCCCGGCGCGGCGCGGTCGCTCAACATCCACGACCGGCAGCTTTCGGGCCAAAAAACTAAGGGCAGCTCAGAGCCGAATCCAATCCTTCTGAGTGCCCCAAAGCCGCCACCTTGCAGCGCCCCCCGAGGAGGAAAAAGAAATTCGGGAGCGACCTCTCGGTTCCTTTTGAGCCATCACGCCAACCTACAGCGCGGCTGTGCCGCCAGCCAAGCGCCCTTGATCAGCCGCGAATCAGCCGCGAAAGTGGCAGGCCACCCAGTGGCTGCCGGCCGCCCCGGCGTCGCCCACGGGTTTGAGTACCGGCGACTCGACGCTGCACTGCGGCTGCGCAATCGGGCAACGGGTGTGGAAGTGGCAGCCTGAGGGTGGGTGGATCGGACTGGGCACGTCGCCCTGCAGCAGCACCCGCTTGCGCTTGACCCGCGGGTCGGGGATCGGCACGGCCGACAGCAGCGCCTCGGTGTACGGGTGCTGCGGGCGGGTGTAGAGGTCTTGCGCCCGGGCGATCTCGACGATGCGGCCCAGGTACATCACCGCCACCCGGTCGCTGATGTGCTCGACCACCGACAAATCATGCGCGATGAAAATGTAGGTCAGGTGGTGCCGGGCCTGCAGGTCTTCGAGCAGGTTGATGACCTGGGCTTGGATCGACACGTCCAGCGCCGAGACCGCTTCGTCGCAGACGATCAGCTTGGGCGACACCGCCAGCGCCCGGGCGATGCCGATGCGCTGGCGCTGGCCACCCGAGAACTCATGCGGGTAGCGCTGCAGGTGGTCGCCGCTCAGGCCCACGGTTTCGAGCAGGCCGACGATGCGCTCGGTGTACTCGCGCGGGGTCTTGGCCAGTTGGTGGATGGTGAGCGCCTCGCCGATGATCGCGCCCACCGTCATGCGGGGGTTGAGCGACGCATACGGGTCCTGGAAGATGATCTGCATGTCGCGGGCCATCGCCCGCAGCGCGGCCGGCGCCATCGCGGTGACGTTCTTGCCCTCAAACCAGACCTCGCCCGAGGTCGGCTCGATCAGGCGCAGGATGCAGCGGCCGGTGGTGCTCTTGCCGCAACCCGATTCGCCCACCACGCCCAGGGTTTCACCGGCGTTGAGCGTGAAGCTGACGCCGTCCACCGCGTGCACCTTGTCAACCGTGCGGCCCAGCAGGCCGCCCTTGATCGGGAAGTGCTTGACCAGGTTTTCGACCCGCAGCAGCGGCGCGCTGGCGTTGCCGGTGCCGGCAACGCGCTCCCCTTGTGTCGGGTCGCTCATGCCGTGATGTCCAGGATACAGGCCACGCGGTGCCCGGGCGCCACCTCGCGCAGCGGCGGCGTCGCGCTGGTGCAGGCCGCCACCGCGTGTTTGCAGCGCGGCGCAAAGCGGCAGCCCTCGGGCGGCGCGATCAGCTTGGGCACGGTGCCGGCGATAGTTTCGAGCCTGGCCTTCTGGCCGACGCTGGTGTCGATGCGCGGGATCGAGCGGATCAGGCCCTGGGTGTACGGGTGGCGCGGGTGGGCAAACAGCTCGTTGACCGTTGCCTCTTCGACCACCTTGCCGGCATACATCACCACCACCCGCTGCGCCACCTCGGCCACCACGCCCATGGCGTGGGTGATCAGCATCACCGCCATGCCGAACTCGTCTTTCAGCTCGCCCAGCAGGTCCAGGATCTGGGCCTGGATCGTCAC
>JANMXG010000244.1:0-4241 GCA_031394235.1 Betaproteobacteria bacterium
CGCATCACGCTGCGGGGACGGTGGCTGGCTGAGCGCACGGTCTACCTGGACAACCGCCAGATGGCGGCGCGCCAGGGCTTTTTTGTAGTGACGCCCTTGCTGTTGGCGCGAGGGGACGCCGTGCTGGTACAGCGCGGCTGGACGCCGCGCGATTTCACCGACCGCAGCCGGCTGCCCGCTCTGGCCACGCCGGCTGGCGAGGTGCTGGTGACAGGCCGTATTGCCCCGCCGCCGTCCAAGCTGTTCGATCTGGGCGGGGCGGAGTCGGGGCCGATCCGGCAAAATCTCGAGTTGTCGATATTTGCCAGCGAGATCGGTCTGGGCTTGCGGCCGGTGTCCCTGCAGCAGACGCAGGACACGGTGTTGCCTCTGGCGTTGGCGCCCACGTCGGGTTTGCCGGCCGACAGCGCTGACGCCGACGCCAAGACCGACATGTCCCCCTCCGTGCCTACCGATACCGCTTCTGCCAAGTCTGCCGTGGCGCCCACCGTCGCTGCTGTCACCCCTGCCGCCACGCCCCCAGACCACCTGCTGCGGCAGTGGCCGGCACCTGCCGTAGATGTGGGCAAGCACCACGGCTACGCCTTCCAGTGGTTTGCGCTGTGTGCGCTGATCACCGGGTTGGCACTGTGGTTCCAGATCATCCGTCCCCGTCTCAAACACCGCCATGGCCAATCAACCTGAACCGCTGGGCTTCACCGTGCATTCGCTGCCGCAACCCGGCGCTCAAGGCGTGCCCCAGCGTGCCAGCGGCCGCGTCAAGATGCTGCTGGTGTTGCTGGTCTGCGCCGCGCCGGTGCTGGCCAGCTACTACACCTATTTCATCGCCCGGCCCAGCGGCGGCACCGCCTATGGCACGCTGATCCAGCCCGCCGTGCCGATGCCCGATGTGGCTGCGCGCACCCTGGCCGGTCAGCCTCAGGCCCTGCGCGGCCTGGCCGGGCAGTGGCTGCTGGTGGTGGTGGATGGTGGCGCCTGCGCCGTTGCCTGTGAAAAGCGCCTGTACATGCAACGCCAGATGCGCGAGATGGCGGGCCGCGAGAGCGACCGTATCGACAAGCTCTGGCTGGTCATCGACGACGTACCGCTGTCGCCGGCATTGCAAGCGGCGTTGTTGGCAACACCGGCGATGAACATCCTGCGCCTGCCCCGGTCGGTGGTGGCTGGATGGTTGAAAGCCGCACCCGGCCGGGCATTGGAGGACCACCTGTATATCGTCGACCCGGTCGGTGACTGGATGATGCGGGCACCGGCCGACGCCGACCCGTCCAAACTCAAGCGCGATGTGGACCGCTTGTTGCGCGGGTCGGCAGGCTGGGACAAGCCGGGGCGCCAGGCCCTGATCGTCGGACCGTCCGCGTCGATGCCGCAGGCCTTGCCAACAGCCACGCAGGCCGTTTCGGCGCCCGCCGGCAAGCCCTGAGGTCCGGCCCATGCCCTCCACGCCCGAGATTGACCTGCCTGCGCTGTTGCGGCTGGTGCTGATGGCCGGCGCCATCGCGTTGTTGCCGCTGGGCTGGTGGTGGCTGCGCCAACGCGGCAGCAGCCTGACCGCCCGCCTGGCCGCGCTGACCGCGATCACGCTGTTCCTGACCTTCGACCTGATTGTGTTCGGTGCCTTCACCCGGCTCTCGGATTCGGGTCTGGGTTGCCCCGACTGGCCCGGTTGTTATGGCGAGGCCAGCCCGCTGGGCGCCAAGGCCGACATTCATGCCGCGGCAACGCTGCTGCCCAGTGGCCCGGTCACGGTGGCCAAGGCCTGGATCGAGATGATCCACCGCTACCTGGCGATGACGGTCGGGCTGCTGATTGCAGCGGCTGCCGCCATCAGCTGGCGGGCCCGGCGCAGCCTGCCGCATTCCCCCTGGTGGGCATCGCTCACGCTCGCCTGGGTGGTAGTCCAGGGGCTGTTTGGCAAGTACACCGTCACGCTCAAGCTGTACCCGGCCATCGTCACGCTGCACCTGCTGGGCGCGATGGTGTTGCTGGCCTTGCTGGTGCTGCAGCATGAGTCGTTCCGCAACCGGCCGCTGGCGGGGGCGTGTGACGGGCCAGGCGCAGGTGCGATCGGTCCTGCGCTGTCGGCGCCGGTCCGGCCTGGCGCGGTGGCGTCCGTGCTGGCCGTGCTGGTGATGCAGATCGCATTGGGTGGCTGGGTCAGCACTAACTACGCCGTGCTGGCCTGCACCGGGTTTCCGGCCTGCAACGGCCAGTGGTGGCCGGCGATGGACGCCAGCCAAGGCTTCACGTTGCTTCGTGAGCTGGGCCGGGCCGGCCATGGCGGTTACCTGAACTTTGATGCCCTGGTGGCCATCCACATGGCGCACCGCCTGTTTGCGGTGTTGGCGCTGGGCGCGCTGGTGTGGCTGGCCTGGCGCCTGTGGCGGCAACCGGGCCTTGCGTTGCGCCGCTATGGTGTGTGGCTGGCGGCGGCGTTGCTGTGGCAGGCGGGCAGCGGGCTGTCCAATGTCGTGCTCGGCTGGCCGATCGCGGCGGCCCTGGCCCACAGTGGCGGCGCTGCGGTGCTGGTGGCGCTGCTGACCTCGCTTTGGGCCCGCTTGCAGGCCGGTGGCCGGGTGGCTGCCGTGTCGCTGGCTGCGCCGGTGCCTGCGGCGGCCACCCTACTGCACCGGCGGGCTGCAGGCGACCCCCGCACTGCCTAGAATCCCGCCTCCGTCCATGACTGTCTCGATCACCTCCCCCACCCATCCGGCGGCGCCAGTCTGGCGCCAGTACATGGCGCTGACCAAGCCGCGGGTGGTGCAACTCATCGTGTTTTGCGCAGTGATCGGCATGTTGCTGGCCGAGCCCGGCTGGCCGCGCTGGTCGCTTGCACTGCCCGCCACCGTGGGCATCTGGCTCGTGGCCAGTGCCGCAGCGGCCTTCAACTGCTTGGTCGAGCAGGTGATCGACAGCAAGATGGCGCGCACCGCGTGGCGGCCCACCGCCAAAGGCGATCTCAGCAGCACCCAGGCGCTGCTGTTTTCCGGCGTGTTGTGCGGGCTGGGCAGTGCGCTGTTGTTCTGGTGGGTCAACCCGCTGACGATGTGGCTGACCTTCGCCACCTTTGTCGGCTACGCGGTGGTCTACACCGTGGTGCTCAAACCGATGACGCCGCAGAACATCGTGATCGGCGGCGCCTCGGGCGCCATGCCGCCGGTGCTGGGTTGGGCGGCGATGCGCGGCGATGTCGGCCCCGAGGCGCTGGTGATGTGCCTGATTATTTTCTTGTGGACGCCGCCGCACTTCTGGGCCTTGGCGCTGTACCGGGTCGAGGACTACCGCCGGTCCGGCCTGCCGATGCTGCCGGTCACCCACGGCTCGGATTTCACCCGCCTGAACGTCTTGCTCTACACCCTGGTGCTGTTTGCCGGCACGCTGCTGCCGTTTGTCATCGGCATGAGCGGCTGGGTTTACCTGGCCAGCGCGGTGCTGCTGGGCGCCGGCTTCATTGGTTATGGCTGGGCGCTGTGGCGCAATTACAGCGATGAGTTGGCCCGCAAGACCTTCCGTTTTTCGATCTGGCACCTGTCGCTGCTGTTTGCCGCGCTGCTGGTCGACCACTACCTCATGCCCTGGTATTGACCCTCATGACAACGCCGCTGACGCCCCCACCGCTGCAACCGGGTCTGCCCGTGGTCTGGCCCCGCCGGCGCTGGCTGCAATCAGCGGCCCTGGCCCTGGCCGGGGCGGGGTTGGTCGCCGGGCTGGTCACCGCGCTGCCGGGCTGCGACGCCCGTGCGCCCGGCGCTGCTGCCAAGCCGACGTTCAAGGGCGTGGACATCACCGGCGCCGAATACGCCCGCAAGCTGGCGCTGACCGACGCTGATGGCCAGGCCCGCACGCTGGCCGACTTCAAAGGCCGTGTGGTGGTGGTGTTTTTTGGCTACACCCAATGCCCCGACGTTTGCCCGAGCACGATGGCAGAACTGGCCGAGGTCAAACGCGGCCTGGGTGCTGACGGCGCCCGGGTGCAAGGCCTCTTTGTCACGGTCGACCCTGAGCGCGACACTGCTGCGCTGCTCAAGGCCTATGTTGCCAACTTCGGTCCCGACCTGATCGGCCTGCGTGGCAGCGTTGACGAGGTCCAGGCCGCCGCCAAGGAGTTCAAGGTGTTTTTTGCCAAGGTGCCGGGCAAGACAGCCACCAGCTACACCGTGGACCACACCGCCGGCTCGTACGTGTTTGATGCCCAGGGCCGGGTGCGGCTGTTCACCCGTTACGGCAGTGGCGCCCAGGCA
>JANMXG010000245.1:0-14063 GCA_031394235.1 Betaproteobacteria bacterium
CGAGATCAACCGCGCACCGGCCAAGGTGCAGAGCGCGCTGCTGGAGGTGATGCAGGAGCGCCAGGTAACGATTGCCGGCGAGTCGCACCGGGTGCCGTCGCCGTTTGTCGTGATGGCCACGCAAAACCCGATCGAGACCGAGGGCACCTACCCGCTGCCCGAGGCGCAGGTCGACCGTTTCATGATGAAGGTGCTGGTGGACTATCCCAGCGACGAAGAGGAGTTTGTGATCGTCGAGCGGGTCATCGGCCCGCCGCTGGTGGCCAATCCGGTGGCCAGCACCGCCCAGCTGGTCGAGCTTCAACAGGCCTGCCGCGAGGTCTACGTCGACCCCAGCCTGATCCAGTACGCCGTCAAGCTGGTGGGCGCCACGCGCCGGCCCGAGCGCCACGGCCTGGCCGAGCTGGGCAAGTACCTCAGCTACGGCGCCAGCCCCCGCGCCAGCATCGCGCTGATCGAGGCGGCACGGGCGCTGGCCTTCATGCGCGGCCGTGGCTATGTGTTGCCTGAGGACCTGGGCGATCTGGCCGCTGACTGCCTGCGCCACCGCCTGGTGCTCAGCTACGAAGCGCTGGCCGAAGGCTTGAGCGCCGACGCGCTGATCAGCCAGGTGATGGCCCGGCTTCCTCTGCCGCCCAAGCCAATGCAGCATGCCCCGAACGCCTGACGCCAGCGCCGCCCAGCGCAAGCCCGAGGCGGGCGACCGGCAGCGCACGCCGGAGGCGGGTAACTGCCAGCGCCCGCCCGAGGCGGGCAAGGCACAACGCACGCCTGAGGCCGTGCTGCAGCAGCTGGAATGGACGGTGCTGCGCCGGCTCGACGGCCTGCTGCAAGGCGACCACCGCACCCTCTGGCGCGGCGCCGGGCTGGACCTGGCCGACCTGCGCGAATACCAGCACGGCGACGACGTGCGCCACATTGACTGGAACATCACCGCCCGCCTGCAGGTGCCGCATGTGCGCCAGTACACCGAAGACCGCGAGCTCACCGCCTGGTTCCTGGTGGACCTGTCGGGCAGCCTGGACTTTGGCTCGGATGAGCGCAGCAAGCGCGACCTGGCCGAGGGCTTTGTCGCCACACTGGCCCGCATCCTGACCAAACGCGGCAACCGGGTGGGCGCGCTGCTCTACCGGCCCGGTACGCCGCAGCCGATCAGCGTGCTGCCGCCTGGCGCCAGCCGGTTGCAGGTGCTGCAACTGCTGACACGCTTGCGTGCGCCGGTGGCGTCGGCGTCGGTGTCAGCGTTCGCGTCGGCGGCAGCCACGCCATCGGCCCCGCACGCCGCTGCGGCCCAGCCCCGCGGCGCCAGCGCACGCCAGACCGATCTGGCCGCGCTGCTGACCCGGGCCGAGTCGCTGATACGCCGTCGGTCGATGGTGTTTGTGCTGTCGGACTTCATCAGTGCGCCGGGTTGGTCGGCGCCGCTGGGCCGGCTGGCGCGGCGCCACGAGGTGCTGGCGGTGCGGTTGTTTGACCCGCTGGAGCTGGCGCTGCCCGACATCGGCCTGCTGACGGTCGAAGACGCCGAGACCGGCGAACAACTCGAGATCGACACCCAGGACGCCGGCTTCCGCCAGCGCTTCGAGGCCCTGGCCGCGCAGCATGAATTCCGGCTGCGCGAGCAGCTGACCCAGGCCGGCGTCGATACCCTGGAGCTGGCCACCGGCGACGACCTGCTGGACGCTGTGCTGCGCTGCGTGGCGCTGCGCCGACAGCGCGCCCGCGCCGCGCTGGGCCACCGCCTGCCGGCTGCACTGCGGCAGCCGGCCGCGGCCTGAGGGACCTGCCGACACGCCCAAGCGCGCGCCCGAACCCACGCCCATGCCGCCGCACCTGACACCGCACCCTACACCGCACCCGACACGCCCCTGTCCCGCCCCTGTAACGCTTGCCAACCCGCCCTTCAAGCCGAGCACCCCCCGATGAACCTGCTGTGGCCCGACGCCCTGTGGACCTTGCTGCTGCTGCCCGCGCTGGTCGCGGCCTACCTGTGGCTGCTGGCGCGGCGCAAGAAAAATACCGTGCGTCTGGCCAGCGTGGCGCTGGTGCGCCAGGCCCTGGGCAGCGGCCCGGGCTGGCGCCGCCACCTGCCGCCTGCGCTGCTGCTGGCCGCTCTGGCGGTGCTGCTGCTGGCCAGTGCCCGGCCCACCGCCCGCATCAAGCTGCCGTCGCAACAAGAGACCATCGTGCTGGCGATGGATGTGTCGGGCAGCATGCGCGCCACCGATGTCGCACCCAACCGGCTGGTGGCCGCGCAAGAGGCCGCCAAGACCTTTGTGGCCGGGCTGCCGCGCTACGTGCGCATCGGCGTGGTGTCGTTTGCCGGCACCGCAGCCGTCGTTCAGGCGCCCACCTTCAGCCGCGAGGACGTGGTCGCCGCGATCGACCGGTTCCAGTTGCAGCGCGGCACCGCTATCGGCTCGGGCCTGGTGCTGTCGCTGGCCACGCTGTTCCCGGACGAAGGGATCGATCTGAGCCAGATCACCGGTCAGAAAGCCATGCCGCCCGCACCCGGCGACAAGAAGGAGAAAAAGCCCTTCACGCCGGTCGAGCCCGGCAGCTACAGCTCGGCCGCAGTGATCTTGCTGACCGACGGACAGCGCACCACCGGACCCGACCCGATGGAGGCCGCCAAGATGGCCGCCGAGCGTGGCGTCAAGGTCTACACCGTGGGCGTCGGCACCAAAAACGGCGAGATCATCGGCTTCGAAGGCTGGAGCATGCGGGTGCGGCTGGACGAGGACACGCTCAAGGCCATCGCCAGTGCGACCCGCGCCAACTACTTCTACGCCGGTACGGCTGAAGACCTGAAGCAGGTTTACCAGGGCCTGAGCAGCCGGCTGGTGGTCGAGACCAAGGAGACCGAGGTCACCGCGTTTTTTGCGCTGGCCGGCGCGCTGCTGGCGGCGCTGGCAGCGGGCCTGAGCGTGGCCTGGTTCGGGCGGGTCATGTAGTGCAGAACAGCGCCGACCCTGGCGCAGCTGCGAGCGAACATCGCCGGTACCTCAACTGCCTGCCCGCATCCCCATGAGCACTCTCGGATTCATCGGCGCCTCCGGCCTCATGGGGCACGGCATGGCCAAAAACCTGCTGGCCCACGGCCACGGCCTGCACCTGACGGTGCACCGCAACACCGACCGGGTGGCCGACCTGCTGGCAGCAGGCGCCGTGCGTGCC
The DNA here is from genome assembly GCA_031394235.1 of Betaproteobacteria bacterium. Classification (GTDB taxonomy): domain Bacteria; phylum Pseudomonadota; class Gammaproteobacteria; order Burkholderiales; family Burkholderiaceae_C; genus Pseudaquabacterium. Next base: position 3,178 of record JANMXG010000245.1, read on the forward strand.
GGATCGCCCGCCGCGTTGGCCGCCGCCTGCGAGGTGGTGTTCATCTGCGTCACCGGCTCGCCCCAGGTCGAGGCAGTGATCGCCGGGCCGGACGGCCTGCTGGCGGGCGCTGCCGCGGCCCAGGCCGCCAACCCATCACGGCCGGCGCTGGTGATCGTCGATTGCTCTACCAGCGAGCCCGACTCCACCACCCGGCTGCGCGCCGACTGCGCCGCTGCCGGTGTGCTGCTGGTGGACGCGCCGCTGGCCCGCACGCCGGTCGAGGCCGAAGCCGGCAAGCTCAACGTGATGGTGGGGGCCGATGCGGCGGTGTTTGCCCGGCTTGAGCCGCTGCTGCACGGCTTTGCGGAAAACGTGTTCCACGTCGGCGGCCCGGGTGCCGGCCATGTCATCAAGCTGCTCAACAACTTCATCGCCCAGGCCATCTGTACCGCCACGGCCGAGGCTTTTGCAGTGGGCCAGCGGGCGGGGGTGGACCTTCGGCAGCTGGTGGCGCTGGTCAGCAAGGGCGCTGTCAATTCCGGCCTGTTCCAGGCCATGGCCAAGACACTGGACGGCGAGCTGGACGGGCTGAAGTTCGAGCTGGACAACGCCCGCAAGGACATCCGCTACTACACCCACATGGCCGAAAACCTGGCCGTGCCCACCGTCATGGGCGAGGCGGTGCACCAGTCCCTGGCGCTGGCCAGCGCGCTGGGTTACGGCACGCGCTACGTACCGTCGCTGGTGGAGGCGCAAGAAAAGCTGAGCGGCGCGGTGATCGTGCCGCGCTGATAGCCCGGGCGCCTCACAGCAACTGGATACGCCGCGCCTGCTCGCGCAACTCGGCGCGAAAGTCCGGGTGCGCAATCGCGATCAGCGCCAGCGCCCGCTGCTTGGCCGGTTTGCCCCGCAGCTGCGCCACGCCGTACTCGGTGACGACATGGTCGATGTCGTTCTTGCTGGTGCTGACGTGTGTGCCCGGTGACAGCACCGGCACGATGCGCGAGATCGCATCACCCTTGGCGGTGGACGGCAGCACGATGAAGGCTTTGCCGCCGTTCGAACGGTTTGCGGCCCGCACAAAGTCGGACTGCCCGCCAGTGCCGGAGTACGGCAGCGAGCCCAGGCTCTCCGAGCCGCACTGGCCCAGCAGGTCGATCTGCAGCGTGGCATTGATCGCCACCAGCTTGTCATTGCGGCCGGCCAGCGCCGGGTCGTTGGTGATGTTGACGGGGTGCATCTCCAGCGCCGGGTTGCGGTCCATGAACCGGTACAGCTTGGCCGACCCCAGCGCAAAAGTGGCCAGTACCTTGCCGGGATGGTGGTTCTTGCGCCGGTTGGTGACGGCGCCGCATTCAATCAGCGACAAGATGCCATCGCCGATCATCTCGGTGTGGATGCCCAAGTCGTGTTTGCCCGACAACTGCATCACCACCGCGTCCGGGATGCCGCCATAGCCGATCTGCAAGGTCGAACCATCGTCGATCAGGTCGGCAACGAATTTGCCGATGGCCTGCTGCACCGGGCCGATGCTGGGCAAGCCGACCTCCAGCACCGGCTCGCTGCGCTCGACCAGCGCGGTCACCTGCGAGAGGTGCACATGGCAGTGGCCGCCGGCAAACGGCACGTTGGGGTTGACCTCCAGCACGACCGTGCGGGCCTTGGCCACCGCGGCCATGGTGTAGTCGGCCGCCAGACTGAGCGCAAAGTAGCCATGTGCGTCCATCGGCGAGGCCATGCTGAACACCACATCGGCCGGGATCTGGCCGCGCTGGATCTGCGCCGGGATCTCGGAAAAATAGTTGGGCAAAAAATCGATCCAGCCGGCCTGGCCACCGGCGCGGGTGGCGCCGCCATAAAAAAACGCCACATGCCGGATGTGCTCGACCGTCTCGGGGTCGAGGTAGCCGTACTTGCGCATTGCCAGGATCTGCAGCACCCGCACGCCGTGCAGCTCACGCCGCCGCTCGGACAACGCGGTCAGTAGCGCGGGCGGCTCGCCGACGCCGGTGGGCACGATGATGGCTTGACCGTTTTGAACCAGTCGAACGGCCTCCTCGGCGCTGCGCAGCTTTTGGCGGTAAAGGTCGAGCGAGCTCATGCGGGCCATCCTGGTGAAATGCTGCGGCTTGGGCCCAGGACAGGCCGCTGCAGCAAGGCACCATGGTAATAGCCCCGGCCGCTGCACGGGGGCACCCACCGGCACCTGTCCGCGGCAGCCTGTCGGGCCCTCCACGCACCGGGCCGGCAGTGCAGGCGCAGCCACCGCGCCGGACGGCCATCAAAGGCCGCGACCTGCCACCGGTGTAGGAAACCACCCACACCAAGTACCGGCCTGCACCGCTGGGCAGCGGCAACCGGCGTGCGCACACTGCACCCATCTCGACTGACCCTCTTGGAGTCAAATATGAACAAAATGCTGAAAACCGTGATGGCCACTGCCGTGCTGACCATGGCAGGCCATGCCGCAGCCCAGATCACGTTCTACGAACACGACAACTACGGCGGCCGCGAGTTCACCACACGCGGCGCCGTGGAAAACTTTGCCAACAACGGCTTCAACGACCGCGCGTCTTCGGTGGTGGTGCAGCGCGACAACTGGGAAATCTGCGAGAACGCCGGTTTCAGCGGCCAGTGCCGGGTGCTTCAGCCGGGCCGCTACCCGTCACTGAGCCAGATGGGCCTGAACGACCGTGTCTCGTCGGTGCGCATGATGGCCCGTAACGAAGGGGTGCCCGCTGCGCGCTATGCGCCGCAAACCGACAAGGAGCGCATGCACGAAGCCGCCCACGCCCAGGCGCGTGCCGGCAAGGGCGTGCCGATGATCACCTTTTACGAAAACGAGAACTATGGCGGCCGCACTTTCACCACCCAGGGCGAGGTCGGCAACTTCCAGCGCGGCGGTTTCAACGACCGCGCCTCGTCGGTGGTCGTGCAGGGCGAGGGTTGGGAGGTCTGCGACGCACCCAGCTTTGGTGGTCGTTGCACGGTGCTGCGGCCGGGCAACTACCCGTCCTTGTCCCGCATGGGCCTGAACGACCGTATCTCGTCGGTGCGCACGGTCGGCGGCAGCGACCGCATCAGCGACGACCGCTATGCGCCGGCACCGCTGCCGGTGTATGACGCGCAACGTCGTGGCAACGAGCGGCTGTACCAGGCCAATGTGAGCTCGGTGCGTGCGGTGGTGGGCAGCAAGCCCGAACAGCGTTGCTGGATTGAGCAGCAGCAGGTGCCGCAGGCCCAGACCAACAACGCCGTGCCCGGCGGCATTGGCGGCGCAGTGCTCGGCGGCATCCTGGGCCACCAGGTCGGCGGCGGCGGCGGCCGCGACGTGGCCACGGTGCTGGGCGCACTGGGCGGCGCGGTGGTCGGATCACAGATCGGCAAGAACTACGGCAACCAGCCGGCCCAGACCCAGGGCGTGAAACGCTGCACCACCACCCCCGCGTCGGCCAAGCCCGATTACTGGGATGTGACCTACAACTTCCGCGGCAAGACGCACCGGGTTCAGATGGCCAATGAACCCGGCAGCACCGTGACCGTCAACCAGGCGGGTGAGCCGCGCGCCTGAAGCGCGCAACTCCACCGCGCACCTGAAGCGGACCACCGGCGCGCGGCCACAGCGCGCATCGGGCAACAGCGCCGGCTGGCAGCCGGCCGGACCTCAGTCCGCCAGCCGGCCCCGGTCCAGCCGCAGTACGCGCTGGCAGCGGGATGCCAACGCCGCGTCGTGCGTGACCAGCACAAAGGCTGTGCCCCGGTCATGCGCCAGCGTCAGCATCAGCTCGAACACCGTGTCCGCGCTGCCCCGGTCCAGGTTGCCGGTGGGTTCATCGGCCAGCACACAGGCCGGCCGGGTGACCAGCGCACGCGCGATCGCCACCCGCTGACGCTCGCCGCCCGAGAGCTGCGCTGGTTTGTGGTCCAACCGGCCGGCCAGACCGACCGCAGCCAGCGTGTCACGCGCTGCGGCCTGGGCCTGGGCCGCGGTCTGGCGGCGGATGCGCAGCGGCATCGCCACGTTTTCCAGCGCGGTGAATTCGGGCAGCAGGTGGTGAAACTGGTAGACAAAACCCAGGTGCTGGTTGCGCCATTCGCCCTGGGCGGTGGCGTTCATCGTGGCCAGATCACGGCCCATCAGCTGCACCTTGCCCGCCGACGGCGCGTCGAGTGCGCCCAGCAAATGCAGCAGCGTGCTCTTGCCCGACCCGGACGCGCCGACGATGGCCAGCGTCTCGCCGGCCCGCACCGCCAGGTCCACACCTTGCAGCACGGTCACATCCAGCCCGCCGTCGGTGAAGCGCTTGCTCAGGCCCTGGCAGCCCACCACGGGCCCACCCGCAAATGCTGGCATCTGCGGGCTATTCATAACGAAGCGCCTCGGCCGGTTTGACCCGGCTGGCACGCCAGCTCGGGTAGAGCGTGGCGACAAAGGCCAGTGCCAGCGAGATCAGCGCAATCGGCATCACATCCGACAGGCGCGGATCGCTCGGCATGCGGCTGATCAGGTAGACGCTGCCGGGCAAAAACGCCATGCCCAGCAGCCGCTCCAGCGCCGGCACCAGCGTGCCGATGTTGACCGCCACCAGCAGGCCAAAACCGACGCCGCCGAGCGTGCCGATGACACCGCTTGCAGCGCCCTGCACCACAAAAATGCCCATCACCGAGCGCGGGCTGGCTCCCAGCGTGCGCAGGATGGCGATATCGGCACGCTTGTCGGTCACCGTCATCACCAGCGTGGACACCAGGTTGAAAGCGGCGACGGCGACGATCAGCGTCAGGATGATGAACATAAGGCGTTTTTCCAGCTGCACTGCATCGAACCAGTTGCGGTTGGTGCGGGTCCAGTCGCGCACCGTCAGGCCGGGCGGCAATTGGTCTGCCAGTTGTTGCGCCACAGCGCGGGCCTGGTGCAGGTCAGCCAGCTTGAGTTGCACGCCTGTCGGGCCGTCCAGCCGGTAGAGCTTGGCGGCATCGTCCAGGTGGATCAAGGCCAGGCCGCTGTCGTACTCGAAGTGCCCGGCCTCGAAGGTGCCGACCACGTTGAAGCTCTTGAGCCGCGGCACCGTGCCGGCCGGCGTCACTTGGCCGCCCGGCGCCACCAGCGTGACGCTGTCGCCGGTGTGCACCCGCAGCGTGCGCGCCAACTCCACGCCCAACACGATGTTCCAGGCACCGGGCTGCAGCTTGGCCAGCACGCCGTCCCGCAGCTGCGCGGCCAGCGGGGTGATGGTGGCTTCGTCCGCCGGCAGGATGCCGCGCACCACCGCGCCGCGCATCTCGTCGCCGCGCGCAATCAGCGACTGCATCGCGATAAAAGGTGCCGCAGCCACCACGGCGGGGTTCTTGCGCGTCAGCGCGGCGGTGGCCTGCCAGTCGGGCAGTGCGTTGCCCTGCACATCGCTCAGCTCAATGTGGGCCACCACGCTGAGCATGCGGTCGGTGACCTCTTTCTGGACGCCGGTCATCCCCGACAGCACGATGATCAGCGCCGCAACGCCCAGCGCGATGCCCAGCATCGACACGAAGGAGATGAAGGAGATGAAACCGTTGCGGCGGCCAGCGCGCCCAGCTCGGGTGTAGCGCCAGCCTATCTGCCATTCATAGGGCCAGTTCATGGGGCAGGCATGCTAACAGTGGGATCGCTGCCGGGCGCCGGCGCTGCGCACTGCCCCGGCCCGGCGCGGACGGCCGGGATAATGGCGGCACATGCACCTCATCGTCCCCTTTGCCGGCACCGTCTCCGAGGCCGGCCGGCAAGCGCTGCAAACGCTGGCGCTGCCCCATCTCGACCAGCTGCTGGCCCGGCTGGCGCCTGTTGCCACGCTGGGCAGCGACGAGTTCAGCCTGAACGCCCCCCATGAGCTGGCGCTGGCACAGGCCTGGGGCTGGCCGGCAAGCGCTGACAGCGCAACCGGCGCTCTGCCCTTTGCCGCCCACACCGCCGGCGTGCTCGGGCTGCCCGAGGCCCACAGCGCCGCCTGGGGCCAGCTGGTGCCGGTGCACCTGGACGTGGGCAGCGAGGGCATCAGCCTGACCGACCCGCTGGCGCTGCAGCTCGACGAGGCCGCCTCGCGCGAGCTGCTGGCCACCGTGCGCGAGCTGTTCGAGAGTGAAGGCTTTGTGCTGCACTGGGTCGCGCCGTTGCAGTGGCTGGCCACCCATCCCAGCTTCGACGCCCTGCCCAGCGCGTCGATCGACCGGGTCATCGGCCGCAACCTCGCGCCCTGGCTGCCCGACCAGCGTGCCGCCCGCCTGGTGCGCCGGCTGCAAAACGAGGTGCAGATGGTGCTCTACACCCATGCCGTGAACGACCGCCGCGAGGCCGCTGGCCTGCCCACCGTCAACTCGTTCTGGCTCAGCGGCTGCGGGCGGTTGCCAGCAGCCCCCACCGGACCGGCGCTGGCCACCAGCCCGACACTCGACAACCGGCTGCGCGGCCCCGCGCTGGCCGAAGACTGGGCCGCCTGGTGCGACGCCTGGCGCGCACTGGACGCCGGCCCGATCGCCGACCTGCAACGCGCTGGCGGTAACGGGCGCCTGACACTCTGCGGCGAGCGCCTGGCGCAGACCTGGGCCGTGCAACCCCGCAGATGGTGGCAGCAGCTGGCAGCCGGTTGGCGCAAGCCGGCCACCCACAACGTGCTGGAGGCCCTGTGAACACACCCACCCTGCACACCCGCGACGTGCCGCCGCGCATCGCCTTTGCGCTGGAACAGGCGGGGGTGCACCCGCTGCTGGCGCGGCTGTTTGCCGCCCGCGGCGTGCGCTCGGCCGACGACCTGGACGACGGCCTGGGCCGGCTGCTGGCGCCCGGCACGCTGCGCGGGGCCACTGACGCCGCCGTGCTGCTGGCCGACGCGATTGCCGCCGGCCAGCATTTTTGCGTGGTCGCCGACTACGACTGCGACGGCGCCACCGCCTGCGCCGTGGCCTTGCGCGGCCTGGTGATGCTGGGTGCTGCGCCTGGCAGCGTGCACTACATGGTGCCCGACCGCGCGGTGCACGGCTACGGCCTGACACCCGCCATCGTCGACCTGGCGATGATGCACAAGCCGGCCGTGCTGGTGACGGTGGACAACGGCATCGCCAGCATCGCTGGCGTGGCCCACGCCCGGGCGCTGGGGCTGCAGGTGCTGGTCACCGACCACCACCTGCCCGCACTCGGCACCGATGGCGCGGTCGAGCTGCCGGCGGCCCATGTCATCGTCAACCCGTCGCAGCCGGGTTGCGGCTTCGAGAGCAAGGCGCTGGCCGGTGTCGGCGTGATGTTTTATGTGCTGCTGGCACTGCGTGCCGAGCAGCGCCAGCGCGGGCTGTATGACGCGGCCAGCCAGCCGCGGCTGGACGCCCTGCTCGACCTGGTGGCGCTGGGCACCGTGGCCGACGTGGTGCGGCTGGACGCCAACAACCGCCGGCTGGTGGCGCAGGGCCTGAAACGCATCCGGGCCGGCCGCATGCAGGCCGGCGTGGCGGCGCTGTTTGCGGTGGCCGGCCGAAGTGCGGACCGCGCCGCCGGTTTCGATTTCGGCTTTGCGTTGGGCCCTCGCATCAATGCGGCGGGCCGGTTGTCGGACATGACATTGGGCATCGAATGCCTGACCACCGACGACCCGGCGCGGGCACTGGACCTGGCCCAGCAGCTCGATGCGATCAACCGCGAGCGTCGGGTGGTCGAGGCCGACATGCGCCAGCAAGCCGAACTGCTGCTGGCGCCTCTGCTGGCCCAACAGGCTGGCGCAGGCGACGGCGCGACCGACGGCGACCGCAGCACGCCGTCCGCCGTGGTGTTGTTCGACCCGGCGTTCCACGAGGGTGTGGTCGGCATCGTCGCCGGCCGGCTCAAGGACAGCCTGCACCGCCCGACCTTTGTGCTGGCGCGCGGCCAGGACGGCTTGCTCAAAGGTTCGGGCCGCTCGATCCCGGGCTTTCACCTGCGCGATGCGCTGGACTTGGTCAGCAAGCGCCACCCCGGCGTGCTGCGCCGTTTTGGCGGCCATGCGATGGCGGCCGGCTGCACCCTGGCCGAAGCCGACCTGCCGACCTTTGCCGCCGCACTGCGGGCCGTGGCCACGCTGTGGCTGCAGCCCGAGGCCTTGAACCGCAGCCTGGCCACCGACGGCCCGCTGGCGCTGGAATACTTCAACATCGCCACGGTGGCGGCACTCGACGCCCAGGTTTGGGGCCAAGGCTTCGAGGCGCCGGTGTTCTGCGACGAGGTGGACGTGCTGCAACAGCGCCTGGTCGGCGAAAAGCACCTCAAACTGCGCGTGCGCCATGCCGGGCAACTGCGCGATGCGATCTGGTTCGGCCATGCCGAGCCCGTGGCTGCCCGGGTGCGGTTGGCCTACCGGCTCAACATCGACGAGTTTCAAGGACAGCAGCGCCTGCAGATGATGGTCGAGGCTGCACTGTGAGCGGTCCGCACTCACCCAGGCTGGGCCCCCTGCCCGACCCGAAAACCCTACAAACGCCCGCCGGATGGATGCCATGAGCCACGACCACGACCACGACGACAACCACGATCAGGACCACCCCCACGGCGGCCCGCACGACCACGACGACCACAGCGAACTCGGCGAGATGGACCTGCGGGTGCGGGCGCTGGAAACCGTGCTGACCGAAAAAGGCTACATCGACCCCGCCGCGCTCGATGTGTTGATCGACACCTACCAAACCCGCATCGGCCCGCGCAACGGCGCGCGTGTGGTGGCGCGGTCCTGGGCCGACCCGCCGTTCCGGGACTGGCTGCTGCGCGACGCCAGCGCCGCGATCGCCTCGATGGGCTACACCGGCCGCCAGGGCGAGCACATGGTGGCGCTGGCCAACACCCCGGCGCAGCATCACCTGGTGGTCTGCACGCTGTGCAGCTGCTACCCCTGGCCGGTGCTGGGCCTGCCGCCCACCTGGTACAAGAGCGCGCCCTACCGCTCGCGGGCGGTGCGTGATCCGCGTGGCGTGTTGGCCGACTTTGGTGTGGTGCTGCCGGTGTCCACCGCGATCCGGGTCTGCGACTCGACCGCCGAGGTGCGCTACCTGGTGATCCCGCAACGCCCGCCCGGCACCGACGGCTGGGACGAAGCCCGGCTGGCAGACCTGGTAACCCGCGACTCGATGATCGGCACCGGGCTGGCGCTCGATCCGGCAACGGCGCCCTTGTCCGTGCCCGCGTCCCTGCCTGCGCCCGTCACAGCAGCGACCGCCTCGCCTGGCGCTAGGCCATGAGCTACACCAGCCACGCCGACCTGGGCGGCCAGCTCGGCCACGGCGCCGTTTTTGCACACGCCCCCCCCGAGGCCGAGGGCGAGCTCTGGCACGCCACCTGGGAGCCCCGTGCCCTGGCGCTGACGCTGGCGATGGGCGCTGCCGGGGGCTGGAACATCGACCAAAGCCGCGCCGCCCGCGAGACCCTGCCTAACTATGCCGGCCTCAGCTACTACCGCGTCTGGCTGGCCGGGCTGCAGCATTTGCTGCTGGAGCGGGGCCTGGTCAGCGCCGACGAGCTGGCCGCCGGCCATGCGCTGCAACCGGCACTGCCGCTGCCGCGGCGGCTGGCCGCCGCCGATGTGGCCGCCGCACTGGCCAAGGGCTCGCCCACCACCCGACCGACCTCCCGCGCGCCGCGCTTTGCGCTGGGCGACCGGGTGCGCACCTCGGCGCTGCATCCTGACCACCACACCCGGCTGCCGGCCTATGCGCGCAACCAGCCCGGCATAGTGGAGCGCCGTCATGGCACCCATGTTTTTGCCGACACCAACGCCCAGGGCCTGGGCGAGCAGCCGCAGTGGCTGTACAGCGTGGTGCTGCGCGGCACCGACCTTTGGCCCGAGTGCACCGACCCCACGCTGCGGGTCTCGGTCGATGCCTGGGAGAGCACCCTGCAGCCCGAGCCCGCCAGCACCCGCGCGCCCGCCCCGGCCCGCATCGGCAAACCGGCTTGATCATGCCCGGTGAACCCGGCGGTCGATCCGGCGCACCGCCCTGCGCACCATCGGGCGCACCATTGGGCACACCATCGGGCATCAATCCCGGCGGCAGATAAACCGCAGAACACCCTACCGAGGTTGTCCGATGAGCCACCCACCGTCCCGCCCCAGCCTGCCGCCCCTCGACGCCAGTGCACCGGTGTTTGCAGAGCCCTGGCAGGCCCAGGCTTTTGCGATGACGCTGCAGCTTCACCAGCGCGGCCTGTTCAGCTGGCCCGAGTGGGCTGCCGCGCTGTCGGCCCGCATCAGCACGGCACAGGCCGCGGGCGATGCCGACCTGGGCGATACCTACTACCAGCACTGGCTGGCGGCGCTGGAAGATCTGGTGGCCGCCAAGGGTGCCACCGACGCTGCCGAGCTGGCCCGCTGCGCAGTGGCCTGGGACCACGCCGCAGACCGCACGCCGCACGGTCAGCCCATCGTGCTGCTGGCGGGCGACTTTGCCACCCCGTCCACCCGCCCATGACCGCAGCCAAAAACCAAGCGCCCAGCATCAACGCGCTGGACGTTCAGGCCCAGAAGGTGGCCAGCCACATTGCCGAGCGCCGGCACATCGCCCGCAACCTTGCCACCGATCCGGGCACACCGCCCACCCGCGGCCAGCGCGCCGCCGATGCGGTGGCCACGTTCGGCGGCTCCTGGACATTCGTGGGCCTGTTCGGGCTGGCGATGGTGGTCTGGGTTGGCGCCAATGCGCTGTTGCTGGCCACGCGCGGCAGCACCTTCGACCCCTACCCCTACATCCTGCTCAACCTGTTCTTGTCGATGCTGGCTGCAATCCAGGCGCCGATCATCCTGATGTCGCAAAACCGCCAGGCCGAGCGTGACCGGACCAGCGCCGCGCACGACTACGAGGTCAACCTCAAGGCCGAGCTGGAGATCATGTTGCTGCACGACAAGCTGGACGAGTTGCGCGAG
>JANMXG010000246.1:0-1744 GCA_031394235.1 Betaproteobacteria bacterium
CAGGGCGGCATCGAGGCCTGGAGCCGTGCCACCGCTGAGGAGATCCTGGGAACCGACGACGCACCCCACTACAACAAGAGCAGCGACATCCTGGAGGTCTGGTTCGACTCCGGGTCGAGCTTCTGGCATGTGCTGCGCGGCACCCACAGTGACAACCAAGGCAGCCTGGGCCACCACGACACCGGCCCCGAGGCCGACTTGTATCTGGAGGGCCATGACCAGCACCGCGGCTGGTTCCACTCGTCCTTGCTGCTGGCCAATGCGATCTACGGCCGCGCGCCGTACCGCGGCTTGCTGACCCACGGCTTTACCGTGGACAACCAGGGCCGCAAGATGAGCAAGAGCCTGGGCAACGGCATCGAGCCCCAGGTGGTGAGCCAGAAGCTGGGCGCCGAGATCATCCGGCTGTGGGTGGCATCGAGTGATTACTCGGGCGACATCGCCGGTGACGACAAGATCCTGGCGCGGGTGGTGGACGGCTACCGCCGCATCCGCAACACGCTGCGCTTCTTGCTGGCCAATGTCAGTGATTTCGATGTGGCCACCGACAGCGTGGGCGAAATCGAGATGCTGGAGATCGACCGCTTTGCGCTGGCCCGCGCCAGCGCGCTGCAAGACGAGATCCTGGCGCACTACCAGATCTATGAGTTCCACCCGGTGGTCAGCAAGCTGGGCATCTACTGCTCGGAGGACCTGGGCGCGTTTTACCTCGATGTGCTCAAAGACCGGCTCTACACCACCGCCGCCAAGAGCCTGGCACGGCGCAGCGCACAAACTGCGCTGTGGCACATCACCCAGGCCATGCTGCGCTGGATGGCGCCGTTCTTGAGCTTTACCGCTGAAGAGGCCTGGGCCCTGTTTGCGCCCGGCCACGGCACGATCTTTACCCAGACCTACTGGCCACTGGCCACGCCGGACGCCGCACTGCTGGCCAAATGGGCTGCCATCCGCGAAGTACGCGAGGCAGTGAACAAGGCGATCGAGGACGTGCGCAAGGCCGGCGGCGTGGGCTCGTCTCTGCAGGCCACCGTGGTGGTGTCGGCGCCGCCCGAGACCCATGCATTGCTGGCCTCGTTGGGCGATGACCTGAAGTTTGTGCTGATCACCTCGGCCGCCACGCTGGCTGCGGGCGACGCGTTGACCGTGAGCGTGACGCCGGCCACCGCCCAGAAGTGCGAGCGTTGCTGGCACTACCGCGACGATGTTGGCGCCGACGCGGCGCACCCGACGATCTGCGGCCGCTGCACCAGCAATCTGACCGGCCAAGGCGAGTTGCGCACGATCGCCTGAGCGCACGCAGTCGGCCGCTTGCGCGCCTTGCGCAACGGCCCGTGCGGCTCGGACCCTGCCGGGCAGCGTGGTACAACCCTTGGCTTCAGGCCCATTGATGGGTCGGCAAGGGCTGCACCGCCATGCCCCACATTCCTGATTCCGCTGCCCTGCCCGTGCCAACACCCGTGCCGACCCCAGTGCCAACCCGCGTGCAGCCTCAGCGCGCTCGCTGGGCGGCACTGCTGCTGGCGGCCAGCTGTGTGGTGGTGTTGGCCGGCATCGGCGTCGGTTGGGCCTTCAAGGCCGAGCGTGCGCGCGCCCAGGCCCAGTTGCAGGCGGTGGCTGACCTGCGCCAGACCCAGGTGAACAGCTGGCTGGGTGAAAAGCTGAACCTGGCGCGCCTGATCGCCACCAGCACGGCCTTTGCCGATCTGTATGTCCAGTGGCGGGACCGCAGCGACCCGGCCGCCAT
>JANMXG010000247.1:0-20794 GCA_031394235.1 Betaproteobacteria bacterium
GTAAACCGGCAGTCTGCGCGCCGGTAATCTGCGGGCCGACGGCCCGCACTGCCGAACCGGCCACCGCGGCGCCCTGCCGCGAGCCGCCTTGTTGCGCCGCGCTGGGCAGCCGATCGGCGGGCGGACCGGCAGCCCCCGCACCGGGCGCCAAGCCCGGCGTGCGCGGCACGGCGCCCAGGGGTGCAACCGGCGGCACCACCGTCGGCACCACCGTCGGTACGACCGGCGACTGACCCCGCTGCGGCCGGCTGTTGAGCCAGCCCCGCGAGGCCTCGTAGGTGGCCACGCCCACGCCGGCGGTGTCCATCAGCGCGCCGATTTCGAGCTGCGCCAGGTCGTGGTCGTCCTCCAGGCTGCGGTCTTCGACCATCGCCATCACCCGAAGCACGCCGCGCTCACCGCGGTAGGCGCGCAGGCGGGCACGCAGTCGCTGGCGCCGGCCATCGGGTCGGGTTACGGTGCCGCGCACGTCCAGCGGCAAGGCGCCGATCCGCAACTCGGCGTGTGTTGCGTCGCCCTCCCAGGCCAACAGCTGGCACAGGTCGGCGGGCAGGTCGCGCAACAGCACAGGGATGCGGCCCACCAGCAGCTCAAACGCCGTGTTGCTGCGCACCACCAGGCCGGCGCTGTCGTAGACCAGCATGCCGATCGGGCTGAGGTCAAACCAGTGCTCCAGCTCATCGCCCGAGTGCTCGGCCTGCTGGCGCGCGTCGCGCTCGGCGGTGATGTCATGCAGCAGGCACAGCAGCAGCGGCGCACCGCCGTCGGCGCTGACCCAGCGGGGCGCACAGCGGAACCAGTGCTCGCCGCCCCGGCCGTCCCGCAGCCGCTGCTCGACCTGTCGTTCGGGCTGGCGGCCGGCCGCCAAGGCCGCGGTCCACTGCGCCCGGCACTGGCGGGCCTGCTCCTGGTCCTCGGGCGGCAAGTCGGCAACCAGGTCGCGGCCCAGCACCTGGTCGGGCACCAAACCAAAGGCCTCGAAAAAGGCCCGGTTGGCAGCCACGGTGACAAATTGGGTGTCCAGCACGGTCAGGGCCTGGGGTGAGTCCCAGAGCAGGCGGATCAATTCGCTGGTCGCCGCGGCAGCCAGCGGCAGCGCCACCGCGTGTGCCGGCGTGGCAACACCCCGCAAGACCCAACCGCTGCCCACACTGCGACCCAGCGCCAGCACCAGCACGGTGCCGTCATTCAACTGCGCGCTGACGGTAGCCAGCGGATCGCTGCTGGCGTTGCTGGCCAGCGCCGCCAGCACGGCGGCCTGTGAGGCCGGTTTGAGGCGGTCCAGCGTCACCCGCACCGGCTGTCCGGGCTCGCAACCCAGCAGGCGCTGCGCAGCGCGGTTGCAAAAACTCACCCGGTGACGCGCATCCAGCAGCAGCAAGACCTCGTCGACCCCATCCAGCGCGGCACACAGCTGGGCATTTGAGGGGGGCGCAGCATGGCGCGGCAACAAGGACATGACTCGATTTTAGGCTGGCGGATCGGGCGCCTCACCCTCGACCCGGCCGGCGTTCAGCGCCACAAACGCACTGTCAGGATGCGGGCGCAGCCGGGTCCGCCCTCACCGGCAGCGGACCAAGTCAGTCGGCGTACACACCCGCCGACTTGATCACCGGGCCCCAACGATCGGTCTCCTGCTTCAACCAACTGCGCAAGCCCTCGGGCGTGAGCTTGGCGTCGGGCACGATTTCAGCCCCCAGATCGGCCATCCGGGTCATGAAGACCGGGTCTTTCAAGGCCGTGCGTACGGCGGCGTTGAACTTTTCGGTCGCCTCCTTGGGCGTGCCCTTGGGCGCGTAGATGCCGTGCCACACCATCACCTCGAAACCCTTGAGCCCTTGCTCGGCCAGGGTCGGGGCGTCGGGCAATACCTTGACCCGCTGCGCCGTCGTCACGCCATAAAAGCGCAGGGAGCCCGCCTTGATCTGCGGCACGGTCTGGGTGGTCTGGTCGCACAGCAGGTCCACCTGCCCACCCAGCAGCGCGGCCATGGCCGGGCCGGTGCCCTGGTAGGGCACGGTGGTCAGGTCCACGCCCACGGCCTGGCGGAACACCATGCCGCACAGGTGCGAGACGGCGCCCAGGCCGGCATGGGCCAGGTTGACCTTGTCGCCCTGGGCCTTGAGGTAGACAAGCAGCTCAGGCAGGGTCTTGGCCGGCAGATCCTTGCGGGCAACCAGCGTCATCGGCACATCCACCACCTGGCTGACGTACTCGAAGTCGGTCAGGGGGTTGTAGGGCAGCTTGCGGTAGAGCGCTGGCGCGGTGGCCATGCCGTTGTGGTGGATCAGGAAGGTGTAGCCATCGGGTGCGGCACGCGCCACCGCGCCGGCCGCCAAGGTGCCGCCAGCGCCAGTGCGGTTTTCGATCACCACCGTCTGGCCGAGCGCCTTGGCCATCGGCACGCTGAGCGAACGGGCGACAACGTCGGTGGGGCCGCCGGCGGCAAACGGCACCACCAGGGTGATGGTGCGGCTGGGGTAGCCTTGCGCCTGAACTGACGGTGCGACCAGCATGCCAGCGCCGCTTGCCGCCAGGGCTGCTAGACCGGACAGACTTGCCAGGGCAAGCCGGGTGTGTGGACGGCGCAGGATCGGGCCGCTGCGGAAGGTCATGGGATTCAGGGGATTCATGGCGGTGGGCTCGTGGGTTATCGCGGCGACGTCCAAAACGTCAGAAGGTGTAGCTGGTGCTGAGCCCGACTGTGCGCGGCCGCAGGTAGTAGGCGGTGTCCACGCCCTGGATAGAGGGCTGCTGGATGACTTGCCGGTTGTTTGCCAGGTTGCGCACAAACAGCGTGACATCCCAGCGGTCCAGCGACAGGCCGGTGCTGGCGTCAGCGGTGAAATAACCTGGCCGCAGGTGGTCGGCGCTGGCCTGCACAAAACTGCCGTTGCTGCTGCCGGTCCACTGGCCGTTGGCCCGCACAAAGCCGTTGCCGGAGGCCCCCACCGCAAAGCGGTACTCTGCACCGAGCCGGGCGTTGAAGCTGGGCACACCCTGGATGCGATCGCCCTTGCGCACATTGAGCAAGCCGGTGGTCTTGTCGGTGCCCAGCGCTGGCATGTCGTCATTGAACGTAGCGCGGGTCAGGCTGCCCGAGGCATTGAGCGTGAGCTGCTCGGTCAGCTTGAATCTGGCTTCTGCCTCCAGGCCATAGCTGGTGGCCTTGCCGACGTTAGTCTCAAAGTCAAAGCCCGAGCTGGGCAGCACCACATCTTGCTGGATGTCGTTCCAACGGATGTAGAACGCTGCCAGGTTGAGCGACAACTTGCCGCCCATCAGGCGCGACTTGCTGCCGGCCTCATAGCTCCAGAGCGAGTCGGGCTTGAAGGCCGCCGGGATCTCGCCCGGCAGACCCAGGGTGGCCAGGTCTTGCTTGACCAGCGCGGTCAGCGGCACCGGCCGGTTTGCCGCGCCCAGCCGGAAACCCTTGGCGATGTTGGTGTAGAGCGTGGTCTGGCGGTCGAGGTCCCAGTTCAACGCAAAGCGCGGTGTCACTGCATTGGCGCTGCTGTCGATCTGCACCGACGACGGGCCACCGGCGTAGTAGCGGTCGCCCTCGCGGGTGAAATGCTCGGTCGCCCGCAGCAGCCGCAGCCCCGCAATCGCGCGCAGCGTCGGGCTGGCGTGGTAGGTCAGCTCGCCGAATACCGAGCTTTGCCGGTCGTTGTAGTGGCGCGCGCTGTAGTACGAGCTGTCGCCCAAAAAAGCGCCGGCAAAGCTGTCGGCCAGCTGGGCCGGGTCGTTGATGTCGCGCCCGGCAACCTTGAATGCGGCGTTGATGCCCAGCACCGGCTCATCGTCAAAAACCTCAGTCTTGGTGCGGGCCAGGAACACCCCGCCGATCCAGGTCCAGGGGCTGCCGCCGGCCTCATAGCCCTTGGACGCCAAGCGCAACTCCAGCGAAGTTTGATCCACCCGGTTGTCGAGATTGACCTGCGACGGCAGGAATCCCACCTTCGCACCCAGCGCCGCGTCCGCCACCACACTGCCGATGTAGGCGCTATTGATGCTGGTGCCGTCCTGTGTGCGCTCGAAGCGGCGCTTGTAGCCACTGGCCACCGCCGTCAGATCAGCAAAACCCAGGTCGCCGGACAAGGTCAGGCTGGGCAGCGTCAGGTGGTCTTTTCCGGGCTCGCGCACGATCTTGCTGGTCTGGAAGATCGGCAACACCGCGCCCACGCTGGCGCTCTGGTAACCGGGCACCGACCGGTAGGCCGCATCGATGTCGTGGCTGGTGTACCGCTGGTCGAACAGGGCAGCGCTCACGCTCCAGTTCGGGCCCAGCTTGGCCAGCAGGCCCAGCTTGAGCACATCCCATTGGTTGCCGTTGATGCCCTTGTTGATCACCTTCAGGCTGCCCACATCGACCTGGTCGATGTAGCCCTTGTCCTGGCCCGATTGCACGCCGATGCGCAGGCCGATGCGGTCACTGACCAGCGGGATGTTGAGCACGCCTTGCAACAGGTGGTTGGTGCTGCCGTGGTTGGTGTTCGACACCTCGGCCAGCGCGCTACCGCCCAGACGTTTCAGATCAGGGGCCACGCTGATGAACTTGAGTGTGCCGCCCAGCGAACTGGCGCCGTACAACGTGCCCTGCGGACCGCGCAGCACCTCCACCCGCTCCAGGTCAAAAAAGCGCGGCTCGGCCGTGCCCTGGCTGTACAGGTTGCGGGTGGTCAGCGAGACATCGTCAAGGTAGACCGCCACCGTGGCCGAGCCCGCCTGCGAGCTGACGCCGCGGATCTCCAGCGTGGCCAGACCTGCGCCGGCCTGCGATGAGTAGGACAGGTTGGGAATATTGCGCGCCAGCGCACCGAAGTCGCTGATCTGGTTGTCCTTGAGCGCCTCGCCAGAAAGCACCGAGACCGACAGCGGTACTTGCCGGATGTCCTCCTTGCGCTTTTGCGAGGTGACGATCACGGTCTGCGTGTCGCCGTCCGGGGTCGGTGCGGTCTGGGCCGACGCCAGACCGGAAGCACCAGTGGCCAAAGCGGCGGCGGCCGCGAGGGCCAGGCGGGTCTTGTTCATTGCGGATCCTGTGACGGGGTTCAAGATGAGGGCGGGGGTGAGTATCCGGACGATCGCGCCGACGTGGCTATCGGTGGCTGCCCTCAAAGCGACGCTCTATTGCGTCTGACATCTGGGTCAGCAGGGCCGTCAGCAGCAGGTAGATCAACGCAGTGGTGATCAGCGTAGGCGTGGGCTTGAAAGTGGCGGCCTGGATGCGGCTGCCGACGTTGGTCAGCTCGACCACCCCCACAGCGTAAGCCAGCGACGAGTCTTTCAGCAGCGCCACCGCGTTGTTGACCAGCGGCGGCAGCGCAATCTTGATGGCTTGCGGAAATCGCACATGCCAAAAAATTTGCCACGGCGACAGCGCCAGCGACTCGGCAGCCTCAATCTGTCCGCGTGGCACGGCCAGCAAGCCGGCGCGGATGGCCTCGGCGTTGTAGGCGCCGACATTGAGCGCGAGCGCTACGCAGGCTGCCGAGAACTCGTCGAGCCGCAGCCAGGGCACCAACTCGGGCAGCGCAAAAAAAACAAACAGGATCTGCACCAGCAGCGGCGTGCCCCGGATCACGCCGATGTAGCCGCTGGCCAGCCAGCGCAACGGCAAAAGCCGGGACAGCTTGCCCAATGCCGCCAACACGCCCAGCAACACGCCCACCGTGCCGGCCACCGCGGTGAGCGCCACGGTGATGCGGGCGCCCTCGGCAAACAGTGGGGCATTGCTGCCGATGGGCTCGGGCGCCCAGGACAGCGGCCAGGCCAGGCCCCACAGCACCCCGACCAGGGCCGCAGCGCCCGCCGACAACGCGGCGCTGCTGCGCTGCTGGCCGGTCCAGCAGGCAGGCCAGGCCAGGCGCCAGTGGCCAGCAGACCCAGAATTCATGATGCGGTCTGGCGGCCGAACCGCCAACCCAGCCGACACACCCGCGCTGGCACGACTCCGGCCTTGGCCCCGGCCTTCAGACCGATCCGCACTGGACCCTCACTTGCACCGGATGTCCTCCTTGAACCAGCGCTGCGAAATCTTGGCGTAGCTGCCGTCGACCTGGATTGCCGCCAGGGCTTGGCTGACCGCTTGCGCCAGCCCGGTATTGCCCTTGGCCACGGCCGGCGCAATACGCTCGATGAACAGGAAGTCACCGATCTTCAAGCCGGACTTTGGGTCGGTCTGGTTGGCGGCTTTGGCGACAAACTTGTCCACCACCCAGGCATCGACCCGGCCGGTCATCAGCGCGGCGCGCGCATTGTTGTCTTGCGGAAAGTTCTTCACGTCCTTGACGCCCGGCACCTTCTTGACGTTGTCGAGGTAGGTGGTGCCGGTCTGTACCGCCACCACCTTGCCGGCCAAGTCCTTGGCGCTGCGGATGGCCTCGGTCTTGGCGACGATGACGCCGCCCGAGCAGTAATGCGGGTCGGCAAAGGTCACCGCCTTGGCGCGCTCGTCGGTCACGCCGTGCGAGGCGATCACCATGTCCCAGCGGTCTTGCTGCAGGCCGGTCAGCAAGGCATCGAAACCGAAGGTCTTCCACTCGACCTTCAGGCCCATCTTGGCGGCGAGCGCCTCGGCGATGTCGATCTCGAATCCGGTGAGCTTGGCGCCCTCGAAGTAGTTGAAGGGCGAAAACTGGCCCTCGGTAGCGACCACCAGCGTGCCCGACTTGCGGATTTGCTCGATCGGCCGGGCCTGGCTGCTGCTGCCCAGCCCGACACCGGCAATCATCAAGGCAGCGCTCAGGGCGGTATTGATGGCGGTCTGGATCCAGCGGTTCAGTCTCATCGTGTGTCCTTCAGGGCAAGGGTCGGGTCGGCAGTCAGGCAGGGTCGAAGAAGTATCGCTTGAGTCCGGCCAGGATCATCTCCACCGCCACCGCCGTCAGCACCAGACCCATCAGCTTTTCGATCGCCGAGACCATCGACGCACCCAGCCAGCGGCGGATGCGGCCGGCCGCCAGCAGCACACCGCCCGACACGGCCATGGCCAACGTCAGCGCGCCCACCCACGACCACAGCCGCTCGGGCTGGCGCGAGGCCAGCAGCAGCACGGTAGCCATCGCCGAAGGGCCGGCCAGCAGCGGCACCGCCAGCGGGAAGACGTAGGGCTCACGCCCGGTCTCGTTGGCATAGACCTCCGCACCGCCGGTGAAAATCATGCGGATCGCGATGATCAGCAGGATCACGCCGCCGGCCACCTCGAGCGAGCGTTCAGACAAACGCATCAGGCCCAGAAAACCCTGACCGCCCAGCATGAAGGCCAGCAACACGCAAAAAGCGATCACCACTTCGCGCAGGGCCACCCGGCGCCGGCGCTCAGGCGCCACGCCTTGCAGCACGGACACAAAGATCGGCAGGCTGCCAAACGGGTCCAACACCAGCAATAAAAGTACAAACGCCGAAAGAAAGCTGTGGTCCATGCACCCGGATTCTGCCGGGACGGCAGGACAGCGGGCAACGCCGGTCGGCGTCAGCCGCGCGGATGATGCGTGGCGTGCAGCTGGCGCAGCCGCTCACGCGCCACGTGGGTGTAGATCGTGGTGGTGGCAATGTCGGCATGGCCCAGCAGCAGCTGCACCGCACGCAAATCGGCGCCATGGTTCAGCAGGTGGGTGGCAAAGGCATGGCGCAACGTGTGCGGCGACAACGGCGCCAGGATGCCGGCGGTCTGCGCATGGCGCTTGACCAGTGACCAAAACATCTGGCGTGTCATCGCATCCCCACGCGCCGTGACAAACAGGGCGTCGCTGCGCTGGCCGCCCAAGATGACCTCGCGGGCCCGGGCCAGGTAGCGCTCGATCCAGTCTTGGGCCTCGGCGCCAAACGGCACCAAGCGCTCCTTGCTGCCTTTGCCCACCACCCGCAGCACACCCTCGGTCAGACCCACCCGGACGGTGGCGATGCCCACCAGCTCGCTCACCCGCAGGCCACTGGCGTACATCAGCTCGAGCATGGCGCGGTCGCGCAGGCCGAGCGGTGCGGCCACATCTGGCGCGCCCAGCAAGGCCTCGACCTGACCCTCAGACAGCACCTGAGGCACCCGCATCGGCTGGCGCGCGCTGCCCAGGCGCAGCGTGGCGTCCTCGGCGATCAGCCGCTCACGCAGCGCCCAGCGGAAAAACCGCTTGAACACCGTGAGCCGCCGGTTGGCCGTGGCCGCACGGCTGCCGGTATGGCGGTGGGCGATGTAGGCCAGCAGATCGGACTCGGTGCTGGACGCAATGGCCCGTGCGCTGGTGTCGGCCAGCCAGTGCGCGTACAGCGTCAGGTCGCGCCGGTAGGCTTCCAGTGTGAGCTTGGCCAGGCCGTCCTCGATCCACAGCGCATCGACAAAGCGCCCGATCAGCTCACGGCTGGCCAGCGGCAAGGCCAGGCCGGTGTCTTCCTCCAGCCGCGCCCGGCGCCCTGCCCCACCGCCGGCAGCACCCACGCTCAATCGAGCTTGAGCTTCTGTGCCTCGACCACCCGCTTGTAGACCTCGAACTCGGCCTTGATCTGGGCGGCAAATTCAGCCGGAGTGTTGGCCACTACCAGCGAGCCGGTGCCTTCGATGCGGGCTTTCACATCAGGCAGCTCGGTGGTCTTCTTGACGGCGGCGTAGACCTTGTCCACTACCTCCTTGGGCAGGCCCTTGGGACCGTAGATGCCGTAGTAGGCCATGCGGTTGACCGGCTCCAGCCCGACCTCCTTGAAAGTTGGCACGTTGGGCAACTGGGTCAGGCGCTGCGGCGCCGATACGACGATCGGCACCAGGCGGCCGTCCTTGATGAAGGGCAGCGCCGATGGCATGTTGTCAAAGATGATCGGCACCTGGCCCGCCACCGTGTCGTTGAGTGCTGGCCCCGCACCCCGGTACGGGATGTGCGTGATGAAGGTGCCCGACAGGTTCTTGAACAGCTCCATCTGCAAATGGCCGATGCCGCCGGTGCCCGAACTGGCAAAGCTGTACTTGCCGGGGTTTTTCTTGAGCTCGGCCAGAAAGCCCTTGTAGTCCTTGGCCGGAAACGACGGGTGCACCGCGATCACATTGGGCGTGGCTGCCACATTGGTGATCGGCGTGAAGTCGGTGATCGGGTTGTAGCTGATGCGCGGGTTGATGGCCGGGTTGGCGGCCGTGGTCGATACCGTGGCCATGCCCAGCGCGTAGCCATCGGGCGTGGCCTTGGCGGTGTCGTTGGCACCGACCGATCCACCGCCACCGGCCTTGTTCTCGACGATCATGGTCTGGCCCAGGATCGGTCCGATCTTGTCGGCGATCACCCGGGCCACGATGTCGGTCGTGCCGCCAGGGGCGAAAGGCACCACCAGGCGCACCGGCTTGTTCGGGTAGGCCTGCGCCAGCACCGGCAGTGGCGCCAGCGTGGCCAGCAGGGCGGCGCTCATGGCCGACAGCAAAAAGTGGAATCGCGTCATGTTGAGGGGGTCTCCAGGGTCTGGCGTTGAAACTTGCGCCGGCTGGATTGTGACCTCGGCGTGGTGGCCTGGTTTCAGGCCGGCTGGCCCAGCAGGCCGGCGCGCAAGCGCTCGTCGCTGACATGCTCGCCGACAAACACCCGCAGCAGCGCGCCATAAAAATCCTCGCCCGGGATTGCGGCACCGAGTTGTCGGCCGTTGTGCCAGAACAGCAGCCCCTGCCCCGGCAGGAAGTCGAGGTTGACGGCGTCGCCCTTGTGGATCTCGCCCAACGGGCGCAGCAACCCGTCGAACAAGGCCGCACGCTCGGCCAGCCGCGCCCGCACCTCGGGTGGGTTGTTGCGGTCGATACCCTGATGAAAGGCCTTGATGAACTGATCGGCGGGCACGTCGATCAGCATCCGCATCTGCAGCCGTTTGGCGCCACCTTGGGCCACTACCGCATCGGCGTTGCTGGCGCGCTGGCCCAGGTACAGGCCGGCGGCATAGCCCTTGAAGACGAACTGCGCCCGCAAACCGGTGCCGTTGAGCAGCAGCGGCTGGCCGGCCAGTTGAACCTGCGGCTCGAAGCGCACACCGCCGATCGGGTTGAGCGGCTCGGCAGCCCAGGCATGGGATCCCGGCGCAAAAGACGTCATCAACCCGACCAGCAACGGAACAGACCGAACGAAGCGCAAAAAGCGCACAAAGCGGGCAGACAGACTCATGGTGGGGTGGTGCGAGTGGTAACCCGTGTCTAACGCTGCAGGCAGCGCGTCGGCTGACCGGACGCAAACAATCGGTACCCGCCAGCAGCCGGCGGACCTGCAGTCCGGGCGTGCAAACGCGCTGCCAGCACGCTGGCACACTCGACCCATGCCCGACCTGTTCCTGCTGTTGCCCGACTTTGCGCTGATCGCGTCGGGGTTCCTGATTTGCCGCTACACCGGCCTGGACCGTCCTGTCTGGGACGGCGCCGAACGCTTGGTTTACTTTTTACTGTTTCCAGTGCTTTTGTTTTACGCCATCGTGCGCAACCCGATACACGTTGGCGAATTGCTGGCTTTTGGGGGCAGCGCGGTGGCGGTGACCAGCGTGGGCATCGTGCTGGCATTTGCGCTGGCGCGGGTGCGCGGGGTCGATCCCCTGCTGCACGCCAGCGGTGCGCAGTGCGCCTTCCGGTTCAACAGCTATATTGCGCTGGCGCTGGCCGAGCGGCTGGCCGGCGCACCGGGCCTGGCCTGGCAAGCGCTGATCGTGTCGCTGTGTGTGCCGCTGTGCAATGTCGCCGCCGTCTGGCCACTGGCACGCCAGGGTGGCCACGGCTACCTGCGCGAGCTGCTGCGCAATCCGCTGATCCTGGCCACCGTGTCGGGGCTGGCCGCCAACCTGGGCGGCCTGCAGCTGCCGGACCTGGTGGCCACCACGATGGCACGCATCGGTGCTGCAGCGCTGCCGCTGGGTTTGATGGCGGTGGGCGCCGGGCTGCGTTTCGGTGCGCTGCGCCAGGCGCCAGGGCTGGCCGGCGGTCTGCTGGCGATCCGCCACCTGGCAATGCCGGCGGTGGCGATTCCCCTGGTGATCGGGCTCGGCCTGCCGCCGGCCCAGCAGGCGGTGATCGTGGCGTTTTCCGCCATGCCCACCGCCAGCAGCGCCTATGTGCTGGCCGCCCGGATGGGTGGCAACGGTGCCTACGTTGCCGGGCTGGTGACCGTGTCCACGTTGTTGGCGATGGCGGGACTGCCGGCGGCATTGGCGCTGCTGGCCGGGTTGCGCTGACGGGTTGCGCCGACTGGTTGCGCTGACAGGATGCGCAGACCGGTTGGCGCTGCGGCTACCGTGCTGGCGGGCGGCGTTCCCGGTCGCGGTCGCTGCGGGCTCAGTTCACCCCAGCCCGAAGCCGGGCGACGGTTGCCGACAAGTCGGTCCAGGGCGGCTGGCCGGGTGCAAAGTGCTGGCGCATCCAGCCGGCCAGCTCGGCGACCTGGTCATCGTCCAGAGCGTGGCGGAACGCCGGCATGTGGCCGATGCCGGAAACGCCGGCTGCCAGATACCGTCCAGCACCGTGCGCACCAGGTTGTCGGGCCGTCTGCTGTGCAGGTTGATGTTCAAGGCCAGCGGCTGGTTGAGGCCCTGCACCTCGGGTCCATCGCCGGCGTGATGGCAGGCGCCGCAGGCCGACTCGAACAGGCGCTGCGCCGGGCCCGGCAGCGTTGCAGACCGGGCGGCGGCGACGCTGTCTGCCGCCGCAACCGGTGCGGCAGCCGGCTGCAACGCCACCAGATAATGCGCCATCGCCCGCACGTCGGCCTCGGGCGCGGTGGCCAGCCCCTGGACCACCGACGCCATCGGCCCGCCGGCAATGCCGTGCTCGGCATGGTGGCCGCTGCGCAGGTACTGCAACATCGCGGCCTCGGTCCAGGGCACGGGTGACCGGCCCAACAGGCCCAGGGCTGGCGCATCCCAGCCGTCGGCCAGCGCCCCCCCCAGGTAGGCGCTGCCGGATTGCTCGGCGCCCAGTGCGTTGCGCGGCGTGTGACAGGCGCCGCAGTGGCCCAGGCCGTTGACCAGGTAGGCGCCGCGCTGCCACTGCGCCGAGCGGACGGTGTCAGGATCGGCCGTCGGCGCGACCGGCTGGGCTGCTGCGGCAGGCACGACGCCCGGCTGCAGGTAGAGCGCGGTCCACAGGCCCAGCAACGGCCGCAGGTTGAACGGAAAAGCCAGCCGAGTCTCGGGCACCCGCGCCACGGCTGGGGGTTGCGACATCAGGTGGGCAAAGACCGCTTGCAGGTCGTCGTCGGTGGTCTGGCTGAAGGCCGTGAACGGGAAGGCGGGGTACAACCGGTGGCCGTCACGCGACACCCCCTCGCGCATCGCCCGCTGGAAGGCAGAAAACGACCACTGGCCGATGCCGGTGGTGGGGTCAGGGGTGAGGTTGCTGCTGTAGACGGTACCGAACTGCGTGACCAGCGGCCGGCCGCCGGCGTTGGGCAGGCCACCCTCGGCGGTGTGGCAGGCCACGCAGTTGCCGATGGCCGCCAGCGCCGCCCCACGGGCCAGCAGCTGCGGGCTGTACACACCGGCCAGGCTGGCCGCAACGGGCGCAATCGCCGGCCGCCAGCCCAGCGCCGCCGCGCCCAGGCCCAGCAGACCAGCCACCAGCGCGCCCGCCACGGCCCGGATCGATTTGCTGCGGCGCTGCGGGTTGGCGGCCAACGCCGGACCGGCCAGCGGCAAGCAACCGGGCATCGGCGCCGGGACCTCATCGGCCGGGCGCGGCGCAGCGGACGGGCTGCCGGCTGGCGCTGCGGTGCCCGGCCCACCCTGGGCAGGCGCTTTTGCGGCGGCCTGCAGCGCCGCCCGCACCACCTCGGGCGTGAACGGCGGCTGGCGCAGCCGGACGCCGGTGGCGTCGAAGATCGCATTGGCAATCGCCGCCGTGCCCGGCACCGACGCCGACTCACCCACGCCCAGCGCTGGCTCGCCCGGGCGAGGCATCAGCAGCACATCGACGGTGGGCACCTCGCGGAAGTTGAGGATCGGGTAGGCGCCCCACTCCCGGCTGGCCGGTGTGCGCGTGACCGGATCGATGCGCAACTGCTCCTTGAGCGCCCGGCTGGTGGTCTGCAGCACATTGCCGTGCACTTGCTGCTCAACGCCCCGCGGGTTGATCATCAGCCCGGCGTCGTGACCCACCACCACCCGGGCCACATGCACTTCGCCCGTTGCGCGGTTGACCTCGACATCGGCCACCCAGGCGGCCCAGGCCGCGCCAAAACCGGGGAACTTGCTGTGGATGTAACGTGCATAGGCAAAGCCCTGGCCGCGTTGCCAGTCGCCGGGGGTTGCGTCCGTAAGCTGGGCGTCACGGCCGACTGCGCTGGACATTGCCGGCTGCTGCTGCGGCGCGGTGTGTGGCAACCAGCCGGCCTTGTCCGCCGTGGCCCGCACCAGCTCGGCGGCGCGTGCATCGTGCAAATGGCGCAGCCGGTAAGCCACCGGGTCCACACCGGCGGCGCTGGCCAGCTCGTCGATGTAGCACTCGTGGGCAAACGAGTTGGGCAGGGCCGACACCCCCCGCAGCCAGCTGGCCCGCAGGATTGGCGCCATGTCGTTGACGGTGATGCGCTGGTCGGTGTAGCCATATGGCGGCACCGCGGTTCGGTCACCCATCTCGTAGGCCTGGGCCACGGCCGGCACCGTGCCGGTCAGCAACAGGGCCAGCGTGGGCGCCCCGTTGCTGGGGTAGCTGGTAGAAAAATCGTAGCCCGCCGGGGAGCCATCGGCCGCCAGCCCGCCGCGAACCTGCATCAGCTGGGCGGCACCCTTGGGCTCCCACAGATGCTCTTGCTCACGCGTCAGCTGCACCCGCACTGGTCGGCCGACGGCACGCGACAACAACAGCGCATCGGCTGTCACGTCGTCGGCGCCATTGCGGCCGTAACAACCCGAGGCCTCCAGCCGGATCACCTCGATGGCGGGCGCCGGCAGGCCGGTGAGTGTGGCCAGGTCGGCACGCAGCACATGCGGGTTCTGGCTGCCGGTCCAGACCGTGGCGGCATCGCCGCGCCAATCGGCCAGCGCGCAGGACGGGCCGATCGAGGCATGCAGCTGGTATGGCCAGACGTAGCTGCGGTCGAGCCGGATGGCGGCGCCGGCGAGCGCGCTGTCCACGTCTCCTTGCTGGGCGACGATGCGCGGCGTGCTGGGATGCGCGCTGATCGCCTGAGCCAAGTTGTCCAGCGGCGGAAGCCCCGCGAATGGCGTGTGCGGCGCCCAGGTGACCGCCAAGGCCTGCATGGCGGCGTCAGCCTGGTCCTCGCGCTGGGCGACGATGCCGATGAAATCGCCGATAACGACGATCTTCTCGATGCCGGGCAGGTGCGCGACTGAGGCCTCGTCCACCGCCAGCAGGGAGCGGCCGACAAAATCGCCCGCATCCAGCCCGGCGTACGGCGGGCGCAGCACCCGGCCGTGCAACATGCCGGGCAGGCGCTGGTCGTGCACATAGACCGCCGCGCCGGTAACCTTGGCCAGCAGGTCCACGCGGGGCACGGATTGGCCCACCAGCGAGTAGTCGGCCACCGGCTTGGTGGCTGTGCCGGGCGCCAGCATCAGCTCGACATGCTGGCCGGACAGCAGCTCGGCATAGTCCATCTGCCGGCCGTCGGGTGCCATCACCTGGCCGGGCTGGGTGGTCAGCAGTGCCGCAGGCAGCGCCCAGCGCTCGGCGGCGGCCGCCACCAGCCAGGCACGCGCCTGGGCGGCGGCCGCGCGCAGCGGCTGGGCATGCAGCTGCAGGGAGGTGCTGGCGATGGTCGGGCCCTGGTTGGGCGCTCGGGCGGTGTCGCCCAGCACCACCTGCACCGCCGCCATTGGCAGATCCAGCTCCTCGGCGGCGATCTGGCCGTAGGCGGTGCGGATGCCGGTGCCCAGATCGACATGGCCCACCAGTGCGATGGCGCCGGTGCGGCAGCCGGCACCTGAACCCTCCCCGTCGGCGCCCTGCCCGTCCGGCGCGCTGCCGGCATCAAACACCGCCAGCAGGACCTCCAGCCCCTCGGCCGGATCGCCCGCCACCACTGGCGGCTGGCCGCGCGTTGGCGGCGGTGGCGCGGGCGGGTCGCGCAGCACCAGCAACACGCTGCCGGCGCGGCGGAAGTCGGCGCGGCTGCGCCAGGCGTCGGTGAGGCCGGTCGGGCCAGCCTGGCCGGTGGCGCCGGTCGGGCCGGTCGGGCCGGTCGGGCCGGTGGCGCCCGTCATGGCGCCGCCAGGTGGGCTGCGAACATGCTGTCAGCGGCCAATTTCACCGCCGCCAGGATCTCAAGGTGGCTGCCACACCGGCACAGGTTGTGCGACAGCGCCGCCCGCACCTGGGCCTCGGTGGGTTGCGGTGTGCGCCGCAACAAGGACACGGTGGCGATGACCATGCCGTTCAGGCAGTAGCCACACTGCGCAGCCTGGGCCTCGATAAACGCCTGCTGCACCGGATGCAACGCCGCAGCGCTGCCCAATCCTTCCAGCGTCGTCACCTCGCGACCAGCCACACCCGCCAGCGGCAACGCACAGGACCGCGCCGCCCGGCCGTCGATCAGCACCATGCAGGCGCCGCATTCCCCCAGGCCGCAACCGTACTTGGGGCCGTTCAGGCCCAGGTCGTTGCGCAGCACCGTGAGCAGCGGCACGGCGCTGTCCACCGCCAGGGATTCAACCCGGCCGTTGACGTGCAGCAGGACAGTGGCCGGGCTCAAAAGTGCAAAGGGCCGGATCAGGCCAGCTCGATGTCGCTGCTCTGGATGCGCTTGACGCCCTTGGCCGTCATCTGCTTCCAGGCTGCCGCCAGCGAGCCGTTCAGGTCGATGGCACGGCAGGCGTCCTCGACCACAAACACCTCGAAGCCGGCGGCGCGTGCGTCCATCGCTGTCCAGCCGACGCAAAAATCAGTCGCCAGGCCGGTGACGTAGACCGTCTTGATGCCACGCGCCTTGAGGTAGCCGGCCAAGCCGGTCACGGTCTTGCGGTCGGCCTCCTGGAACGCCGAATAGCTGTCCACGCCCTTGTTGTAGCCCTTGCGGATGACCAATTGGGCGGTGGGCAGTTTCAAATCCTTGTGCAGTGCGGCGTCCTCGGTGCCCTGCACGCAGTGGTCGGGCCACAGCACCTGGGTGCCGTATTTCAGCGTGGTGGTCTCGAACGGCTTTTTGCCGCTGTGGGTGCTGGCAAACGAGGCATGGCCGGCGGTGTGCCAGTCTTGCGTGACGACGATGTTGGCGAAAGCCGCCGAAAGCTTGTTGATCACCGGTACCACCTCCTCGCCTTTGGCCACCGGCAGAGTGCCACCGGTAACGAAGCAGTTCTGCACATCAACCACCAGCAACGCGGCGCTGGCGCCAGGCTTGAGCTTGGCTGCCGCCATCAAAGGCAGGGACGCGGTGGCAGCGCCGGCCGCCAGGGACTGCAGCAGGATGCGGCGGGACAGCAGGGAAGGGGTGGTTTTCATGGGTCTCTCCGGTGGGGGGCACAGTGGGAAACAGGGACGCGGTCGAACAGCAGGTGGGGCGGCGGTCAGATCGACAGGTAGGCGCGGCGGACGTCCTCGTTGGCCGCCAGTTCGGCCATGCTGGACTGGTGGCGGATCTGGCCTTTTTCCAGCACATAGGCCCGGTCGCACACCAACTCGGCAAAGTGCATGTTCTGCTCGCACAACAAGATGCTGACGCCCTGGGCCTTGAGCGCCAGGATCATCTGCGCCATCTGCTCGACGATCAAGGGGGCCACGCCTTCGCTGGGCTCGTCCAGCAGCACCAGCAGCGGGTTGCCCATCAGCGTGCGGGCAACAGTCAACATCTGCTGCTCGCCGCCGCTCATGCGGCCGCCCGGGCGGTTGTGCATCTCGCCCAGATTGGGGAACAGGGCGAACAACGCCTCGGGGGTCCAGCCCGGCGCGGCACTGCCGTCGGGCCAGCGCCGCGCCGGCTGGCGGCCCACTTCGAGGTTTTCCAGCACCGTCAGGTCACTGAAAATGCGCCGGTCTTCGGGCACAAAACCCAGGCCGGCGCGGGCGATGGTGTGCGGCTCGGCCGTGCTGATGTCGCGGCCCATGAAGCTGACCGCGCCGCTGCGCCGCGCCAGCATGCCCATCAGTGCCTTCAGCGTGGTGCTCTTGCCCGCGCCATTGCGGCCCATCAGCGCCACCACCTCGCCGCGCCGCACGCTCAAGCCTACGTCGAACAGGATTTGTGCGGCGCCGTACCAGGCGCACAGGCCGGTGGCTGCCAGCAGAGGTCCGTTGAGCTGGGCCGCGTATGGCAAGCGAGTGTCAGGCACGCTCATGGCTTGGCTTTCTCAAACGTCTTGCCCGAGCCAAAGTAGACCGCCTGCACCTGGGGATGGTCGCGGATCTCAGCCGGCGTGCCTTCGGCGATCAGCCGGCCGCGTGCCAGCACGATCAGCCGGTCGGCATAGGCAAACACCACGTCCATGCTGTGCTCGGTGAACAGCACGCCCAGGCCTCGCTCGACCACCAGGCGCTTGGTCAGCGCCATCAGGTCATTGCGCTCCTGCGGCGCCATGCCGGCGGTGGGCTCGTCCATCAACAGCAGCCTGGGGCTGTTGGCCAGCGCAATCGCCAGCTCCACCCGCTTGACATCGCCGTAGGCCAGCACGCTGCAAGGGCGCTCGGCCTGCTCGGCCATGCCGACCTGGCGCAGCAGCGCCATCGCATCGCCGCGCCGGTAGGCTGCCGCCCGCTGCCACATCGAGAACAGCCGGTCGTCGGCCGAGATCAGCGCCATCTGCACGTTTTCAATCACCGTCAACGAGGCGAATGTTTCGGCAATCTGGAAGGTGCGGCCTACGCCCTGCTTCCAGATCTCACGCGGCTTGCGGCCGATCAGCTCTTGCCCGTCCAGCCGGATCGAGCCCGAATCGGCCTTGAGCTGGCCGTTGACCATGTTGAAGGTGGTGGACTTGCCGGCGCCGTTGGGACCGATCAGCGCCAGCAACTCGCCTTGCGCGACCGTGAAGTTGATGCCGTCCACCGCGCGGTTGCCGCCGAAGGACTTGCCCAGGTTGCTGACCGTCAAAAGGCTCATGCGGTTTTTCGACGGTCAAAGAGTTGCCCGACAAAGCCGGCAATGCCCATCTGAAACACCAGCACCAGCAGCAGCACGATGCCGCCCAGCAGCGCGCGCCAGTAGTCGGTGGATCGGGCCACTGTGTCTTGCAGCCAGGTAAAACTGACAGCGCCCACGACCGGACCGGCGAGCGTCTGCACCCCACCCAGCAGCACCATCACCAGGCCATCCACCGACTTGCCCACCCCCATGCTGTCGGGCGAGATACTGCCCTTGCTGAAGGCGTAGAGCGCACCCGCGAGACCGGCAAACACGGCCGCCACCACAAACGCGGCCCACTGGATGCGCGGCACATCGATGCCGATGGCGTCAGCGCGCAACGGTGAGTCGCGGCTGGCGCGCATGGCGTAGCCAAACGGCGAAAACAAGATGCGGCGCAGCGCCAACACCCCGCCCGCCACGGCCAGCAGCGTCAGCCCGTAGTAGGCGCGTTTGTCGGTCAGCCAGGCCGCCGGCCAGACGCCGGTCAGGCCATTGCTGCCGCCGGTGAAATCGTCCCACTGGAAGGTAACGGCCCAGATGATCTGGGCAAACGCGAGCGTCAGCATCGCCAGGTAGACACCCGAGAGCCGCACACAGAACCAGCCCAGCAGCACCGCCCCGGCGCCAGCCAGCAGCGGCGCAGCCAGCAGCGCCGCCTCCATGGCCCAGCCGGCTTTGAGCATCAGCAGCGCCGCCGCGTAAGCGCCCAGGCCGAAGTAGGCGGCATGGCCAAATGAATGCATGCCCGCCGGCCCCATGATGAAGTGCAGGCTGGCCGCAAACAGCGCGGCGGTCAGCAGGTCGATCGCCAGCACGGTGGTGTAGGGGCTGGCTGTCGTCAACCAAGGCAGCGCCAGCAAGCCCAGGCCCAGCAGCATGGCGGCCAGCTGCAGCGCACGGCTGGCCGGGCGCAGTGGTGGTTCGATCGCTGCGGTGTTGCGCGTGGGCGCCTGGGCCCGGCCCATCAGGCCCCAGGGGCGCCAGACCAGCACCACCGCCATCACCAGAAACTCGGCCACCAGCGTGAGCTTGGAAAAGCTGAAGTCGATGCCGAACCACTGCACCGTGCCGATGCCCACACACATCGCCTTGATCTCGGCAATCAGCAGCGCCGCGACAAAAGCGCCTGGAATCGACCCCATGCCGCCCACCACCACCACCACAAACGCGTCGCCAATGGTCAGCAGGTCAAGATTGAGCGAGGCCGGCTCGCGCGGCAATTGCAGCGCGCCGCCCAGGCCGGCCAGCAGCGCGCCCAGCGCAAACACGCTGGTGAACAGCCAGGCCTGGTTGACGCCCAGCGCGGCCACCATCTCTCGGTCTTGCGTGGCGGCGCGTACCAGCGTGCCCCAGCGGGTGCGGGTCAGCAGCAGCCACAAAGCGCCCAGCACCAGCGGGCCGACGACGATCAGCAGCAGGTCGTAGCTGGGGAAGCGCCGGCCCAGGATGTCCACCGCCCCGCTCAGGCCGGGCGCACGCGGGCCCAGCAAATCCTCCGGCCCCCACAGCCACAGCGCGGCGTCCTTGATCACCAGCACCAGCGCAAAGGTGGCCAGCAGCTGGAACAGCTCGGGCGCGCGGTAAATGCGGCGCAACAGCAGCACCTCGACCACAGCGCCGATGACGCCCACCGCCAGTGCCGCCAACACCAGCGCTGGCCAGAAACCCAGCACCGGCCCCAGCCGCTCGACCGCGCTGTAGGCGATGTAGACCCCCAGCATGAAAAATGAGCCGTGCGCAAAGTTGACGATGCGGGTGACGCCAAAAATCAGTGACAGCCCCGCCGCCACCAGGAACAGCGACGACGCGCCGGCCAGGCCGTTGAGCAGTTGGACAAGAAAACCGGACAGCGTCATGCAAAGGTCATGGGGTCATCGGGCGCGGATTGGCCGGTCAAGCGGCCGCCGCGGATCTGGCGCGGCCCGTCCGCCAGCAGCGCCCCCTGGCAGGGAGCGCCAAATGTGCTTCTGGTGGGTCAATCCTGCGGCCGCAGCTTCTTCACTTCGGCATCGGTCGGCTGGTACTTGGCGCCGTCCAGGTAGACGTAGTCCACCATCGTGCCCTTGCCTTTGTCGTTTTTGGTTTTGCCAACGTAAGCGCCCATCGTGCTCTGGTGGTCCTGGGCGCGGAACTGGGTTTTGCCAAACGGCGTCATCAGCTCCAGGCCGCGAAAGGCGGTGATCAGCTTTTCGGTCTCGGTGCTCTTGGCTTTGGTGATACCGGCCGCCAGCGACTTGATGGCGCTGTAGCCGACCACCGAGCCCAGCCGGGGGTAGTCGTTGTACTTGGCGTGGTAAGCCAGGAAAAACGCCTTGTGCTCGGGCGTCTGGATGCCGTACCAGGGGTAGCCGGTGACGATCCAGCCGTTGGGGGACTCGTCTTTGAGCGGGTCGAGGTACTCGGGCTCGCCGGTCAGCATGCTGACCACCTCACGGCCCTGGAACAGGCCCCGGGTATTGCCCTCGCGCACAAACTTGGACAAATCCGCACCGAACAGCACGTTGAAGATCGCGTCGGGCTTGGCATCGGCCAGGGCCTGCACCACGCTGCCGGCGTCGAGCTTGCCCAGCGGCGGCGCCTGCTCGGCCACAAACTCGACATCGGGCTGCGCCGCCTTGAGCAGCGCTTTGAAGGTCGCCACCGCCGACTGGCCGTACTCGTAGTTGGGGTAGACGATGGCCCAGCGCTTTTTCTTGAGCTTGACCGCCTCGGGCACCAACATCGCCGACTGCATGTAGGTGGACGGCCGCAGGCGGAAGGTGTATTTGTTGCCGTTT
>JANMXG010000248.1:0-5650 GCA_031394235.1 Betaproteobacteria bacterium
GGTGACCGGGCCGTTGGCGCCGGCCACATCAAACCACTGCCGGCCGCCGCCGCTGTCGGCCGCCTCAAAACCCTCGGGCGCCAGCAGCACGGCCTGCGGAAAGGCCTGGCGCAAGCGCTTGGCCAACGGGGCCATGTCGGCGGCCCGCCCGCCCCAGCCGTGCAGAAGGATCATCAACTGCGCGCCGGGGCCGGCGGCGGGCAGCCACTGCAGGGTCTGGGGCATCAGCGGCGTGGTGGCGGCGGTGCAGGCGGTGGTGCAGGCGGTGGTGGTGGCGGTGGCGGTGGTGGTGATGGCGGCGGTGGGCGAGGTGTTGGGGGCGGCTGGGGCAGTCATGCCGGTATTTTCAGCCAGACAGCGGTAGCCGGGCACGACGGCTTGCGGGCGTGGGCGTGGGCGTGGGCGCCGGCGTCGGTGCAAGCGAAGGCGAAGGCGAAGGTGAAGGTGAATGCGGAGGCAAAGGTGACTGTGTGTTTGCAGGCCCAGGCGCAGCGGCCGGTCCACCCGTCAGTGGAAATCGCGGCTTTTGCTGACCAGGCCTTGCAGCAGTGCCGAGTGGTCGACCAGCCGGTGCGCGATCAGGTGGCGCACCTCGCCCTCGCGCTGCCACACGCCATAGACCGTCAGCAAGGTGGCCGCCAGCAGCGGCACACGCTGGGCCTGGGCCACCGTGGGCCAGACGATCACGTTGACGGCGCCGGTCTCGTCCTCCAGGGTGACAAACACCACACCACGGGCGGTCTCGGGCCGCTGGCGGTGGGTGACCAGGCCCGACGCCCGTGCCAGCTGGCCGTTGCGGCACAGGGCCAGCACCGCCGCCGGCTGCACCTTGAACGCCTGCAACTGGGGGCGCAGCAAGGCCAGCGGGTGGTTGCTGAGCGACAGGCCGGTGCTGAGGTAGTCGGCCAGCAGCGCCGGGCCGGCGGCCGGTGCGTCCAGCAGCGCTGTGCCCTCAGCCGTGCGGGTGGCCTGCAGCATCGGCGTGGCCCGGGTGTCGATGCCGCGCACGGCCCAGGCCGCCTGGTGCCGGTGGCCGATCAGTGGCGCCAGCGCATCGGCCTGGGCCAGCAGCTGCAGCGCGTGGGCGTCCAGGCCGGCGCGGCGGGCCAGGTCTTCGACGCTGGCAAAAGGCGGCGGCGTGGCAGCCACAGCCACCCCGTATTCGGCACCTGCGCCGCCCTCACCGCCCTCACTGCCTTGATCGGCCAGCGCGCTGTCGCGGGCGGCTACCAGCCGGCGCGCGTCCGCCTCGCTGAACCCGATCAGGCGGTTAAAACCCAGGCGCACCGGGCGCAACCCTGCGCTGCCTGCGCTGCCTGCGCTGCCTGCCGTGCCAGGGCGCGCCGCCTGCGCCGACGCCGCTTCCAGCGTGCTCTCCCACTGGCTGTGCAGCACATCCACCGGCAGCACCGTCACCCCGTGTTCCCGTGCGTCCCGCACCAGCTGGGCCGGGGCATAAAAACCCATCGGCTGGCTGTTCAGCAGGCCGGCCAGAAAGGCGTCCGGGTGGTGGTGCTTGAGCCAGGCGCTGATATAGACCAGCAGCGCAAAGCTGGCGGCATGGCTCTCGGGGAAGCCGTACTCGCCAAAGCCCTCGATCTGCTTGAAGATGCGCTCGGCGTAGTCGGCCGCGTAGCCCTTGGCCACCATGCGGCCGACCAGCCGCTCATGGAACGGGCCCAGCCCGCCCTTGCGTTTCCAGGCGGCCATCGCGCGGCGCAGCTGGTCGGCCTCGCCGGGGGTGAAATCGGCCGCCATAATGGCCAGCTGCATCACCTGCTCTTGAAAGATCGGCACGCCCAGCGTGCGGCCCAGCGCCTGTTCGACCTCGGGGCTGGGGTAGTCCACCGCCTCTTCGCCCGAGCGGCGGCGCAGGTAGGGGTGCACCATGCCACCCTGGATCGGCCCGGGCCGCACGATGGCCACCTCGATCACCAGGTCGTAATAGCAGCGCGGCTTGAGCCGCGGCAGCATGCTCATCTGGGCCCGGCTCTCGACCTGGAAAGTGCCCACGCTGTCGCCGCGGCACAGCATCTCGTAGACCGGCGCATCGCCGCGCGGCACCTGCTGCATGCCAAAGCCGGGCACACCCAGCTTGTCACCCACCATCGCCAACGCGCGCCGGATGGCACTGAGCATGCCGAGCGCCAGGATGTCGACCTTGATCAAGCCCAGCGCGTCCAGGTCGTCCTTGTCCCACTGAATCACGGTGCGGCCCGCCATCGCGGCGTTCTCGACGGGCACCAGGCGCGAGATGTCGTCGCGCGCGATCACAAAACCACCCGGATGCTGGCTCAAGTGGCGCGGAAACCCGATCAGCTGCTGCGTCAGCGCCATCCACTGGCGGCAGACCAGGGAGTCTGGGTCCAGCCCCTGCTCGCGCAGCCGGTCGGGCGCGATGGTGCGGCCATCAAACCACTGCTGACCTTTAGACACCGCCGCAATGCGGTCCAGGTCCAGCCCCAGCGCCCGACCCACATCGCGCAACGCCGAGCGCGGCCGGTAGCTGATCATCACCCCGGTCAGCGCGGCGCGGTGGCGGCCGTATTTGCGGTAGATGTACTGGATCACCTCCTCGCGGCGCTGGTGCTCGAAGTCGATGTCGATGTCGGGCGGCTCGTTGCGCTCAGCGCTGATGAAGCGCTCGAACAGCAGGCTGGTCTCGTTTGGATCGACCTCGGTGATACCCAGGCAGTAGCACACCACCGAGTTGGCCGCGCTGCCGCGGCCCTGGCACAGGATGCCGCGCTGATGGCGCGCCCACTGCACGATGTCGGCCACCGTCAAGAAGTAGGGCTCGAAGGCGAGCTGGTGGATCAGCGCCAGCTCATGCTCGATGGTGGCCCGCACCGCCGGCGGCACCCCCGCCGGAAAGCGCCGCAGCACGCCTTGCTCGGTCAGGGTGCGCAGCCAGGACGCGGGTGTCTGGCCGGCGGGCACGATCTCCTCGGGGTATTCATAACGCAGCTCGGACAGCGAAAACGCACAGCCCGCGGCAATCGTCAGCGTGGCGTCCAGCCAGGCCGGCGCGTACAGCTGCGCCAGGCGCTGGCGCGAGCGCAGGTGGGCCTCGGCATTGGGCTCGAGCGCCAGGCCGCAATCGGCCACCGGCAGGCCCAGCCGGGTGGCGGCCAGCACATCCTGCAGCGGCTTGCGCGCGCGCGAGTGCATCAGCACATCGCCGCATGCCACCAGCGGCAGCCCGGTGAGCGCAGCCAGCCGCGGCAGAACATCCAGCCGCAGCGCATCGTGCGGCCGGTGCAGCAGCTCGATGGCGATGGCGCAGCGGTCGGTGCCGAACCAGGTCTTGAGCCACATGGCATGGGCAAACACCGTCTCGAACGGCTGGATGGCACCCGGCAGCAGGATGGCAAAACAATCCGGCAGGCCGGCCAGGTAAGGCGCGTTGGGCACCCGGCCCTCCAGGTCGGACGGGTGCGCCAGGTACTGGCCCTTGGGCGCCCGGCGCCGGGCCACGCTGATCCACTGCGACAGGTTGCCGTAGCCGCGCCGGGTTTGTGCCAGCAGCACCAGGCGCGGGCCGGTGGGGGCCGCGGCTTGCTGGCCGCCAGCGGCCGCCGTGGCCGACGTGGCCACCGGCAGCAAAGCCACCAGGCCAGACGCCGGCAATGGCGGTGCACCGGGTGACTGGCCGGGTGACTGGCTGGACGACTGGCCAGGCGGCAGTGCGGACGGCGCGACCAACTGCATCTCGGCCCCCACCACCACCCGAAAGCCCAGGCGTTGCGCCGCGCCGAGCGCACGCACCGCACCCGACATCGAGCATTCGTCCGTGATCGCCAGCGCCGCATAGCCGCGCGCCTGCGCCGCGGCCACCAGTTCTTCGGGCTGCGACGCGCCGGTCAGAAAGCTGAAATTGCTGCGGCAGTGAAGCTCGGCGTAGGCGGGAAGCATGACGGGTGAACGGTGTAGCGCGCATCGGGCTCGCGGGTGACCAGCGGCGCCTTGCGCCGAGGCGGCAACACCGCGGCAGGCGGGTGGCCAGGCCGCACCGGCGCAACGCCCGAGAACTCGGCCGGGTCAGTCGACAAGCCCATCAAGCTGTCCATCGGGCTGCGCACCGCGCCCCCGCCCAGCTTGAGCACATGGGTGTAGATCATCGTGGTGCTGACATCGGCATGGCCGAGCAGCTCTTGCACCGTGCGGATGTCATAGCCCGCCAACAACAGATGCGTGGCAAACGAATGGCGCAGCGTGTGCGGCGTAGCGGGCTTGTGCAACCCTGCCGCCGCCACCGCGCGCTTGAAAGCGCGCTGAAAAGCCTGATCGGTCTGGTGGTGGCGGCGCACGCCCTCACCACGCGGATCAACGGACAAGCTGGCCTGCGGAAACACCCAGAACCACGCCCATGACAACGGCGCGCGCACATATTTGCGGGCCAGCGCGTGCGGCAACTGCACCCCCGCAACCCCGGCAGCCCGATCTGCCGCCCACACCGCGTGAGCGGCGGCCAACTGCCGGCGCAACGGCTGCTGCAACGATGCCGGCAGCATCACGACCCGGTCCTTGCTGCCCTTGCCCTCTCGCACGATGATGGCCCGGCGTTCAAAATCAATGTCCTTGACCCGCAGCCGAAGGCCTTCCAGCAGGCGCAAACCGGTGCCGTAGAGCAACTGGCCGAACAAGCGCTGGTCGTCGTCCAGCGCCGCCAAGACCCGGGAAACCTCGTCGTGCGCCAGCACCACCGGCAGTCTGGCGTCGCTGCGCGGACGACCGATCTCATCCATCCAGGGCAACTGCTGACCCAGCACCCGCTGGTAGAGAAACAACAGCGCCGCCAAGGCCTGCTTGTGGGTGGACGCCGAGACCTGCCGCTCATTGGCCAGCCAGGCCAAAAAGCGCTCAACGTCAGCACCCCCCAACTCAAGCGGATGCCGAAGACCGTGATAACGCACAAAAGCACGCGTCCAATGGACGTAAGCCTGCTCGGTACGTATGCTGTAGTGAAGATAACGGATCTGGCTGCGAAGCTGATCCAACAGCCGTTCGGGAGGCGGCTCAACGGTCATGGACATGGTCATACGCCAGTGGAAATGGTACTGTACATATACACAGTATCCATCCAACACCGCAGCGCTGCAAGCCCGTGCCCACGCAC
Source organism: Betaproteobacteria bacterium (assembly GCA_031394235.1). Lineage (GTDB taxonomy): Bacteria > Pseudomonadota > Gammaproteobacteria > Burkholderiales > Burkholderiaceae_C > Pseudaquabacterium. Next base: position 5,120 of record JANMXG010000248.1, read on the forward strand.
CCCGGGCCAACGCGCAACCGACGAGGCGCGCCACCATGCCCACAACCCCATTGCACCGGGTCCGGATCACCAAAAAACTGGGCCCCGACCAAGCCGGCGCCAAGAAGTTGGCACAGCGCTACGGTGAAAACATGGTGTGCGTGCGCTACCGGCAAGACGCAGCATCGGGCCAGCGGTACACCACCGTCGAAATCGTGGTTGACGAAGGCCCCATCGCCATCGACAACCGCCTGCCAGACACCGTGCACCTGCGCATTGCCATCGGCGAGATCGACCTGCAACGCCAGATCAAGCAACTGGGCGGCGAATGGGACCGCCAACACCGCGCCTGGCGCATCCCAAAAGCCGTCGTTATGAAGCTAAAACTGCATCACCGCGTGGTCAGGATGTAGCCACCTATGGACGTCAAAAATGGAAAGGTATGGCAAGCTATGGACAGTTATAACCAGATACGGATAGATAGTTGTAGGTCGAAAACACGTTAGGCGTCAAAAACAACCATGTCTGCACCTCCACGAACTATGTTCTTCG
>JANMXG010000249.1:0-19865 GCA_031394235.1 Betaproteobacteria bacterium
CGGCGGGCTGGGCGGGGCGCACGGCCGGTGGCGCGGTCGGGACTGCCGCTGCGTGGGGCGGCCAGGTGGGGGGCGATCGGTGCGGTAGCTGGATGCGATCCTGCAGGGCGATCACACGCGACGCGGCCTGCAGCGGCGACACCCGCCCGTGCGGCCAGGCCAGAGCCGCCAGCAGCGCGGGCACGGCCTCTGCACGCGCCGCCACGGCATGCGGTCGAGACCGCGCCCAGGACAGCCACTCACTGGCCGCACCGGGGATGTCCAGACACGCCGCGGCGGCCTGATCGGCAGCCGTCGCGGCGGTTGCTGCCGTTGAATCAAGCACATAGGGCCGGGTGCGCGGGCTGGCAAGCAGAACCTGGCGCCAGGTGGCCGCTGACCAGCCGCGCAGCAGCGCCGTCAACGAAGCACAGGCGGTCTCGCCGGCCAGCAGGCGCGCCAGCACCGGCCACACCGCCTGCGGTTCGCGCAGCAGCGCCACGGTGCCGTGCTGCAGCGCCTGCGCCGCGCCCAGCCCGGCACGTGGCAGCAGCGCCATGCGTTGCCAGGCCCACTGGCGCGCGGTCTCGCCCAGGGCGCTGCGGTAGAGCAGGTCGGCCAGCGCGTCGTGGCGGTGGGGATAGCGCACCACCCCGTGCCCGCCCTCATCGACCGCCGCCTGCTGCAATGCCGCCGCCAACGACTGCCGCCAAGCCTCACCCACCTCGGCGTCGACGGCATCTGCGCGCAGGCGCATGTGCAGCGGCAGGTGGCGGATGAAGACCCACCCGTCATGCGGCGCCACGCTGGCAGCCAGTGCGTCCCCGTCCTGCGCTGCAAGCGCCTGCACCCAGCCTTGCAGTCGCTGCGGCGGGATGGGCTGGGCGCTGCGCCAGTGGCTGCCCAGCGCTCGAATGGCCAGCGTCATTCGCGGCCTCCGCTGCCCAGTTCGGGCCGGCCCAAAACGTAGCCGGCGCCCAGTGCCAGGTCGCCCACCAGCGCGGGCTCGAAGCCGCCCGAGCGACCGACCACCGCGGACAAGCCGACGTGCGCACCCACCCCCGCGCGCAACCCGGTGTCGGCGGTACACAGCGTGAAATCGGTGTGCGCGGGCTTGTGGTGGTCGATCAGCCGGCGCACGCAGTCGAGCTGCTCATCCGACAGCCGCGCCACCACGATAACGGTGAAACGGTGCGCGAAGTCGTCGAAATCGACTTCCGGCGCACCGTCAAGGGGCCCGGGCTTGAGCTCGCCGATCATGCCGCCGACGCGGTAGCCGCCCCCCAGCACCGCCTGCGAGGCGATGGACGCCGGGTTGCCGATGACACCGCCTCCCCGCAGCCTGAATTGCTCGACGATCAGTACCTGCGCGTCGGTCAGCAGTTCGATCATTTCGCGCAGGCTGTCTTGCGTGCCCCGCGTGCGGAACAGGCGTGCCGCCGCACCCACCAGCCGGCGCTGCGCGGCTTCGCTCCAGCAGGGTTCCACCACCAGGCCGACAAAACCGGCCAGCCAGGGCAGCGCTGGGGCCGGCGTGATGCGCGGGTCCAGCAAGCGGTGGCGGTCTTCACCCACGGCCGCCCATTCATCCAGCATGGCGGCGATCGGCATGAGCAGGCGGAACAGGAAATCGCGCTCGGCCTGTCCGCGCCACAGCGTGCGCGGCAGTTGCTGCAGCAGGCCGTGGCCGGGGTAGTCAACCACCACGCTGCGCAGGCGCGGCGACTTGCTGCGCGTGCCGGCGAACTCGAACACCAGCCACAGGTGGCGACCCGGGCCGGCGGGCACCGGGGCGTCGAACCAGGCAAAGCCGTCCGCCGGCGCGGGCGCCAGCGGGCGCGCCGATGGGTCCAGAAAAAGGGGCTGCGCATCGGGCCGACGCAGCGCCCAGGCCGCCAGCGACAGCGCCGGCGCCTCGGCGCTGTGCGGCGCGCCGGGCATCGGGTCGTTGGCGTCGGTGTCATCGGCGCTGAAGGCATAGAGCTGCAGCGCCGTGCCGGCCGGGATGCAGGCTTCAACCCGCACCCGGCCCCAGGACGATTGGTCGCGGTCGCTGTCCAGCCCGAAAGCGAACAGGCGCCCGCGTGTCAGGTAATGTGCCCGCGCCGGCGCAGCGTGGCGCAGCACACCGTGCACTGTCCAGTAGGCCAAGCGGCCATCGGGTGCGGGCTCGATGCCGCGGCCGTCGTAGTGCGGCGCCGACAGGCCGGCCGGCAGGGTCAGCGCCGTCTTGCCGTCGATTTGCAGCCGGGTGAAATTCTCGCCCGGGCGCTGGGCCAGCACCAGCACCGCCAGGCCGTTGGCATCCAGGCGCTCGAAGGCGATATCGGTGCAAAAGGGTGCGGGCACGGTCAGCGTCAGGTGCAAGGCCTGCAACTCGGCAGCCCCGGTGCCGGGCGCCCGCAGCACCCAGGCCTGCGGCTTGCGCTTGGGCGTGCGCGCCACGCACAGGCGTTTGGCGCCAGCGCACAGCGGCCAGGGCGTGCGATGGGGGTCGTCGCAAGGCGCCAGCTGCCAGGTGCTGCCGTCGTCCAGCAGCACGTAGAGGGCGTCGTCGCAGGTCGCCAGGTCTTGCGGCGCGTGATCAAAGTCAAAAGCGCGTGCCACCTCTTGCTGCCACACGTCGACCAGCCAGACGGTCAGGGCCGCTGGGTCGGCGATGTAGAGGTAGTCCTGCGCGTCGCAGGCCAGCGCCACCGGCGTTTGGGGCAGCGCGCCGGTGGGTGCGCCGTCGACCTCGGTGCCTGCGGCCGTGATTGGCCACGGGTGCGGCGTGCCGTCGTTTGCACCCGCGCTGCCAGTGCGGCCCCAGAGCACGTTCTCGACCTGCGCCGCGTCAGGCCGGGCATGGAACAGCCGGCAACGGCGGTCGAAGGCCAGCCCGGCAAAACCGCCGGTGAAGGGCCCTGCGGTGTCGGCCGACGGTGCTGGCGGCGGCGTGCTGGCCAAGGTGACGACATCGCCGACCAAGAGGGTGTCCTGCAGCAGACAGCGCTGAAAGGCCTCGCGCCCCTGCAGCGTCAACATGCCGGATTCGGGGATCACGCGCATGTCAGCACTCGTCCCTGATCACCGGGACCGGTACGGCAGGGCGCGACGGCGGTGGGCGGAGCCCGGCGCCTGGGGCAGGGAAGGCGGTGCGGTCGTCGAGCACGGTCACGGCGGCGAGCTCGGGCAGCTCCCAGTCGGCCAGGGGCACGACGGCAGCAGCGGCCCAGCGCTGCTGGCCCGCAGCATCGGTCGATACCAGGTCCAGCCGCAGCACGTCAACATAGTCGACACCTTCGACCTGCATCACCACGCCTTCAAGCTCACGCGCCATCACGCGCCGGCCCAGCGGCCAGCCGGCGCCGGCCGGGCCATACGGTGGCAGCGGGGCCAGGTACTGGCGCAGGGCGACGTTGACCCAGTCGCGCACCCCGTCCAGCCCGAAGCCGGCACGCACCTTCACCGACACCGCCACCGCGATTCGCCGGTAGGTGGGCGGCGCCACGTAAAGCTCGGTCGTCACCAGGCGCCAGCGGTCCAGCCAGCGGCACACCTGCGTCAGTTGCCAGGCGTCGGGTACCGGCGCGTTGGGGTGACGCGTGTCGCGTGCGGGCCAGACGATGACACTGACACACCCTGGCTTGCGGCTGCGACTGGGCGCGTGGAACAACGGCAGGCATTCGGCGCGGCCCAGGTCGCAGGCCGGCGTCTGCAGCGCCAGCGAGGAGAAGTCGTCCTGCGCCACCGCGCGGCGGTTGCGGCGCAGTTCGGTGGGCACGCGGCGCAGCGCGTCTTCCATCGCCTCGGCGTCGGCGCCGCCCGCAGCGATGAACGGGTTGGTGAGCTTGAGGCTGCTGACAGCCACCGCGCGCAGCAGCGGCAGCGGCGGTGTGGCGCTGCTGGCGGGCACGCCCAGTTTGCTGATGGCGCCTGCCGGCACATTGCCCGCCGCCCCGCCGCCGGTGCGGTAGGCCAGCACGCGGATACGTTGGCCCAGTTGCGGATAGCGTGCGCCGAACCGCACGGTGCCGGCCTCGGCATCCAGGCTGAAATGGCGGTCGTCGGGGCCCGAGGCGTCCAGCGTGGCCTCACGGGTCCACGCCATCCAGCCTTCGCTTTCTTCCAATTGCAACTGCACCGGATGGCCGGGCGCCACCGGGCGCTGGGACAGTTGCCACAGCTGCCCCGGCTGGCCGGTGCCGGTGCCCAGCAACTCGGCCGACGCGGCCTGGGTCTGCTCGCAGGCCACGGCGTTGAGCGCGACCCACTTCACGGGCGCCAGACGCGATCCGTCGCCACGCCAGACCCGCAGCCAGAACCACAGCCGATCGGCACGCTCGTCGTCGAGTTCGGGCGGCAGGTCACCGATACCGGCCAGGCCCGCCGGCGGCGCCGGTGCGCCCAGCACGCCCAGGTCGGCCGGCAGCTCCAGCCGCACGGCGCCTTCGACGGTGAAGCCGGCCGTGTTGTCGGCCGCGCTGCGCAGCGTGATGAAGCCCAGCGTGCCATCGGCCTTTTGGACCGAGGCCTGCCACTGCAACGCCGGGCCGGCCTCGGGCCCACAGGCGCTGATGTCGACCAGGCCCGGGTACCGGGTCTCGGGCCGGAACCCCAGCGCCAGTGCCAGCGGCCGGCCGTCGGCGTTCTGCAACCCGTTGGCCGGGTGCGCGAGGTCGGCCAGCGCGATCTTGCAGTCTTTGGACTTCAGCACCGCAACCCACAGGTGGCGGTCGACCGATTCGGCCGGGTCCAGCGCGGGTTGCTGGCCGCTGTGGTCCAGCGTCAGCGTTTCGTAGGGTGCCACCGGCACGTCCGGGCCGTCGGCATCGCGCACCGCGTCGATGCTGCCCTGCAGCGCGCGGCCCACCTCAGCGTCGCGCGCCAGCGCGTCGGCCACGAACTGGCTGATGCGCGCCGGGTCGGCGGTCTCGGCCTCGGTGAGCAGCGCACGGCGCGAAACGGCCACGCTCTCCAGCGGCCACACCGTCAGGTCGTCCTCGACGGTGTAGACCGTCTTGCCGGCCTGCACGCGGTCGCCCTGGTACAGCACCACACCCTGCGCCACGGCGCTGTCAAAACGCAGCATGGCGCGCGCCGGCTGGGCCGGCAGAAGCGGCACGTCCAGCAGCTGCAAAAAGGCCAGCTGCGTGGCCTCGGGCACCTGGTTCAAGCGAAACAGCAGGCCTTCGCCGAGGTAGGCAAAAAGCTGCAGCAGCGTGATGCCGGGGTCGCTGTCGTTGTGGTCGGTCCAGTCCGGGTTGTAGACCGGGATGCGGTCGCGCAATTCGGCAAACAGGGCCTCGAAGTCGCGGTCGTCCAGCACGGGTGTGATCAGCGGCATGGCAGCCCCCGGCGTGTCGCGCAGCCCATCGTGGATCCGTTCATCGCTCCGGCTCCAGGTAGAAGGGGTAGACCAGCACGTCCTGGCGCTGGTCGAGCACGTGTTCGTAGTGCAATTCGATCAGCACCGTGCTGCGGTCGTCGGTGGGCGACACGGTGACCTCGGTGAGCTTGATGCGCGGTTCCCAGCGCGCCAGCGCGGATTCGATCTCGCGCTGGATGCCGGCGCGTGTGGCCGGGTTGTTCGGGTGCATCAGCCAGCGCCGCAGTCCGCAGCCGAAGTCGGGCCGCATCACGCGCTCACCCGGGTCGGTGTCGAGCACGGTGTAGATCGCCTGGCGCACTTTTTCCGGCCCTTGCACCACAGGCAGGCGGTGCTGGGCATCGGGGTGCAACGGCTGGCCCAGGCCGCGGCCCAGGCGGTCGTAGCGCTGCAGCTGTGACGTGCTCATGCGGGCGCCTTCTCGGGTGTCCATACCGACGTGACGTGCGGCTCGTAAACCAGCGGCGAGCCCACGGCCGGCGGCGCGGGCAAGGGGCCGTCGGCACTGGCGGCCTTCAAAGCGGCGGCGTCGCTGAAGGCCTGGTCCACCGGGCCGAGCGCGTTGTTGCCCAGGCCGCCGAAATCAGGCGCCTTGTCGGTCTTGCCGGTGTCTTCGACGACGCGCACCTTCATCGCCAGCTTCATCAACGCGGACAGCTGAGCGGCTGTCTGCGCCACGCCGGACACCTCGACCGCGAAATCGGCGTCCAGGTCCACGCCGGGCGGAGTGACGGCCAGCGCGGCGTCGACATCGGCGCTGGCCTCGATCTGCGGCGGAATGCAAAAACGCAGCACGAGCAGGAACCACAGGTTGAAGATGAAGACGACGATGGGCAAAAAAAGGTTCAGCACGAACAGCGCGATGATGGTGATCAGCGGGATCGAGAAACTGCAGATCGCCGCACCGCCCATCGTGCCGCCGTCGCCTTGCGGTGACAGGTGTTGCGGCTGGACGAAGCGCACCGGCGACAACTTGCCGCGCGGGCGTGTGGCGGCGGCTGCGGCCAGGTCGCGCAGGTCGGGCATCTTGATGGTGATCGGCCGGTTGGCGCTGCCCAGCACGTCCAACGGTGACGCGATGCGGAAGGGCTCGCTGCTGTCGCTCCAGACCACGCCGCCGTCACAGTCGGGCTCGCGCCCGGCCCGTGGCGGGCAGGCGTGGTGGGCACGCACGAAGCAGCGCAACTCGTAGGTGGCCTGGTCCTCGAAGCGCGGCAGGCCACGCGCGTCAGCCTGCAGGCTGTTGGTGGGCACCAGGCCGTAGTACAGCGTGCGTCCGGTGGCGTCGTGCGCGGTGTCGCGCGGGTCGGGCACCAGGGCAAACAAGGGCGTGATGTGTTCACCCGGCACGGCATCACTGCGCGGCACCGGGTCGGTGGTCTGTTCGTCAGGGCGGAGTGTCTTCCACCCGCCCTGGGTCGGGCTGGGCCGGCCGCTGTCGAGCAGCGGGAACCAGCCCTGCACCAAGACCTTGATCTGGTGGGCCAGCAGCCAGTCGTCGTAGGCCTTGCGCTCGCGCTTGACGGCGTCGCGGCGGTGGGTCATCAGGCCGGGCCAATCGGTGACTGGCGACTCCTTGGTGGCCAAGGCGGCCTGGCGGGTGCGTGCATGGCGCTGCAGGTCGGCGTCGGCGGGCAGGTCGTTCGGGCCGGGCGTGGCGGCGGCGTCAAGTTGCAGGGCTTCATACAGGTCGGCCTCGGCACGGCGCATTGCCGCCTGCGCCGCATCGATCTGCGCCGCTGTGATGTGGGTTGGCGCCTGCGTGACGCGGCGGCGCAGCACGAAGCCGGCCTGGCAGACCTGCTCGCGCTTGACCCGAGGGAAGCCGGGCTCATCGCAATGCAAGCCGCAGCTGACGATGTAGTGGCGGTCGTGCGTGGGCTGGTAGAGCTTGCGCAGAGACCCCGGCGCCGGCCGCGCGCGGAAAGCCGGCTCGGGGTTGAGCACGTCCACCCCGCCTTGCTTGACGTAACGCGGTACCGGGTCGCCATTGGCGCGCAGCGCAAACAGCGCCGCCACCTTGCCAGCGGCGTAGCTGCCGGCCGAGACCAGGTCATAGCGCTGCACCACGTCGATGAGCGGGTCGCTCTTGAGCGAATGCTGCGGCCGGGCCAGGAACCGGGTGACAAAGTCGTCGCCGGCAAACATCTGCAGCGCCGGCCGCGATTCAAGGCCAGCCGCCGGCAGCCCGGGTTCGTCCCAGCGGTACCACGGCCCGACCAGGCGCCAGCGCGCGATGTGGGCCTGCACTTTCACCACACATTCCCCGCGCCGGGTGTGTAGCTGGGGGACACCACGCCGGCCGAGGCGATCAACGTGGTGCAGCGCACGATGCCGTCGCAACTGACGACGGGCGCGTGGACGTTCACCGCCGACGCGGTGATGTCCACCGTCGAGTTGGCGGTGATCTTCACCTGGCCACCGATGTTCATCACGATGGTGCAGCCATTGCTGTGGGTGAGTTTGACCTCGCCCACGCTTTCGTCCAGCACCAACTTGTGGCCGCCGTCAGTGGACAGCGTGACCTTCACCGCGCCGCCGGTGTCGTCGAACTGCAGCAGGCTGCCCGAACGGGTCTTCAAGGTGCGCAGGTTGTTCTGGGCTTGCGCTGCCGCGGGCAGCGCGCGCTGGCCATTCCAGCACGCACCCACGATGTAAGGCCGCGCAAGGTCGCCGGCCTCAAAGGCCACCATCACCTGGCTGTCGACCTCGGGCAAGATCATCAGGCCCTGGTCGTCGTCGGCGTAGGGTGTGATCAGCGTCGCCCAGGCGCTGACGCTGTCGCCGGCCGCGCCCAGCGACGGGAAGCGCACCTTGATACGGCCCTTGCTGTCCGGGTCGACCAGGTCGCTGACGCGCGCCGGGTACAGGCCGTACCAGCGCGGGCCGTCGCCGTCGTGGCGTGGAGGGGGACCGAAGCTCAAGTCGACCCCGCCCAGGCGCGTTCGGCCTCAAAGTGCGTGAGGTAGCCATTGACCAGGTCGAACCCGTGCCGTGTGCGGGTGACGTAATAGCCCTCGCCCTCGAACATCGGGCTCACCCGTTCCAGCCTGAGCAGGCAGCCGACTTGCAGCGCGGTGTCGCCCTCGGCCACGCCCGTGACCGACACGAACTTGCGCGCCCGGGCCAGCAGCGCGGCCTTGGCCAGTGCACGCGCTTGCTCGCCGGTGAGCGGCACGTCCTGCACCCGGAAGCTCTGGTGCGCGGCAAAGGCGCGTTCAAGCACCTGCGCGCCGTGGGGCTGTCCTTGGGTCTCGGCCGCGATGTCGCTGGCGCCGGACTCTTCGTCGATGCTGGCTTCGGCACCGTCGTCAAAGCCGCTCACCCGCACCGCGCTGCGTTGGTGCGCCAGGTCGGCGCGCAGCCGCACCTGGCGCAGGTTGCGGCCCTGGATCAGCGTGACCGTGCTGCCGCCGCGGTGATCTCGGGTGGCCAGATGCAAGGTGCTGCCGTCCACCCACAGGTCGGCCGCCAGGCGCCGCGCACGTTCACGCAGAAAGGACAGGTCGCTCTGGTTCCACTGCTGCACCAGCGGCCAGGTGGGGCCGTCGATATCGGCCGCGGCCGACAGGCCGTGCTCGGACGCGATGCGTTGCAGCAGGTCGGCGTCGCTGACGTTTTCATAGGTGCGCATGCGGCGTGTCCAGCGCAGGTCCATCAACCGGTCCTCGGCCAGGCAGTCGACCTCGGGCGCACGGCCTTGCTCCAGGCTCAGCTCGAGTGCGCTGACCTTTCCGGTGAACATGTCTTGCCGCGCGTCGCTGGGCCCCATGGCCACCACCAGTGCACGGCCAAAGTCCAGCACCTGGCCGTCCAGCCAATTCAAGCGCTCTTGCTGCTCGCCCGCGCGCGGGCCGATGGCCACGAAGCTGGCCGACAGGTGCTTGAGGCCGTGGCCGCTGTCGACGATGGCCAAGCGCACCAGGTCGCGCGTGAGTTCGGTCCGCGCCTGGCCCTCGACCCGGATCTCGGGTGCGGTGGCCGATTGCAGCGCTTGGGGGCTGAGCGCCATGGTCAGTCCTCCTGTCCCCACGCCGACAGGCGCTCGGCCAGTTGCTGTTCATGCCGCGCCAGCCACTGCCAGCGCAGCATCGCAGCGGCGTCGGGCGCGCTGGCTGGGCCTTCATGCGGGGCGTCGGCCGGTGCCGGGTCGACCTGGATTTGTGCGCTGACTTCGCCAATCTCGATGGGCATGGTGGGTCCCTGGTGTGTGCGTCAACCCGTACCGCCGCACTTGCTGCAGCCGCAACCGCAGCCGCAGCCGCAGGAGCGCAGGCGGCTGCGCATGGCGCTGGTCAACGGGGTGCTCAATTGGGTGGTCGATGGCGTGCGCACTGGCACCTTGCGCCCGCCCAGGCGTGGGCGCAAGGGCACACCCGCGCCCCACGGGCGGTCGGCTTGCTCTGCGGGCACAGCGGCGCCGCTGCCAAAAGCGGCCAGGCTGCGCGCTGCATCGGCGCGGTGGGCCGACGCGCGCGATGCGGCGATGGCGCCTTGGGCGCCGCCTTGTGCCGCCAGCGCCTGGCCGGCGCGCACCGCATTGCCGGCCGCTGCGGCGGCGGCCGAGGTGGCTGCAGCGCGCTGGCTGACCGCTGCCCTGCCAGCGGCGCCGGCCACGGCGGGCGCGGCCGCCGTCAGCGGCAGGGCAGCGCGTGTGCTGGAGCCGTCCTGCCCCTGTGCTGCCTGGCCGCTGGCGCTGCCGCCCTTGTGCGCCGGCAGCGCCACCTCCTGGCCCAGCGCCAGCGCCAGCGGATTGGCGATGCCTGCGGCAAGCGCACGCCAGGCCCGCGCCTCAAAACCCACCCGCGCTGCCAACTGGGCCAGGCTCTCGCCGGGCATGGCTTGGACGATGCGGTCCACCGCCGACGCCAGGCCCCGTGTGCCGGGCGCGCCGGCCGGCAGGGCGGCAGGGCCGGCGCCGGCTGCGTTTGGTGCACGCGGCCCGGCGGTGCCAGCGCCCTGGCCGCCAGGGGCGGGTGTGTAGGTCCAGCGCGGATCCTGGCCGTTGATGCTGACGGCCACCTTGGCGCGCAGCGGCACGCCCTGGGCGTCGAAGAAGTCGAGATCGATGTTGGCGCTCTCCATCGTGCCCTGGACCTGGAAGCCTCCCCACTCGAACAACACGCGCGGCGGCGCCTCCTGCCCCGGCTGGGTGCCGCGCGGGCGCACGAAACGCTCGACCATCTTGGTGCGCTCGAGCACATTCACGGCGCGGCCACCGCCAGCGTCCTCGTCGGCGGTGTCGAACACCAGGTCAAAGCCGACCGTCATGTCGCCGGTGCCTGGCCGCTGCCGTGCCTGCGCGCCGGCCTGCGCGCCGCCGGCCGTGCGGTTGGAGATTTGCACCCGCAGCGAGGTGGGATTGAACTGCACGTCGAGGCTGGTGTTGGGCACTTCGGTCGGCCGCTCGCCCGAGCCGATCTCGGCCAGACGGGCCTTCAGCAGCGCGCTCACAGCGGCGCCTCGGTGGGCAGCAGGCGCAGGCCTTCATGCGCGACGGTCAGCTCCTCGATCGCTACCTCGCCTGTCTTCGCGTTCAGCTCGGGGCCGCGTATCTTGGACGGCAAGCCGCGATCGAACATCCAGGTGGCGCGCGGGCTGCCGTCAGCGGCCATCAGCGTCACGATGCCGTCGAATCGCGGCACCGGGCGCTCGCCGTTGACGATGCGCTGCAGCCAGTGCCACAGCCGGGGATCGGCCTGGCCTTCATGGTCAGTGCCGAAGAACATGCCGCGCTTGAGCACCAGCGGCGCGAACTTGGCGCGCCCCACACGCCGCACGGTGCCGTTGTTGCGCCCGCCTTCGACGTACTCCTGCACGTCCATCTCGATCTCCAGGCCGGTGCAGTCCTGGAAGGCGCCATTCACGCCCAGCCTGTCAGGACCGACTGCGGGGCTGTAGCCGGCGTCGGCACCGGCCAGCGCCTGGCGGCCGGCCACGATATCGGGCGAGCGCACGAGCTTGACCTCGAAACGGAAGGCGGTGAGCAGGGTGTCGGTGGCCATGGCGTGCGGCGTCAGTCGTCCAGCGCCAGCGTGCCGTCGCCCTTGCGGCGCAGGCGCAAGAGGATAAATTCCAGCGGCTCGGCCGGTGCCACACCGATCTCGACGACCAGCTCGCCCCGGTCGCTGCGTGCACGTTCGTTGAGCACGCGCACAAAAAAGGACTCGGTCTCGCTGCGCCCGGCAAAAGCGCCGGCGCGGAACAGGCCGCGCAGCAGGCTCTCGATGGCGCGGCGCAGGTCGCGCTCCAGCGCCGCGCCTTGCGGCTCGAACACGGCCCATTGCATCTGCGCCAGCAGCGCACGCTCGATCATCAGCACCAGGCGGCGTACCGAGAGCTGGCGCCAGCAGGCCTCACGCGACAGCGTGCGTGCGCCCACCAGCACGATGCCCTGCGCCTGCCGCTCGTAGCCGTTGATGCCCAGCGGGTGCAGCGCGTCAACGCGGCCTTCGGGCTGTGGCTCAGCCAGGTGCAGCACCTGTTGGGCCACCTCGTTGGCCGGGCCATGATGGATGCCGCGCGCCAGCTCGCGCCGGGCAATGATGCCGGCCGCCACGGCAGACGGCGGCAGTTGGCGCGACCAGTCCACCGTGGCACCGGCGCCCTGGTCCTGGCGCCGGCTGCCGATGAGCCACGGGTGGTAGGCAGCCAGCCAGCAGGAATCGAACTTGGCACGCCAGCGTTCGATGCGCGCCTGGCTCAGGCCCGGCGGCACGTCCAGCAGGGCAATGTGGTTGCGAGTCTGTTCGCAGAAGTCGAGCAACCGCTGCTGCAGGGCCACGATGTCGGTCAGGCCGGCTTCGGTGCGCGGGTCCAGGATCAGGCCCGCCAGTTCGCTGGGCGACGCTTGCGCTGCCGCGGGCACGGTGTCCATTCCCACGCATTGACCAAATTCGGCACCGGCGCTGCCCAGCGTTGCTTCGGGCACGACGGCCGCGCCGGCCCAAGCCGCGGGCACAAACAGGTCGGGCAGCACAAGTTGCGTCACGCCCTCGGTGTTGGCAATGCAGGCCAGGCCGCTGCCGGTCTCGTCGCTGGCGGCTGACCAATCGGGGTCAAAGAAATCGTCGGCCAGCAGCGCGCCGTAGTGGTCGTCGCCCCCCAAAAAGGCGTCACTGCTGGCTTGCAGCAGGTCAACCCGCACGCCCAGTGGGCGCAATGTGTCGCCAGCCCAGGCGCGTGCCGGCCACAGCAACGACGACGATTCACACAGCACGCTGGCCAAGCCGCGCGGGTGCTCGGGCACCAGAGCCAGGCGGGCGTGGGTTTCGCGGCGGCCGGCGCCGTCGTCCACATCGAGCCGCAGGCTCACGATCTCGGCAGCGACCGGTGGGTTGGGCGGCGGCACGTCCAGCACCAGGCGCCATTGCTCGCGCGCACGGTCAGGGTCGCGCAGGCGCTCCAGGCCGGTGCAGACGGCCAGCGTCTGCAGGCCCAGCGCGTCGGTCAGGCGCAAGGTGCTGCCCACCGCGATGGGGCTGCGCAGTGCCATCAGCATGCGGCCCATAGCGTCTTGCTCGAAGCCCACGGTCTCGGTGTCGAAAGCGATTTGCACGCGCAAGGCGTTGCCCCAGGCGCCGGGGTTGCGGGCGACAAATTCGATCTCGCGGTCAAGGGCGACGGCCGGCAGCTTGCCGCGCGCGCAGTCGGTGTCGAACGCCGCAGGCGCGGATGACACCACCCGCACCACCCAGGCGATGCGCCCGCCCTGCTCGAAGTAGCTGGCCACGGCATGGGGCAGCAGCCCCGGGCCTTCAAAGCCGCCGAAACTGTGCAGATACTCGTCGAAGCTGCGCACCGCCACCGGCACGCTGCGGCGCAGCGGGCGCGTGGCTTGGACCACCTGGCGCCAGCCGGGCGGCCAGGCGGCGTCTACTTCGGGCACACGCGCTGGCCCGCGCGGCGCCACGCCGACGAAGGCGCAGCCGTCCAGGCGCTGCGGGTGCAGCGTGGGCGGGCGCATCTCGGGCAAGGCAAACGCGCCGGGGGCACCCAGGGGTGAGCGCAGGGTGGGCAGCATCGAGGCGGCGGTATCAGGGCAGCGTGGAGGTCAAGGCGTCACTCGTAGACCACACCTTCGTGTGCGAGGTGGAGTTCTTCCATCGCGACCTCGCCGCCGCCCTTGGCCGCCAGCGTCGGGCCCACCCACTTCTTGGGCTGGGCGTTGCTGAGCTTGAACGCTGCAACCGGGTTGCGGGCTTCGTCCAGCACCGTGATCGTGACAGTGCGCCGGCCGTCGCCGCCTTCGCGCACGTCTTTCACCCAGCGGAAGAGCTCGGTGGAGCCGATGAGACCGCGCTTGAGCGTGACGTCTTCTTGCTTGAAGGTGTTGGCCACCTTGCGCACGGTGTTGATCTTGTCGTTGCCGTTGCGGTATTCGGAGTAGTTGATCTCGGTGCCCAGGCCCGAGACGTCGGAGAAGCCGGCGATCACGCTGCCCTCGTCGCCTTCGCCGAGCGAGACGAGGAAGTTGAACGCACCGTAGGGGTTGTTGCGAAGGGTTGCCATGGCGGGGGCTCCTGTGCGTCAAGGGTCAGGACTTCGAGTCGGCCGTCCACTGGCCGACGCGGAAGATCACGAACTCGGCCGGCCGGCTGGGCGCCAGGCCCACCAGGCAGATCATGCGGCCGTTGTCGAGGTCGTTCTGCGTCATCGTGCTGCGGTCGCAGCGCACGAAATAGGCATGCTCAGGCTTGTCGCCGATGAGTGCGCCGTCGCGCCACAGCACGTAGAGGAAGTCCTCCACCGCGCTCTTGATGTTGGCCCACAGCCGTTCGTTGTTGGGCTCGAACACGGCCCACTGCGTGGCCTTGTCAATGCTGTGCTCGATGTAGATGAAAAGCCGCCGCACATTGACGTATTTCCATTCGGGATCGGAGCTGATGGTGCGTGCGCCCCAGACGCGGTTGCCGCGGCCTTCGAAAAAGCGCAGGCAGTTCACCCCTTCGGGGTTCAGCACCTCCTGGCGCGGGCGGTTGATGTTCAGCTCGAACTTGGTCAGGCCACGCACCACCTCGTTGGCCGGTGCCTTGTGCACACCGCGTTCGATGTCGCTGCGGGCATAGATGCCGGTCACGAAGCCTGATGGCGGCAGCACCAGCTTGCGCGGCGGCACGCCGGGCGCGCTGGGAAAGAGCGGGTCGAGGATTTCTATCCACGGGTGGTAGAGCGCGGCGTACTTGCTGTCGTAGCGGCCGCGGAAGGCGCGTATCTGCGAGATCGACGCCTGTTCCGGCCCGTCGATCACCGCAATGCGGTAGCGGCATTTCTCAGCATGTGTGATCAGCCGGTCGGCACAGGCTTCGATGCTGTCGTTGTCGAGCATGGCGCCGCCGTCAGGCAGCGCGACGATGGCGATATCCTCAATCTCGGCCAATGCCTCCAGGCCGGTGGCTCGCTCGTCGACGTTGTCGACGTTGGCTTCCATGCCCATGAAGGCGTCGGGGCCTGGCAGGTCGCCGTCGCTGCCTTTCGACAGCCGCTTGCCCGCGCTTTGCAGGCCCACCATCAGCGCGGCAGGGGCAAAGGGGTTGGCACCCGGGTCCCAATCCAGCCAGACGATGGCGTTTTCGTCCTCGGGGTCGTGCGCTTCCAGCACCTTGCCGATAAAGCGTCGCTGGTCAGCGTGGGCGGCCAACTGGTCATAGCCGTCCAGCCGGCCGTCGGTGCCCTGCACCGTGACGCTCAACTCCACCAGCGCCACGTGCACGCCGGGTACGTCGGGCAGGCTGACCTCGAGGCCGGCGCTGTCGATGAAGGCCTGACGGCCGGTCACCGGGTCACGCTTGACGACGTACAGGTTGCCAGCGACGAGCAGGTCGTTTTTTACCGGCGGCACGTTGGGCGGCTGAGTCAACTCGACCACCGCGCCGCCCAGCACGCTCTTTACCTGCACGCCCCACAGGTGCTTGTTCAGCGGATCGCCCACCACCTGCAAGTGCTTGAAGGCCAGGTTCTTGGTGCGCACGGCCCGAGTCTCGATGATCACGTTGCCATCGATCCCTGGCCATCGCGCGCGCCACATTGCCGAGCCCAGCGCCGTGGGCACGGTGAGCCGCGCGATGTGGTCGGCCCCGGGTACGCCCAGCACCGGCGCGAACACACGCGACACATACAGCCGCCGCCCGCCGTTATTGAAGAACGCGCGCGCCGCATGCGCTAAGTAGGCGGTGCGCTGGCCACTGGCCAGATCCAGCGGCTGCAGGCTGCCGTAGACACGCTCGAACTCGGTGTAAGAGGTGATGAGCCGCGGTTCCGTGGTCTTGGGGCCGCCGGTGTACTGCACGGGGCCGTAACGCGCCACGCCGGCAAAGCCGGTGGTGCTGGTGGGCACACCTTCGATCGACTTGGAGCGGAAGCTGACTTCCTCGACGAAGACGCCTGGGGCAAGGTACTCGGGCATTCGGCGGTCCTTTCTGGTGAACGGGGCGGTCGGGTCGGTCAGGGAAACAGCAGCAAGGCGTCGGCCAGCACGGTGGCTTTGCCGGGCGTAAGCGTGAAACGCACACCGGTCTGCAGCACATGGCCAGCCGGCGGGTCTTTGCCTTCGAGCACTCGGCCGCCCTGGCTGCTGCCGGCCACATCCAGCGGCAGGTTGGCCAACGGTTTCAGCGGGTCGAAGGCGAGTGTGACGGGCGGCAGATGCACCCACAGCGTCAGCGTGACGCTGGCGGGCAAGGCGGCGCCGCCGCTGAAGATGGCCGGCCCCAGCACGGCCAGGAACTCGCCCCGGTCGTCGCCGTGCGCCCAGGCCACCTCGGGCTCGCTGCCAAACACCGGCGGCGGCAGCGCCAGCGGAGGTCTTGTGAGGGTCAATCGCGCCCATGCCACTGGCTGTGGCCGGCCGTTGGCGTCGGGCCGCCTGACGCGGCCGCGCACCACGGTGGCATTGGCAGGGGATTCGCCATCCGCACCGGGCCACAGCCAGGCCGTGCGGATGTTGTCCAGCGTAACGGGTGGCACGCCGCCCGCTTGCACCGGTGTCAGCGCCAGCCGCCGCGGCACATCGCGCCGGGACTGGCCCGGCGCGCGTCCCAGCAGCACGAAGTTGGTGGGATCGGCCGCAGGCGTGAGCGGTGGTACCCGCACTTTGTCCTGCGCGCCCGCGGCCAGCAGGCGGGCCACCCGGTCGCGGTGCACCAGCGCATGGCGCGCTTGCGCATGGGCAATGAAAGGCTGGGCCAGTGGCCGTGTGCCTATGCGTTCCAGGTCGGTCAGCCAAGCGCCAGTGGCGGGCAGGCCCGACAGCGCCTCGCGCCACTGCACGCCCAGTGCCAGGCGGTGGCCAAACCGCCCGACATCGCGGGTGTTGGACTCGCTGAGCGGCGGCACGGTCACGGGGGTGTCGGTGTCCATCAGCCCACCCTAGTCCGGATGTCGGCGTCCACCACAGGCGGCCGTGGCCGCGCGATGCGGGTGTCAATGCGCACCACGCGCGCGACATAGGGCACTGACAGCCGGTAGTCGCAGGGCAGCGAATCGAAGGTGCGCATCAAAGCTTCAGTGGATATTTCTTCCAGCGTCAGTTGCACCGAGTCCAGCGTGGACGTGCCGGGCTCGTCGTCGTAGGCCGGCGATGGCAGCGCCGGCACGTAGATCAGCGGGCCGCTCAGTACCGGCGTTTCCTCCAGCACCTGCATCGCCCGGCCCAGGATCATCTGCTGGTGCTCGGCATTGGCCGCCCAGGGCGTGATCAGGTAATGCAGGTCCAGTGCCAGGTAGCCGCGGCCGTCGGCATAGCCTGCGGCTGACCAAGCGGCACGCATCGTCTTGCTGAAATCCACCCGCAGCAGCATCAGCGACAGGCCGTAGTCGGGAATCCAGTCCTTGATCGCTGTGTCGGTCATGTCCTCGGTGCGCACCAGCGCGGCCTTGCTGGGCTTGCCAGACACCGGTTCGCGCTCGGCAAAGGCTGCGGCAATCAGCCGCTCGATGCTCTTGCCCACGGCCGCGATGGCGTAGTAGCCCGCCATCAGCGGGTCGTTCCGTCAGGGCGCCATGGCTGGCATGCCCGGCCCCTGGGTGGCCGCGGATGGATGGGTGCATGCGTCATCACAATCCCGCTTATAGGCGCTCGATGCAGTGAAGCGGACCCCTAACACTAGGGGTGATGGTCAATTGACGCTGCCACTCAGCAGAAGCGGTGTGGGGTCAGTCCCTCCAACGGTCAGCGGATTGCCGCAACGCTGGCGTGGCGGTTGAACAGGTTGCTGTCGGTTCACGCCCAGTGCCCGTGAATGCCGGCCACAGCCCGCTACAGCCCGCCACAGCCCGCCATTGCCAGCTACTGCCGGACTGCGGCCACAGCCCGCCACTGCCAGCCAATGCCGGACTGCGCGGGCGGCGTTGGCTAAGCTCGTGCGCACACCGCTGCAGGCCCGCCGTGCAGTGCGGCATCTTTTGCGGGGCCAGGCGCTGCAGCCGGCAGCGCTTGGCCCCGAAGGCTGGCAAGGCATGGGATTTCCAGCGGTGAGTGCCTGGCCGTCTGCAGGCAACGCGCGCCACGGTGGGCCTAGTTGAGCGGCGGGTTTGCCGGTACCTGGACGGCCCGTTGATCCAGCGCTCCCGGCTGCGGTCCGGCAGGCCAACAGCAAACCGGGCTGACCGTCAGGCCGACCGGCCGACCAGCGCCGCAACGCTGTGGTGGTGCCCAGCGTGGCGGGTCCGGCGGGTGCGCCGTCAGCGGGTTGCCAACTGCCGCTTCAGCGCGCCAAACCCCACATGACAAACGCCAGTCGCCAGGAACAACCCTGCTGCCAGCACGATTGCTGAATAGGCCTGCCCGGTCTGGTCAAACAGCCATCCGGCCACCGGGGGCGCCACCGTCATGATCACGAAATAAAAGCTGAAGAACACGCCCATGCCCAAGGCGCGCCGCTGCGGCGCCATCGACTGTGCGGTCAGCGACATGACGATGCCGGCCGGCGCCGCGCCAATCAACCCGAACACCAGACTCAGCGCCACGGCCCAGTCGCCATGCCGCAGCAGCAACAGCGATGCGGCGCCCACCGCCAGGCACACACACAGCACCGTGGCATGGCGCCCGGTCCGGTCGGCGATGCGGCCGACCAGCGTCACCGAGAAGATCATCACCCAGCTGGCAAGGCTGATCACCGTCGCGGCCTGCGTGGCGTCCATGCCTTCGGCCACCAGCACCTTTGGTGCAAAGCTCAGGTAGATCACATAACCGGCATTGAACAAGCCCCAGGTCGCGGCGGCCACCAGTGTCAACAGCCATTCGTCGCGTGACAGGCCGGTTGCCGCCGGGCCCGCCGGAGCGGCAATGGCCGGTGCGGGGCGGTAGGCCCACCACACCAGGGCCGCAGCGGCCGCACTGCAGGCCGATGCAGCGATGAAGGCGGCGCGCCAATTGAACGTGGCCGCCAGCCAGGCATGACCGACCTGGCCGGCGGCGATGCCGAAGGGCCAGCTCATGACCAGGATACCCAGCGCGGTAGCGAGTTCCAAGCCGGCGAACCAGTCGACCACCATCTTGGTGAAGTAGACGGTCGAAAAAACGAAGCCTGCACCAGTCACAAGCCGGGCCAGCGCCAGCGGCCCGACGCCTTGAGCCAGCGCTGCGACGCCGCCGCCCAACGCCATCAGCAGCAGCCCTGCAGTCACCAGACTGCGGTCTGACGCGTACCGCCCTGCCCAGCCTGCGGGCACCGACAGCAACAGCCCGGGCAACATGAACAGGCCTATCAGCGTGCCGACTTGGGTGTAGCCGAAGCCGAATTGCGCCACCAAGGGATCGGCGGTGGAGCCCAGCGTCTGGAATTGAAAACCCAGGCTGGCGCGGCAGGCGAAAAGCAGCGCCAACACGGACCAGCGTGCGTCGCGGCTGCCTTCGGCGGTCGGGGCTTGCATGCGGCAGATGATGCCTGCGTTCGCGCTGTAGTGGCGGGCTTTCAGGGTGCAGGCACGCCAGCCCGCGTTGACCGCGACAGACGAGACGCTCGGCACGACGGCGGTACTGGCTGCGCCGATGGGGTCATTTCCCAGACAACGGTGGCCGCTGACGGCGCCGTCACACCCGTTGCGCGGGCTGCACCTGAACAGGGCCGCGCATCGCGCCACCCAGGCCGGGCAGGGCGGGCAGGCCGGTGGACAACGCTGTCGGACCGCTGGGCGACCGGGATCCCGCAGCCGGTGTCGGCCGCGCCGCGCTGGCCACCAGCGCACGCTGTGCCGACCCGTCTGTGATGGCCGAGCGGCCGTCGGCATGCTCGAACAGCGCAGTCAGGCTCTCGACCCAGTCGCCGTCGTTGCAATACAGCGCGCCGGCGATGTCCCGCATCTCGGCATGGTGGCTTTGACCTCAGACAACACCCTGCATACCGCGCTTTCGGGCCCCGCGCGCCACCGCCGCCTCGATGGCGCACTGGCGCACGCCGTCGAACAGGTCGCCGTGGGTAATCCACAGGCGCCATCCGTCGGCCGTGATGTGCACCGCGTGGACAAGTCCAGACAGGTCGATCAACTCACCGACCAGGTCGAGCGAATCAAGGCC
>JANMXG010000250.1:0-6202 GCA_031394235.1 Betaproteobacteria bacterium
CAGGGCGGCACCATCCTGGGCACCCACAACAAATGCGACCCGTTCAACTACTTTGGCGCCGGCGGGGCCGATGTCTCGGCGCAGGCGCTGGCCTACGTCCGCGAGCTGGGCCTGGACGCGCTGGTGGCGGTGGGCGGCGACGGCACGATGGCGATTGCTTACCGCTTAGCGCGCCTGGGCCTGCCGGTGGTGGGTGTGCCCAAGACCATCGACAACGACCTGTGCCACACCGACCGCAGCTTTGGCTTCGACAGCGCGGTGGCGGTGGTGGCCGAGGCGCTGGACCGACTGGAAACCACGGCCCGCAGCCACGGCCGGGTGATGATTGCCGAGACGATGGGCCGCTATGCCGGCTGGATCGCGCTGGAGGGCGGCCTGGCCGGCGCTGCCGATGTGATCCTGTTGCCCGAACTGCCCTACCGGCTGGACGCGATCGTCGACCGCTGCCGCGCCCGTGCCGA
Organism: Betaproteobacteria bacterium; assembly: GCA_031394235.1. Lineage (GTDB taxonomy): Bacteria > Pseudomonadota > Gammaproteobacteria > Burkholderiales > Burkholderiaceae_C > Pseudaquabacterium. The sequence continues at coordinate 462 of JANMXG010000250.1, forward strand.
CCGCGAGGGTTACACCTTGATCTGCGTGGCCGAAGGCGCCCGCGCCGAAGGCGGCCAGCTCACCGTGGCGCAGACCCTGGCCGACAGCCCGGACCCGCTGCGCCTGGGCGGCGTGGGGGCATTGCTGGCGCACCAGTTGGAGCCGCTGCTGCAGTGCGAGGTGCGGGCCACCTTGCTGGGCCATGTGCAGCGGGGCGGGTCGCCCACGCCGTTCGACCGGGTGCTGGCCACGCGGTTTGGCTGGCACGCGGCCGAGTTGCTGCGCGCCGGCCAGTTTGGCCGCATGGTGGCGCTGCAGGGCGACGTCGTGACCAGCGTGGACATGGCCAGCGTGGCCGGCCGCAACCGGCCGGTGCCGCTGGACCATCCGCTGCTGGCGGCGGTGCGCGGGCTGGGGCTGTCGCTGGGCCGCTGAGGCGCTGCGGCGGGCCTGCCGGCTGCCCGTCCGATGGACGGGAGATCGCCCGGATGCAAAGTTCCGTTGACGTTCTAGGGATTCGGATCAGTGCCCGATCAGCGTAACCTGCAAACGTTGTGAGGCCTTGCTGCCTGCCGCCGTGACGACACCGGCCAACGGCAAAACGGCCTCGCGACGCTTGCGATGAGGCCTATTGCCCCCGGTGCTGACTGCCCCGGGGGCTTTTTTTGGGCCGCTGGGCCGCGATTACTTAGGAACCCAACAAGATTTTGGTCTTTAAAAAAGCCAACAAGGGGCGGTTAGACAAGCCAACAAGGGGATGTTAGAGATTCCAACAAACGCCACCTGAGGCCGCCTGGACGGGGCCGCCGGACCCAGGTTCAACGCCCGCCAGACCAACATCTCCAGGGCGGCCACAGTGGGCGATCTCAACGACAAACAGGGCGGCCTGCAACACATGGGTGGCAAAACCCGCAGGTGCAAGGCACTCCTGCCCATCCCCACGGTGCAGACGGCCCAATGACTCGTGCGGCTGTACGGGCGCCTCAAGGGCGAGCTGAGCAAGGCCGCTGCCGGCGAGGACGTCCTGATCCCCGTCGGCGACGTCAAGCTCCACATGAGCCGCATCATCGGGTTGATGCGGCTGCTGGGCATCGACTTCGACCCAGAGGTCGTGAAGACGGTGAAGACCCGGGTCCACGTCGGCCCGCTCAAGTGGGGCAACCTGCGCAGCGGCACCCTGACCGTCCTGCGGCACCGGGGCGAGTGGATGACCTACCGGGAGATCGCCGACGCACTCCTGGCCCGAAACCGCAAGGCCAAGACGCTCGACATCGCGCTGATGTCCAAGTTCGTCCAGAAGGTGCGCGAGGCCCTGTTCTTCCAGATGAAGGCCGGCACGGTCGAGCGCGAGCTCGAGATTGGCGTCGGCGTCAGCGACCAGCACCAGCGCTTCCGCTTGTCGCAGACTCTGTTCCGAGCGTAGCCTGGCAGTAAGCGGCAAGCACACCCCTCAGCCGTTCAGGCAGCGGAAAGCCAGATTTAGCTGATCGCGCTCGCGGCCGGTGAGCGAAAGCGAAAGCGCTTCGGACACATGCCCCAGGTGGGGCGCCGTGCGCGACGGTCCCGCCACCGGGGCTGCACACAGTCAGGGTGGCCGATGATCCATGCCAGCGCCACGGCGGTGCTGCTGTCCTTGCGCGCTTGTGCCATGTCGCGCAGCGCATCCAGAGCGTCATGGGTTGCAGCGGTCAGCGCGGTGCCGTCGGGGCGCAAGGCCATGGGCGTGCCGGCGGGAAAGGGCTCTGCGTGCCGGTATTTGCCGGGCAACACGCCGCCGGCCAACGGGGAATACGGCGACTACCCGATGCCTCGCTCACCGCAGATGGCGCGCACTTTGCGGTCTGCGCCCGGCGTCAGCAGGCTGAGGCTGTTCTGAACCCTCTCGAAACCCGGCAGGCCATGCCGCTCGGCTGCCTCCAGCGCTGCCAGCAGTGGGCCGGGCCCCACGTTGCAGTAGCCGATGTGCTCGGCACGCCCCGAATCGATCACCGCCGCAAAGGCCTCGACCGTCAGCCGGATCGACGTGGTCTCGCACAGTGCGTGCGCCATGTACAGGGCGACACGCCCGCATCCCAGGCGCTCGAGGCTGGCGTCGAGTTTGTGCTCCACGTAAGCGGTGTCGAACAGAACGCCGTCCAGGCCTTCCAGGCTGGCTGGCGCCACCTTGGTGGCGATGCGTATCTGCTGTGCAAGTGCAGGCGGCCGGCTCGCGAGCCAGGCGCCGATGGTCGATGCGCTTTCGCCGTGGGCATGCCGTTCGGCCGTGTCCCACATCGTCAAACCCAGGGCAGCGGCTTCGTCCAAGGTGCGCCAGGCCGCGATTCTGTCCAGGCCGTGGCCGATCAGGTGCCTGGCGCCGCCCAGGCCCCCGAACGTGCCGCAGCCCAGGATGACCGGTGGCGGGTGCATGGGGGGCGTCTGCTGGATCGGCATCGCAATACCCGTCGGTCGGGCAGGCTTGCGATTCTGGGTCATCCCCAGACCATCCCATGCAAGCCACTCGACGGGCCCGTGCCGCGCTGCGGCGGGTGCAGGTGCCCGATCGGGCCTGCTACTTCGCCTTGGGTTCGGGCGCAGCTTCTTCGGGCTGGTTGATGATTTCGGGCGCTCCGGTGGTCAACTTGGCATATTCTGTTTTCCGCGGGTCGATGAGCACGATGCCATTGTCGGTGATCATGTATTCGCGGATGTCCTTGCTGTGATTGCTGCCGCGCATCTTGATGACGACCAGCACCTTCCGCATCTGGCCGTTGATCTCCACATACCGCATCCGAAGAATATCGTCGGTAAGAAACGAGATCACATACTGACTGAACGGCAGTGCGGTGAATGTGTCCTCCACTTCGACGGTGCTGAGAATCGTGATTCCGGCGCCTGTCAGCGCCCCGATCATGCGGTAGAGCGACTCGCGGAAGTCCGTGCGAAAGCCGGGCGCCAGCGCCATTTCGAGACCGACCAGCGAATCGATCACCAAGCGCTTGGCGTCGAGCCGCTCGACCGCATCCAGAATTTCTTGCATCGTTTCATCGACTGAAAGATCGAGCGGCCGAATATAAAGAATTTCAAGCTTTCCCGCTTTCTGTGGCGCTTCCAAATCGAGGCCGAAGCCGGCGGCACGCTGCATATAGCCTGCCGGTCGTTCTTCGAAGATCGCGATCACGCCGGATTCACCGCGGCGAAGCCCCTCGTAAATGAATTGTGTTGCCAGCGCCGATTTGCCGGTACCCGACGGCCCCGCCACCAGGCAACTGTCGCCTGCAAACAGGCCACCGCCCATCATCTTGTCCAATTCGGGAACCCCGATCGACAGCCGCCGCCGCACTGTCGGCTGGTTTCTTTTGCCCACCAACCCCAGCGTGCGCGAAAACGCCTGCAAGCCGTCGGCGCTGATGCGGATGGTATGCAGCCCCGGCACCGAATCCTGGCCGCGCAGCTTCATGATTTGCAACTTGCGCACCACAGAATTTCTTTCCGCCACCTGCGAAAGCCAGAATATGCCGTCGGCAACGATGAAAATCGGGTTGTCGCGAACCTCGTCCTTGTCGTATTCACCGACCAGAAAGGTCGTAGCTTGCCAGCTGGTGAGAAACTGGGTGAGATCCTGGATAAACGACTGCAGCTCTGCTTCACTGCTCTGCGCCGTCGCCCGGCGCATCACGGTGCGAAATGAATCCACCACCACAATGGCCGGATTGATAGCGGTGACTTGCTTGACGATTTCTTCCAGCACTGCGGCCAGATTCTGCTCCAGCACCAACTGGGTCAGATTGATGAAGTGAATCGCCTCGCCGACCTTGGATTCATCGAAGAAATTGTATTTCTGCTGGTAACGCAGCATCTTCAAGGCGGGTTCGCCGAGCACGGTGAAATAGATCGCCGGCTTTTGCGCGGTGGCATTGGCAAAAACAATCTGGTGCGCCAGCGTGGTTTTGCCGCAACCCGGCGCCGCGGCAATCACGTTGAACGAATACTCCGGGATGCCGCCGCCCAGCACCTCGTCGAGGCCGCGCACGCCCGTTGAGAGTTGGTGGATCGTGAGACCGGCCTGCGGGCTGGCCGCTTTCTTGGGGCCACGGCCCTCTGCACTAGCTTTTTTCACGGTCATTACCTTCCCCAAAATAAAGATCGTCCCGGGCCGCGTCCGGCATGGCCTGGCGCACCAACTGCAGCACCAGGCGCTCGCCGATCAGGTCCACCAGCAGGCCAACAAATTCGGCGAGCAAGACGGTGCTGCTCTCCAAGATGTCGCTCGCGTCCGCAGTCGTTTGCAGTTTGTCCAACCCACCCCAGCGGCCATCGGGTTCGACGTGGGTCGCGCGCAGCCAGGCACTGTCTGTTTTGGCCATGGCAAGGGCTCGCGAAAGCACCGCACTGAAACCCAGCACGCCCACCACCTGCACCATGGACGGGCGGAGCCCTTCAAAAACCGAGAACACGGCCGGCGTTTCAGACGCAGAAGTTGCAGCTTGCGTTGCCCCAATAGAAATCAGCCGTTCGGCGAAATTTCGAATGCGTGGTGTGGCGCGCGTCATGAAAGTTGCCGCCGGACCGGAAGCTGGGGTTCGTCAAACCCAAACGGAGTACACGCGACAAGGGCCGTAGAAACACGAAACACGCCTGCCCGAAACGCCAGGAACGGGATGTTGTATTTGGTGCGGGGGTGCGAGATAAGCCTCATGGTCTGGCTGGACAGTGCCTTTGCCCTGGCGCGGCGTCTGTACGTTGAAGCACACACCTGGCGGCCTTGAAGTGCGCGACCGGGCCGACCTCCGAACACCCGCGCTGCAACCCACCAAGGAAGTCCCATCCCATGTTGAACGAACACACCCTGGACCAACTGAAGAGCCTGCGCCTGGACGGCATGGTCCGCGCCATCAAGGATCAAGCCTACAACACCGCCATCAGCACGGCCACTGCCGGCCTGAGCTTCGAAGAGCGGCTGACGCTGCTGGTGCAGCGCGAGGTCGCATGGCGCGACGACCGGCGCGTGCAGCGACTGCTCAAGGACGCCAAGCTCAAGGTCAGCGCGTCCTGCATCAAGGACATCAACTGCCGCGCCAGCCGCGCGCTGGACCGCGGCCTCGTCACCACGCTGGCTGGCGGGGACTGGCTGCGCCATGCGCGCAATCTGCTGATCACTGGCGCCAATGGCAGCGGCAAGACGTGGCTGGCGTGTGCCCTGGCCCACCAGGCCGCGCGCAGCGGGTTCTCGGTGCTGTACGTGCGCGCGGCCCGCCTGTTTGACGAGCTGCAGGTCGCGCACGGCGACGGCAGCTTCGCGCGGCGGCTTGCCGCACTGGCCAAGCTTGACCTGCTCGTGATCGACGATTTTGCGATCTCGCCCATGGGCCCGGCCGAGCGCAACGACCTGCTCGAACTGCTCGACGACCGCATCGGCACACGCTCGACCTTGATCACCAGCCAGCTACCGGTCAAGGCCTGGCACACCTACCTCAACGACCCCACGTTGGCCGACGCGATCCTCGATGGCGTCGTGCACTCAAGCCACAAGATCGAGCTCAAGGGCACGCGGTCGATGCGCGACACCGAGGCGGCGGCGACGTGACGCGGCCTTGCCGCACACCCCCCGCAAAGGCAAGACCGGACATGAGTACATGGCCCGGTCGGGGCGCCACCGGCGGCCAGGCAGGGGCCTAAAACATGAAGATCAATCCAACCCCAAAACCCGCCCCGCAACGGCCCAGAAGGGTGGGCGTTTCAGGCAGATCGTGGACGGTACACGCACATTCGAACCAGGTGC
>JANMXG010000251.1:0-9086 GCA_031394235.1 Betaproteobacteria bacterium
GTGATCCGCCGCGGCTGTGCATGGGCCTGTTTCGGGATGCGCAGCGTCAGCACGCCGTCCTTCAAGTTGGCCTCGATCCGGGCGGTGTCAAGCTCCCGGCTCAGCGTGAAGCTGCGGCGGTAGCGCGGAATGCGGACTTCCGCGTACACCGCTTCCAACCCGTCCGGCGTCAGCGTCTGAACGCCGCCTTCGATCAGCAGCGTATCGCCCTCGATCTTCAGCTCCAGCTGGTCCTTGGCCACGCCGGGCATGTCGGCCAGCAGCGTGATGCCGGCGCCGTCCTCAAACACGTCCACGGCCGGCAGCACGGCGCGTTGCTGGTCGCTGTCGTTGCCGATTTGGCGCGCACTGCCAGAGCGGCTGACTTGTGGGTTGTTGCTCATGGTGGGTTCTCCTGGGCTGTCGCTGTTTACTGCACGGTGATGCGCTTGGGCTGCGCCGGTTCGCGGCGGGCCACGCTCACCTGGAGTACGCCGTTGCGGTAGCTGGCCTTGACCTGGCTCGGGTCCACGTCGTCGGGCAGTGAGATCGCCCGGGCGAAGCTGCCCGTGCCGCGTTCGCGGGTGTAGACATGAACCTTGGGCTTGTCGGTGGGAACGTCCGGGGCACGCTCGCCGGCAATCCGCAGAACACCCCGGTCGAGTGTCACGTCAATCTTCGACGGGTCGAGGCCCGGCGCGAAGGCGTAGATTTCGACGCTGGTGGCGGTGCGGCCGACGTTGACCGCAGGGACGGTGCCCGGCGCGACCGAGCGGATGCTGCTGGGCAGGCCGGTGACGCCAAACACGTCGTCGAGTTCACGACGCAGGCGTTCGAACTGACCGAACACGCTGTTCGGATGGTTCACGATCGATTCGTACATGGTGTGTGTGTCCTCCATAACAGGGGTTGACAGCGGCAGGAGACCAGGACCCGCCGGCTCGATGTGCGACATAGGGGCCGCCAAATCGGTTTCAAGAGGACCTGCAATACTTTTTTCGCCGCGGTTCCACGGGTGCTGGGTGTCCGACAGCCACCGATTCGGCGCCCCAAGACGCTGCCGTAGCGCGTCGGTTGAACGCAATGATTGCAGCAGCAACCCTGCGCTGCCAGGTATGTCATGCGCCCGGTCGGCGCGGTTGCCCGACGCTGCCGGTCAACGCCAGCGCGGCTGCGGGCTCGCCTTGCAGGCGCGACGTGTAGAAGTAATCGATCGCCGAAGCCTTGCGGTCCGTCAGGTTGTAGCCCGCCAACTCAACACCCAGATCCTTGTTGATCTTGTAGCCGATGCGTCCATTGAAGGTTGCCGTGCTGCTGGGCCGCACGCTGTTGTCCTCGATCAACGGGCGTGGTCCGCAGTAGCGCCTTTGCAGCGCGCCGAAGTAGGGACCGATGTTGTCCAAGGCCAAGGCTACCGAAGCGACGCCTTCGACGGAGCCTGGGATTCGGTTGCCCACCGGGTCGGCGTCATTGAACCGAGGCCTTGAAAAGGCCAGGTCGGCGTCGATCGTCAGCCAGTTGTCGAGCTTGTAGCAGTTCGCAAACTCGAAGCCATTGCGGCGACTCGGGCGGCCTGCCTCGGTGGTGCCGGTATCGCCCGCAAAGATCAGTTCGGATGCGAAATCAAGTTGGTACAGCGACAGCGAAGTCTGGAGGCCAGGAATGATCGACGTGCGCATACCCACCTCATGGCCTTTGGCACGCACGAGACCGGGCACCTTGTCCGCTGGGTTGCCCGTCTTCGGGTCTACGGCAATCGTCGCGCCACGTGCATCATTGCTGTGGAAGCCACCGCCCATGTTGACGCAATACTCCGTCTTGGCCCAGGGCCCGAAGTTAAGGTTCAGCTTGGGATTGCCAATACTGGCAATGGCCTTGCCGGAATTGGGTGCGTTGTCGCTGCGTACATTGAAGCGGTAGCTGTCGCTGCGCACGCCCGCGATGGTGCGAAACCAGTCGGTCCAACGTGTCGCGTTTTCAACGTAAATGCCGACACTGCTCTCGACAATGTGGTCGGCCCGGGTTGTCGAAAGCGTCTGACGCCCCTGGGTGTTGTACAGCCCGTTGAAGATGTTGTCGTTCTGAAACTGGATGCCAACCGTGTTCTCCGAGTCGAGCCCACCCCATGGCATCTGCCAGGTGTGGCTCGCATTGACCGCCGACGTGGTGCGTTTGTCAGGCTGGTGAAACTGGTCGCCGTTGACCGGATCTTCAAGGAAGTAGGTGAAGTTGGAGAACAGGTTCAACTGCCAGCCGATGACATAGGCGTTGACCTTCGTGGACGTGGTTTAGGTGGCGCGATGCCACTCGCCGGAGACGCTTTAGCGGTGCGAGTTGCCGCCATCAGAGGGGTCGATCGCGTCGAATCGGCTCGAGATCAGCTGGCTGGCGACGGCGCGCTGCGTGATCTGGTCCGTCGCGTTCCACTTCGCTTTGTAGGCCATGCCTGTGACCGAAAAGCCTTCGCCGGTATCGCCCTGGCTGTAGCGCAGCACGGCGTTGATCTTGCCGTAGTTGTCGGGATGAACGAAGGGGCCATCGTTGTGCCGCGCTTCGAAGCCGTACAGCAGATTGCCGTCGCCAGCAGGGCTTGAAATGGCGACTGCAGCACGGCGACAACCGTTCTGGCCGAACTCACATCAGCGATGCGCAGCCGGGAGCGTCCCAGATGCACCGGAATTAGAAAATCCTCTTACCGACGAGTGTGCCGCATCTCATTGACGGCTAAGCCGCCGGCCCGGTAAGCCCCCCTGCGAGGAGCCGCTCAGGTAGTCGGCTTGAGGTGGGTGTGTGCTGTTACCACCGTGCGGCGACGGCCTGTGACGGGCGAGTGGCCGTGCGGTTCGTGCAGCTCCACGCTGATCAGGTTCAGTTTGCCGTGGTGCACACCTCGCTCCGCGCAAACCGCATCGGCGAAATGCGTGACCGCGGACACCTTGCCTCTGAGCAGCACGGTCTCCAGACAGTGCTCATGGTCCAGGTGCGCATGCATGGTCGAGATTGTCAGGTCGTGGTGGTCGTGCTGCAAACTGGCGAGTCGCTCTGCCAACTGCCGCTCGTGGTGGTTGAACACATACGACAGGCAGGCCACACAAGTTTGCGTCGCAGCGTCTTGCACGATGGTTTTGCCAAGCTCCGAACGGAGCAGGTCGCGGACGGCTTCCGACCGGTTGCTGTAGCTGCGCTTGGCGATCCAGGCATCGAACTGTTCAGCGAGCCTGACATCCAATGAAATCGTGAAGCGCTCCATGGCGGTGACTCTGTCGCGTAGTTGATGTTGCAACCACTGTACCGGGTCGGTGCGGTGGCACGGTGTTTGGACGTCCGCGTTCGAACCAGCACCGTCGCCGCGCCTCAAGGCGCCGGTCGCAGCAGGCCCGCGCTGCTCAGGATGCCTTGCGCCCGCTCAGCACTGCCGCGCGCCACCTTGCCGGTCAGCGCCAGCGCGGCGCCAGCAGACAGCATGGCCTCGAACGCTGCGCGCACCTGCTCGGCGCTGACCGCCTGCATGCGCGCCAGCCAGTCGGCCCGCGGCCGCAGCCGGTCCAGCACCAGCAGGTCGAGTGCCGCGTCCTCCAGCCGGCGGCCGGGTTTCTCCAGCCCGCGCAGGCGCCGCACCAGGATCTGGTTGCGGGCGCGTGCCAGGTCGTCGGGCGATACCGCTTGGGCTTGGGCTCGCAGCAGGTTGGCCAGGGCGCCCAGGCATTCATCCAGCTGGGCCGGCGAGGTCGAGGCCTCGATCACAAACTGGCCGGCGCTGTCCACCGCGTCGGCCGAGCAGGCGGCGTAATAGACCAGGCCGCGCTGCTCGCGCAGCTGGTCCATCAGCGGTGAGCTCATGCCCTCGCCCAGCAGTGCGGCGCAGACCGCGGCGGTCGGGTCGTCGGCCTGCAGCGGCGGGATCGGGAAGCCCAGCACCAGGTGGGTCTGGCTGCTGCCGGCCTGCGACTTGGCACGCTGGCCGCCCAGCCAGGCCGGGGCGTTGAGTACATTGGGCGTGCCGCGCAGCATGGTGCCAAAGCAGGCCTCGACCTCGCGCACGAGGGTGTCGTGGTGCACCGCGCCGGCGGCGGCTACCACCACGTTGGCGCCGGTGTACAGGCGCTGGCAGTGCGCCACCAGGTCGGCCCGGCTGAAGCGCTCGATGTTGCGGCGCGTGCCGATCACGGGCTGGGCCAGTGCATGGCTGCCGAAACAGGCGCTATCAAACAGCTTGAAGGCGGTTGACATCGGGTCGTCTTCGTCCTCGGTCAGCTCGTGCAAGAGCACCTCGCGCTCGCGACCCAGCTCGGCCTCGGGAAAGGTGGCGCGCTGCACCAGGTCGGCCAGCAGGCGCACAAAGGTCGGCGCATGCGGGCCCAGGCCGCGCATGTGGAAGGCGGTGTGGTCCTTGTCGGTGTGGGCGTTGACCTCGGCGCCCAGGCGTTCGGCGTCCAGGTTGAAGCGGCGGGCATCCCGCTCGGTCGTGCCCTTGAACACCATGTGCTCGATGACATGGCCGATGCCGTTGTCGGCCTTGCGCTCATGGCCGCTGCCGGCGCGCACAAACACGCTGACGCTGGCGGTCAACACTTGGGGCAGGGTGATCGTGACCACGCGCACGCCATTGGCCAGCGTGCTGACCTGGGTGGCGGTGTCGTCGGCGGTCGGCTGGATCGGCTGGCTCATGGCGGGTGGGGGGGTGGGAGGAATGCCGGACGGCAAACTGGCGAAAGCCGGCGGTCAGACCGGCAGCAAAAAACTGAGCGGGGCCCGGCGCAGGCGCCGCCACAGCGCGCCGTTGAGCCGGCGCTGCTCGATCAACGTGATGCCGCGTGAACGCATCGCCACCGCCAGCGCCAGCGCAAAGCTCACGCCCAGGTTGAGCAGACCGGTCACCGCCAGCCCCGCTGCGCACCACCAGAACTCGCGCTGGGTCAGCAACTGCAAGCCCAGCGTGCCCACTGCGGCGGCCAGTTGTCCGGTAGACAGCGTGACGTGCCGCACCTCGATAGGCAGGCCCAGAAACGCCAGCAAGACCGGCACCAGGCCGAGCATTGCGCCCAGTGAGACATTGGCCGCCAGGCCGGAGATGTTGGCGCGCCACCAGGCCGACCAGCGCTGCGCCCGTGTTGCGCCGAGCCGGGCGACGATGCGCGGGTTGTGCGCCAGCGCGCTGTCCAGCCGGTGGTAGACAAACCAGTTCTCGACCCAGCCGGCGGCCACGCTGCTGGCAAACAGCAGCACGCCGGTGAAAGCGGCAAAAAACGCGGTCGGACCCAGCAGGGTGATGCTGTCCAGCACGTGTTCGGCGTCCTCCCTGTCCACCAGCGGCTGGCCCAGCGCCCACCAGGCCGCGCCCTGCACCGCCAGCACCACCGGGATCACCATCGACAGGTTGCCGACGATGCCCGCCATCTGCGAGCGCACCAGGTGCGTGACCTCATCAACGAAGCCCTCCACCGCAACGCTGTCGGGGTCGACTCCGGGCTTGCCGGCGGGGACCGGGGCTGCGACCGCATCGGCGCTGGCGTTTGTCGCGGTCTGCAGGGTTGCACAGCTCGTCACGCAGGGCGCAACGTTGGTGGCCGCGCCGGCCAGTGCGGTATCGGGCGGGTGTTCCGCCCGGGCCTCGCTGGCCGACTCGCGCTGCAGCTCACCCAACTTCTCGGCCATCGCCGGGGCGGTCATCGCTGGCTGCTTGGTGGCCACGGTCCAGTGCAGCAGGTGAATGATCAAGAAGCTGACAGCGTAGTTCAGCCCGGCACCAAAACCGGCCCAAAACGGCGCCAGGCCCAGCGCCAGGATGCCGAACTTGGCAAAGGTGGTGCCGGCCAGCACCGCGCCGCCGCCGGCCGCCTTGCCCAGCATGGCGCGGTACTCGGGCCAGCTGCGGGTGATGTAGTGCTCGCCGGTCTCGGCGTGGCGTTCGGCCACCTTGCGCGCCAGCAGCGAGTACTGCCGTGCCAGCAGTGCACCCAGGCGGCGGCGCTGACGGGCCAGCGTGATCAGGTCCACCAGCAAATCCTGCAACTCGCGCTGCGGTGTGTCGGACAGCACCAGGTCGAGCAGCGCCTCCAGACGCAGCGTGCGCTGGCACAGCTGGCCCACCTCGAACACGATGTTGACCGACACGCCGTGCTCCTCCAGGTGCGCGTGCACGCTGTTGGCGGCCTCGCGGCAGCGCTGCAGCAGGGCCCGCAGGTAGACAGCGTGCTGGGCCACGGCGTCGGGCGGGCCGGTCAGCAAGGCACTGGTGGTGGCTTCCAGGGCCCGAACCAGTTGCTCAAACGGCCGGTCGGCCAGCAGATCGGCCGACATGCGACGGCGCAGCAGCGGCGCAAAAGCGGCAGCGCGGATCGCGCTGACCAGCCAGGTCATGGCTTGCAGCAAGGGCGCGCGCCAATCGTCCACGCTGCCGGGGGTGGTGCCCACCGGCCCCGACCCGGTCCGGGCCACCGTCAACAGTGCCGACAGCCGGGCCAAGGTGGCCTCGTCGATGGCGGCCATCCAGGCCGCGTCGGCGTCCTCGGTGAACAGCAGCTGGAACAGCGCGCCCAGGTCGTCGGTGTCGGGCGTGCCCGGCAGCAGGCGCAGGGCCAGCCGCTCGCCCATCTCGCCCATCAGGTCGCGCCGGGCGGTGAACCCAAAATCGGCAAACAGCGCGGCCATGTCGGTCTCGCGCCAGAACCGGGTCAGCAGCGCCACCACGCGCTCTAGTGGCTCGGGGTTGCGTTCCAGCGCGTTGAGCAACAGCTTGAGCCGCAGCACCGGGCGCGGGGTGTCGCCACTGGCGGCCTCGGTGCGGCCGTGGCGCAGCCACTCGACCAACCGCACCAGCCATAGGTGGCGCTCGGGCCGGCTGGCCCGGGGGTCGGCGGCGGTCAGCAGCGCGCTCAAGTCCCAGTCGGCGGCGCGCGGGGGTTGTTTCACGCTAATGCAGTGCCGCGGTATCGGCCAGCGCAAACTCAGGCACCGGTGACTCGAACCAGTCGGCGCTTTCGGTGATGCCAACCAGCGTGCCCTGCATCGTGCCCTGTGAGGTGGCGATCAAGGCCCAGCTGGTGTACTCAAACTGCTCGCCCGGCTTGAGCAGCGGCTGGTGGCCCACCAGGCCCAAGCCACGCACCTGCTGCACCACGCCGTTCAGGTCGCTGATCTGCCAGTGACGGGCAATCACCTGCGCCGCCACGTCGCCGGTGTTGCGGATGGTGACTGTGTAGGCATAGCCGTAACGCTGCTGTGCCGGGTCGGTCTGCTCGGGCAGCGGGCGCACAGCCACGCTGCTGGTAAATCGGGGTTTGGCCATAGGGCCATTCTAGGAAGGCTGCGAAAATCCGGCCCGCGGCCGGCCCGGCCGCGGCAGATCACCCTCTTTGGGCCCCCATGGACACCACCTTCCGCATCGCCCCCAGCATCCTGTCGGCCGACTTTGCCCAGCTCGGCAACGAGCTGCGCGACGTCATTGCCGCCGGCGCCGACTGGATCCATTTCGACGTGATGGACAACCACTACGTGCCCAACCTGAGCTTTGGGCCGATGGTCTGCCAGGCGCTGCGCAAACATGCGGTGCGCGCCGACGGCACCCAGGTGCCGATCGACGTGCACCTGATGGTGCAGCCAGTGGACGCCCTGGCCCAGGCTTTTGCCCAGGCCGGGGCTGACCTGATCAGCTTCCACCCCGACGCCAGCGCCCATGTCGACCGCACGCTGCAGCTGATCAAGGCCGCTGGTTGCCAGGCCGGCCTGGTGTTCAACCCAGCCGAGCCGATCGATGTGCTGGAGTGGGTGATCGACAAGGTCGATCTGGTGCTGGTGATGAGCGTGAACCCAGGCTTTGGCGGCCAGCACTTCATCCCTGGTGCGCTGCGCAAGGTGGAGAAGCTGCGCCGCCTGATCGACGCGCACCGCCAGCAAACCGGCCGCGACATCCGGCTGGAGGTGGACGGCGGCATCAAGACCGACAACATCCGCAGCGTGGCCGATGCCGGTGCCGACACCTTTGTCGCCGGCAGCGCGATTTTTGGCCAGCCCGACTACCGGGCGGTGATCGACGCGATGCGGGCCGAGCTGGCGGCCTGAGCCGGTCCGGGCGACCGGATACCCCCAGCGCGGCCGGGCTGGCGAACTCTGGCAGCATCGGGCGGTGCAGGCCCGTTTTGAGGCCGATGAGGAACACCCATGAAAAACTGGCTGATCGCGCTGGCCCTTGTCGGCGTCACCGCTGTCCCGGCCCAGGCCCAGACGGTGGGCGATGCCGCCCTCAAGGCCGCGCTGGCCGGCGCCCAGCGCACGCCAGCGTTTGTGGCCCGCGACGTCTGGCGCCACCCCTACGAGACGCTGCAGTTCTTCGGCCTGCGGCCGGGCATGACGGTGGTCGAGATCTCGCCTGGCGGCGGCTGGTACACCGAAATTCTGGCGCCTTACCTGCGGGACACCGGCAGGCTGGTGCTGGCCGCCGATGACCCGACCTCGGTCAACGCCTACAACCGGCGCAGCGCCGAGCGCCTGCGCGCCAAGCTAGACGCCCAGCCCGCCGTGTATGACCGGGTGCAACTCGCGGTGTTTGCACCGCCCTCGCAGCTGCAGTTTGCTGCGCCGGGCAGCGTGGACCTGGTGCTGACCTTCCGCAATGTGCACAACTGGGCCGCGGCGGGTGACGACACCGTGCGTGCGGTGTTCAAGAGCGTGTTCGACAGCTTGAAGCCCGGCGGCACGTTTGGCGTGGTCGACCACCGCCTGCCCGCCGACCGGGTGCAGGACGCCAAGGCCAGCAGCGGGTACCTGCAGCTGGCCTATGTGGTGCGTCTGGCCGAGGGCGCTGGCTTCAAGCTGGCGGGTGCATCCGAGGTCAATGCCAACCCCAAGGACAGTGCCGACCATCCCAAAGGGGTCTGGGCCCTGCCGCCGACCTACGCCGACAAGGACATCGACCGCGCCCGCTACGCGGCCATCGGCGAGAGCGACCGTTTCACGCTGCGGTTCACCAAGCCCTGAGTAACCGTCTTTCGAGTCAAGCGCCGTGAAGCGATTTGTCCCAAGGTTTGTTGGTTTTGACCATGGCGTTGAGCGTGGTCAGGAGCTTGCGCATGCAGGCTACCAGGGCCACCTTAGGCAGCTTGCCAGCG
>JANMXG010000252.1:0-15063 GCA_031394235.1 Betaproteobacteria bacterium
GATGTGGCGTCGTTCGCCGTCCTGGAGCCAACGGCCGACGGTTTCCGCAATTACCTGGCCGACGGGCACCGACGCACTGCGGAGGATCTTCTGGTTGAAAAGGCCGAGATGCTGACCCTGAGCGCGCCGGAGATGGCGGTGCTGGTGGGTGGTATGCGGGTGTTGAACACCAACGTAGGGGGGTCAAAAGCCGGTGTCCTGACCCAGCGGCCTGGGGCCCTCACCAATGACTTTTTCGTCAACCTGCTCGACATCAACACGGCCTGGAAGGTGGTAGATGAAGCCAAATCGATGTTTGAGTTCCGAGACGGCAAGTCCGGCGAGGTGAAGTGGACAGGCAGTCGAGTGGATCTGATTTTCGGTTCAAACTCACAGTTGCGCGCCATCGCCGAGGTTTACGCGTGCAGCGACTCGCAGCAAAAGTTCGTGCGCGACTTCGCTGACGCTTGGAACAAGGTGATGAACCTCGACCGGTTCGACCTGGCCTGATCTTGGGTTGGCGTGCGGTCAATTGACCTCAATCCAGGCTAAGCTGAACCATCCAAATGCGCTTCAAACATCAATCCTGAAACGGTTCGTGGCGCTTTGGATGGCTCGCAGGCCCCGATTTATTGGCATTCAAGGAATCCACCATGACAGACACGACCTATCCGAACTTTGAAACCGCAGCGCTGGCTCGGGGCTTCGATGAGGTGCTAGAGCGAAAGTGGGCGCCGAACGCGCTTGTGGGCGCGCACGCGCACCCGTTTGATGCCGACGCACTGGTTGTGCAAGGCGAAATGTGGTTGACGGTGGACGATGTCGCCCGCCATCTCGGCCCGGGCGACACTTTCAACCTGGCTGCCAACATCGTCCACTCAGAGCGCTACGGTGCCGAAGGCGCCACCTTCTGGGTTGCCCGGCGCCACGTGACCAAAGAATCTGCCGGCTGACCTGCCAGCGCACGGCCAGCGCGGCTGTGGCGGGCCGACGTCAAGGGTCTCGTTGCCTCCACAACCCGGTTGAAGGGTTTCGCTACGCCGGGTTGGGTGCAGTGACCATGGGGCCTCGCTGGGGCCTGAACACGGTAGCGTCGCTGTAGAAGCCCGCACCACTGTTGTCAGGCCACCAGCCCGGCACCCCCAGCACCGGCAAGGGCCAAAACGGCTTGGCGGACCAACCGGCGGCGTCCAGCGTGTGCGGGTCGGTCAGCACCACATGGGCCGTCAGCGGCTTGCGCGGTGCCGTGCTCAACTTTTCCAGCAATGCATGGCCGACCACGGTCAGCCGCGCCTCGGCCCAGCGTTGGCGGTGGGTGATGAACAGTGCGGACCAGTCGCGCTGGCGCAGCGCGGCCAGCAGCACCTCCGGCGCATCCAGCACGGCACCGTTTTCATCGAACAGGGTCAGTGCGTCACGCAACGGGCCGCGCACCATGCCGATGCCGGCGCGACCGATTTCAGCGGCCTGCAGCGCATTGAGCCGGCGTTTGAGCGCCGGCTGCTGCAGCCAGACCAGGCCGTTGAAAAAGTCATGCAGGTTGTCGCGGGTGGGCACCTGCCCCGTGCGGTGGATGAAGGCCTCGTAGGCCTCACCGGCCGGCAACGCGGTTTGCGGCACAAAACGCGGCACCCAAGCCGAAGTCGACGGCCCACCGGCAATCGCCTGGTTCAGGGCCGAGGCCACCGGGCTGGCTTGCGGATCGGCCCACTGCCAGCAGCGCAGCGCCCGGTCCAGCGCCGGCCTCAGCGGCGCCAGCCACGGCCGGGCAAGCTCGACCGCTGGCGGACCCATCACCGTCACCGGCAGCGGAGTAATCGGCGTCATGCCGAGCGACGTCAAATACACCCCGGCAGCGGCAAGGGGCTCAATCCTGCTGGCGCCAAGCCAGGGATTCACCGCCGCACAACGGCCTGAGCACGGCGTCGCCAAACGGCAGCGACTCGGGCAGCACCCAGGGCTGGCGCAGCAGCGTGACGCTGCCGGTGTTGCGCGGCAGGCCGTAAAACGCCGGGCCATGCTGGCTGGCAAAACCTTCTAGCTTGTCGAGCGCACCCGCCGCTTCAAATGCCTGGGCGTAAAGCTCCAGCGCGCTCAAGGCGGTGAAGCAGCCCGCGCCACAAACCGAAGCCTCTTTCAGCGCAGCCGCGTGCGGCGCGCTGTCGGTGCCCAGGAAGAACCGGTCCGAACCCGAGGTAGCCGCGGCCACCAACGCCTGGCGGTGCATCTCGCGCTTGAGGACTGGCAGGCAGTAGTAGTGCGGGCGCAGGCCACCCAGAAAGATGGCGTTGCGGTTGAACAGCAAATGGTGGGCGGTGATCGTGGCGGCAGTGTGAGCGCCGGCGGTGGCGACGTACTGCGCCGCCTCTTGGGTGGTGATGTGCTCGAACACCACTTTCAGCTCGGGGAAGTCGCGCCGCAGCGGCACCATCACCTGGTCGATGAATACCGCCTCACGGTCGAACAAATCCACAGCCGGGTCGGTGACCTCGCCGTGCACCAGCAGCAGCAGGCCGGCGCGTTGCATTGCCTCCAACGCGGGGTAGGTCTTGCGGAGGTCGGTGACACCCGCGTCGCTGTTGGTGGTGGCGCCCGCCGGGTAGAGCTTGACCGCCACCACGCCGGCATCCTTGGCGCGTTGCACCTCGTCCGCCGCCAGCCGGTCGGTCAGGTACAGCGTCATCAGCGGGGTGAAGTCCAGCCCAGCCGGCAGCGCGGCCAGGATGCGGTCGCGGTAGGCCATCGCCGCCGCCGCGGTGGTGACCGGCGGCTTGAGGTTGGGCATCACAATGGCCCGGGCGAACTGGCGTGCGGTGTGCGGCAGCACGGCCGCCATCGCCGCGCCATCCCGCAGGTGCAGATGCCAGTCGTCGGGACGGGTGAGGGTCAGCGTGTCGGGTGAGGCTGTTGTGACGGTCATCGCTTGATTTTCGCATCGCCATGGCGTTGCGAGGCCGGCAGGCAAGACCCGTCAGCGGCCAGCGCCCGGCACCCAGTTCAGGACAAAATCCCGCTGCCCGTCGGTTTCGGGCGATACCGGCGCCCTGGCACGCTTTGCCATCACCCGCCATTTGCGGGCCAGCAGCGCCAGCGCCTGTTCCGGTGGGTAACCGTGCTCGACCAGCAAGCAGCCGACGACGGTACCGGTGCGGCCGATGCCGCCATGGCAGTGCAGGTAAAGCGGCTGGCCGGCCTGCAGCGCTGCATGCAGGGTGTCCAGGATGCGGCGCATCAGCGCTGCGTCGGGCACGGCGTAGTCGGCGATTGGCAGCCGGTGCACCTGCACCTGTTGACCACGCGACGCCGCGCAACCGGCCAGCACGTCGCGGTATTCCGGCAGCGGCTCAGCAGCCGAGGTCAGGTCCAGCCACTGCCGGATGCCGGCGTCCAGCAGCGCATCCATCGCAGCGGATATCGCGTCAGCGTCGGCGTCGGCCGTGCCGGGATGCTGCCCCGCCAATAGTGCGCCGGGCAGCAGCCAGTAGCAGTTGTGGTGCGGCCTGGGCCAGGCATCGCCAGGCGCCTCGAACGCCGGGCCGCCAGCGACCGGCGCAGCGTGGAACATCGGCCGCGGCCGGGTCAGTGCGTCAGGATCTTGGACAGGAAATCCCGCGTGCGCTCGCTCTTCGGGTTGTCAAAAAACTCATGCGGCGGCGCTTGCTCGACGATCTGGCCCTGGTCCATGAAGATCACCCGGTTGGCCACCGCCTTGGCAAAAGCCATCTCGTGGGTGACGCAGAGCATGGTGATGCCCAGGCCGGCAAGCTCGACCATCACGTCGAGCACCTCCTGGATCATCTCCGGGTCAAGCGCCGAGGTGGGCTCGTCAAACAGCATGATCTTGGGCGTCAGGCACAGCGCCCGGGCAATCGCCACCCGTTGCTGCTGGCCGCCTGAGAGCTGCAGCGGGTATTTTTTGGCCTGCTCGGCGATGCGTACCCTTTTCAGCTGCTGCATCGCGCGCTCTTCGGCTTCGGCCTTGGGCACCTTGCCCACCCACATCGGCGCCAGCGTCAGGTTCTCCAGCACGGTGAGGTGCGGAAACAGGTTGAACTGCTGAAACACCATGCCGACATCCTTGCGGACCTTCTCGATGGCCTTGATGTCGTCGGTCAGCTCGGTGCCGTCGACGATCAGATGGCCTTGCTGGTGCTCTTCGAGCCGGTTCACGCAGCGGATCAGGGTGGACTTGCCCGAGCCCGACGGCCCGCAGATCACGATGCGCTCACCGCGCGCCACATGCAGCTGGATGTCACGCAGCACATGAAACTCGCCGTACCACTTGTTGACGCCGTTGAATTCGATGATCGGGGCGCTTGGAGTCATGGGGGCAGTCGTCGTCATGGGGGCTGTCGCTGGGTGGGTCATGGGGCGCCACAGTCAGGTGAGGGGGAGGTCACGGCCAGCGGCTTCATTGACGGCGGGTTCATTGCCGACGCGTGCCGGTGTTGAGGTGGCCTTCGACCCAGCGGCTGTAACGCGACATCGCAAAACAGAACACGAAGTAGATCGCCGCGACAAACAGCTGGCCTTCAAGAAAGAACTTGCGCCAGTTTGAGTCACCCAGCGCCAATTGCAGTGCACCGGTCAGGTCGTACAGGCTGACGATGGTGACCAGTGAAGTGTCCTTGAAGGCACCAATGAACGTGTTCATGATCGACGGCACCACCAGGCGCAGCGCCTGCGGCAGCACGATCTTGCGGGTGGTCTGCCAAGGGTTCAATCCGAGCGACTGCGCCGCCTCAACCTGCCCCTTGGGCAGTGCCTGCAAGCCACCGCGCACCACCTCGGCCAGGTAGGCCGCAGTAAACAGCGTCATGCCCACCAGCACCCGAACCAGCACGTCGATGGTGGTGCCCTGCGGCATGAAAAGCGGGAACATGAACGAGGCCATGAACAGCACCGAGATCAGGGGCACACCGCGGATCAACTCGACATACAGCACGCACAGGGTGCGGATACCCGGCATCTTGGACTGCCGACCCAACGCAACCGCCACCGCCAGCGGAAACGCCAGCACCAGGCTGATGGTTGACAACAGCAGCGTGAGCGGAAAACCGCCCCAGCGTGCAGTCTCGACCGGCGTCAGACCGGCCACGCCCCCAAACATCAGCGCAAAAAACACCGCCAGCACCACCACCCAGGCCAGCAACAGGCTTTTTTTCCAGAAACCCCGGTAGCAGCTGGCCACGAGCAGACCGATCAGCAGCAAGCAGGCCACCAGCGGTCGCCATTGCTCAGCAAACGGGTAGCGGCCGAACAGGATCAAACGGTACTTCTCGGCAATCACACCCCAGCAGGCGCCATGCTCGGCCGCCGCACGGCAGGCCGCGTTATCAGGCGCAAAAACCGCCTGGAACACGCCCCAGGACAACAGCGGTGGCACAAAGTACATCAACAAGGCCAGCACGATCAGGGTGGCGGCCGTGTTGCGCCACCCGTCGAACAGGTTGGTGCGCAGCCACGCCACCACACCAATGGCCGAACGCGGCGGTGGCCGGCTCGGGATTGGCGCAAATTCAAGATCAGACATCGCAACAGGGGTGGCCATGGTGCTCTCAGCGTTCCTTGATCAACGAACGCTTGTTGTAGGCATTCATGAAAGCGGCCGTCAGCAGCGACAACGTCAGGTAGCAGGCCATCACCAGCGCGATGCACTCGATCGCCCGGCCAGTCTGGTTGAGCGAGGTGTTGGAAATCGACACCAGGTCGGGGTAGCCCACCGCCACGGCCAGCGACGAGTTCTTGGTCAGGTTGAGATACTGGCTGGTCAGCGGCGGAATGATCACCCGCAGCGCCTGCGGCAGCAGTACCAGCCGGGTCTCCATGCGGCTGTTCAGCCCCAGCGCCGAGGCCGCCTCATGCTGACCAAACGGCACCGCCTGGATGCCGCCTCGCACGATCTCGGCAATATAGGACGCGGTGTAGATCGTCAGGCCGATCAGCATGGTCAAGAATTCTGGCGTGACCGACCCGCCACCCACGATGTTGAGTTCAGTCTTCTCAGGCACGTCCAGTGCGCCGGGCGCGCCACCCACCAGCCAGCCCAGCAGCGCGCCAGCAACCAGGATCGCCAATCCCGGCCAGACCACCGGCCGGCTTTGGCCAGTCGCAAACTGGTGCTGCTTGGCTTTGCGCGCCCAGACCCAAGTGCCCACGGCGCCCAGACCCAGCCCCGCCAGCGTCATCGCATGGCCCGGTGCCCAGTGCGGAATCGGGTACTGCAGGCCGTTTTTACTGAAGAAAACCCCGTGCAGCGGCTGCATCGCCTCCTCGATCGGCGGCAGCAGCTCGGTCATCACAAAGTACCATATGAAGAGTTGCAGCAGCAGCGGCACGTTGCGGAAGATCTCGACATAGGCACTGCACACCGTGCGCACCAGGAAGTTGTGCGACAGCCGCCCCACCCCCACCAGCGTGCCCAGCAGCGTGGCCAGCACGATGCCGATCAGCGCCACCCTCAGCGTGTTCGACAGGCCCACCAAAAACGCCTTGCCGTAGCTCTCGGACGAGTCAAACGGGATCACGCTTTCGCCGATCGAGAACCCGGCCGGCTGGGTGATGAAGTCGAAGCCGCTTTGGATACCCCGCACCCGCATGTTCAGCAGCGTGTTGTGCACCAGGTAGGCACCGGCCGCCAGCACCAGCGCCACTGCGACGATCTGGTAGACGACGGCACGGAACGACTTGCTTCGCCAAGACCACTGGCGGGCTTTCGGGGGTGGAGCGGTGGCCGTCATCAGGATTGGTCGGTGCGGTGCCGTCGGTTTGCGAGGTCGTCAGGCGGTCAGCGTACCGGCGGGGCGTACATGAAACCGCCCTTGCTCCACAGGTTGTTCGCGCCGCGCGGCAGCTTCAAGGCCGACTTCGGGCCGACGTTGCGCTCGAAGATCTCACCGTAGTTGCCGGTGGCCTTGATGGCGCGGTAGGCCCAGTCCTTGTCCAGGCCCAGCAGCTTGCCGGTGTCCTCGGACGTGCCGAGGATGCGCTGGATCACCGGGTCTTTGCTGTTGGCCTTGAGGTCGTCCACGTTGGCCTGGGTGATGCCGTACTCCTCGGCTTCGATCAGCGCAAAAACCACCCACTTGGCGATCGCGAAGAACTCGTCGTCACCGCGGCGCACCGACGGGCCAAGCGGCTCCTTGGAGATCAGCTCAGGCAAAATGACGTGGTCTTCTGGGTTGTTGGCTTCCTTGTTGCGGACCGAGGCCAAGCCCGAAGCATCCGTGGTGTACGCCTGGCAGCGGCCGGCGAAGTAGGCCTTGTTGGTGGCTTCCTGGGTCTCGAACACCACCGACTTCATGGCCAGACCGGCCGACTTGGAGTAGTCGGTCAGGTTTTTCTCGGTCGTGGTGCCCGATTGCACGCACACCGTGGCGCCCTTGAGTTGCTTGGCGCTGGTGATCTTGGACTTCTTGGTGACCATGAAGCCTTGGCCATCGTAGTAGGTGGTGCCGGTGAAGTGCATGCCCAGCGACGCGTCACGGGTCAGCGTCCAGGTGGTGTTGCGCGACAGGATGTCGATTTCACCGGCCTGCAGCGCGGCAAAACGCTGTGCGGCATTGAGCGGTACCCACTTGATCTTGCTGGCATCACTCAACACGCTGGCGGCCAGCGCCTTGCAGATGTCGACGTCGAGGCCGGCCCAGTTGCCCTGGCTGTCAGCGGCGGCAAAGCCCGGCAGGCTGGGGTTGACCCCGCAGACGAGTTGCCCGCGCTGCTTGATGGTGTCTAGCGTCTTGCCAGCGTGGGCCGGCAGGGCGCCAGCGAAAGCACCCAGTGCCAGCAGGCTGCCCAGCACGGACTTGAGGGGGGTCTTGATCATGTGAAAAATCTCCAGAATTGACGTCAAAAACTCCCCGCAAATCTCAGGGGCGGCGGAGTATAGGGCGGGGTTCCCGGCCGGCGACATGCCTGTTTATCCGGGGGTCATGCATTCTCGGCATGACCATGACAGCAGGATTCATACCTGGGTATGCGTGCCCCCGCCAATGCGCTGGATACCCGCCCGCAGCAAGCCCACCCGGCGCCGGACGCATCAGGTCAATCGGCGCGCTTCAGGAAATCCCACAGCGCCTGCGCCGCCGGCTTGACATGGCGCGCCACCTCGGTGCGCTCGCGGTAGATGCGCACCTCCATGGTCAGTTCACCCACGCCGGGCGGCGCAGCGGCGACCAACCGGCGGCTGCGCAGCTCCTGGCGCACCGAGCTGGCGGGCAAAAAAGCCAGACCGTGGCCTTCTACAGCCATCGCCTTCAGCCCTTCGGCCATGTCGGTCTCGTACGTGGTCTCGAGCGACGGTGGCACCGGCATCTGCCGGATGATCTGCTCGACCATATGGCCCATGTAGGCGCCGGCAGCGTAGGCCAGCAGCGGCGTCGGCGTGCGGCCAGCCCCCAGCCGGAACAACGGCTGCCCCTCCCCGTCACCTTTGGCATAGGCCGCCAGGGTTTCATGACCCAACGACAGCATCTCGTAACGGTCGGGGCTGAGCTGCAGCGGTTGCGAAGCATGGTGGTAGGCAATCAGCAGGTCGCAGCCGCCTTCGGTCAGGCGCAGCACCGCGTCATGCACATTGAGCGCGATCAATCGGGTCTTGACATCGCCAAACCGCCCGCGCAACGCCATCAACCAGTGCGGGAAAAAAGTGAACGCCAGCGTGTGCGGGATGGCAAACTCAATCACATCCTGACCGCTGGCTCGGTGCGAGCGCATCAGGTTGCGCGCCGATTGCAGCGCCACCAGGATCTCGAGTGACTGCGCGTGCAATGTTTCCCCGGCCGAAGTCAGGCGGGTCGGGTAGGACGACCGGTCGACCAGATCAACGCCGGCCCAGGCCTCCAAAGCCTGGATGCGGCGTGAAAACGCGGGTTGCGTGACGTGCCGCAGCTGTGCCGATCGGGAAAAGCTGCGCGTCTCGGACAAGCTCACGAAGTCTTCAAGCCATTTGGTTTCCACAGGGCCAGTCTAATAGCCCCAATCGACCCACCGTTCAAGGGGTTCCGGCGGCCACCCCCCCCTGAACCGAGGGGGCGACCACGCGCCTGATCTGCTGTTGCTTCGCTACAGTCGGTTTTTAGATCGAACAGCTCACCAGCGCCACCGGGCCGTGGGTCAAACAACAACTTGGGCATTGCAGATCATGACATCCAAATTTCATGCTTTTTCGCTGGGCTGCGTTGCAGCGGCGCTGGCTTGGCCAACTCAGGCAGCCGTCGTGAAACTGGATTTCGAGGCCATTGGTCTGGCAGCGCCCAGCAGGGGCACTGCAGTTTTGAACAGCTTTTCAAGCGACGGCCTGTCGTTCAGCGCCAATGCGCTGGCATTTCACAAGGGTGTGATCGAGTCACCCGACAGGAATGACACCAACAGCGCCATCGTGACGCGGGCGGGCAACTTCGGCTATGTGCGCAGTCCGTTCGGCAGCCAGGGATTCACGAGCTTCCAAATCGACATCGCCGGCAAAAACTACGACCAGTTCGCGTTGACCTTCGGCGTGGCAGCGTTGGATGTTGAGATTTACGCTTACGACGCCAACGACAATGTTCTCAATTCCGGGGCACATTTGTTCTCCAACGCCGGCGGATTTGCTTGGAAGACGGCTTACACGCTGGTAGACGGCACAGCAAAAGCCAACATCAAGCGCATCACATTCAACGTCACGACAAGGGGGATCTTTGCGATTGACGACCTGCAATTCGGCGAGGCAGGCACGGGCGGCGGCGGCGGCAAGGTGCCCGAGCCGGCTGGTCTTGGCTTGCTTGCGCTGGCGCTGGCGGCTGCTGGCGTTGCATCGCGGCGCGGCAGGCCGGCCTGACAGGCGAGCCGGGACGGCGCAGCCAATTCGCGCGCCATCCCAGGGCCAGCAAAAGCCCGCTGCCCAGCGGGCTTTTTTCATAGCGCAGCCGATTCAGTCAGGGCGCAGCGGCCGCACGGTCTGCATCGCCGTCATCGGCCTGCTGCAGCCGCCACATCTCGGCATAACGCCCACCGCGTGTCAGCAGATCAACGTGGGTGCCGCGCTCGGCCACCCGACCACCGTCCAGCACCACGATCTCGTGCGCATCGGCCACCGTGGACAGCCGGTGCGCGATCACCAGCGCGGTCTTGCCTTGGGCGGCGCTCTTGAGCTCGGCCTGGATGGCCCGCTCGTTGGCCGAGTCCAACGCCGAGGTCGCCTCGTCGAAGATCAGCACTGGCGGATTCTTGAGCAGCGTGCGGGCGATCGCCACCCGCTGCTTTTCGCCGCCCGAGAGCTTGAGGCCGCGCTCGCCCACCATCGTGGCGTAGCCCTTGGGCGTGCTGGCAATGAAGTCATGGATGTGGGCGGCACGCGCCGCAGACTCAACCTCGGCAGTGCCGGCCCCGGTACGGCCGTAGCCGATGTTGTAGCCCACGGTGTCGTTGAACAGTACCGTGTCCTGCGGCACGATGCCGATGGCACGGCGCACGCTGGCCTGGGTGACGGCCCGGATGTCCTGGCCGTCGAGCGTGATGCGGCCGCCGGTGACGTCGTAGAAGCGGTACAACAGCCGCGCCAGCGTGCTTTTGCCGGCGCCCGAGGCGCCCACCACCGCCACCGTCTTGCCGGCCGGGATTTCGAAGCTCACCCCGTGCAGGATGGGCCTCGTCGGATCGTAGGCAAAGCTCACGTTCTCGAAGCGCACCGTGCCGTCGCTGACGACCAGGTCGCGTGCGCCGGTGGCGTCGGCCACTTCGCGCTCACGTTCGAGCAGCACAAACATGCGGTCGAGATCGGTCAGGCTCTGCTTGACCTCGCGGTACAGCACGCCCAGGAAGTTCAGCGGGATGTAGAGCTGGATCAGGAAGGCGTTGACCATCACCAGATCACCCAGCGTCAGCCGCCCGTCCACCACCCCTTGGGTGGCCTTCCAGAGCATGGCTACCAAGCTGAGCGCGATGATCAGCTGCTGGCCGGTGTTCAGCATAGACAAAGTGCTCTGGCTCTTGACCTGGGCTTGGCGAAAGGCCTCCAGACCCTCGTCGTAGCGCCGGGCTTCAAAAGCCTCGTTGTTGAAATATTTGACGGTCTCGTAGTTCAGCAGTGCGTCAATGGCCCGGCTGTGGGCCTTGGAGTCGGCCTCGTTCATTTCGCGCCGGAAACGTGACCGCCACTCGGTCACCGTCACAGTGAAGGTGATGTAGACCGACAACGCCGCCAACGTGATCCAGACATAACCCATGTCGAAACGGATGCCCAGGAAGGCCAACACCAGCGTCACCTCGACCAGCGTGGGCACGATGGTGTAGAGCGAGTACGACACCAGCGACTGCAGCGCCCGGGTGCCGCGCTCGATGTCGCGCGACATGCCGCCGGTCTGGCGCTCCAGGTGAAAGCGCAGGCTCAGCGCATGCAGGTGGCCAAAGACCTCCAGCGCGATCTGCTTGGATGCACCAAACGAGACCTTGGCAAATACCAGCTCACGCAGTTCGGTGAACAGACTGGTGCACAGCCGCAGGCCGGCATAGGCCAGCAGGATGCCCGCCGGCACCACCAGCACCGCGCGGACGTCGCCGGGTTTGAGGGCCAGGGCGTCGACCAGGTGCTTGAGCAGCACCGGCACGCCCACGTTGGCCACTTTGGCGAGCAGCAAGAAGGCCAGCGCCAGCCCGACCCGCCAGCGGTACTGCCAAAGGTAGGGCAGCACCTTGCGCAAGGTTTGCCAGTCGGTGCGGGCGGCACCCGGCGCCGTCGGTGTGGGCAGGGACTGGGCGGCGGCGGAAGAGCGCATCGGCGGGAGCTACAGACAGAAAGTGATGGCCGGGCACCGGCCGCGTGAAAGAATCAGGCGCTGACAAGCCACCCAGGTGATGCCGATGAGCGCCTCCGCAAGTACCAGCAACCGGCAAACCCTGACCGGCCCCTTGAGTTTGCCTGACGGCAGTGAGCTGGTGCTGCGGGTGATGCCGCTGCCGGCCGACGTCAATGGCAACGGCGACATCTTCGGCGGCTGGCTGATGGCACAGATGGACCTGGCTGGGGCGGTGTTGCCGTCTCGCATCGCCAAGGGCCGTATCGCCACGGTGGCGGTCAACGAGTTCATCTTCAAGCAACCGGTCTCGGTGGGCGACCTGGTCAGCTTCTACGCCCGAGTGGTGCGGATCGGGACCACCTCGATCACCGTGCATGTGGAGGTGTTTGCCGAGCGCAACCCGGCCAACCTGCAATGTGTCAAAGTGACCGAGGCCAACCTGACCTACGTGGCGATCGACAGCCAGGGCAAACCCAGGCCGGTGCCCAAGGACTGACAGCCCGCGCAGTACCAGCGGGCAGGCTGACAGGCGCGGGTGGGTCCGTGCGGGCCGCTGGCCCTTGCTGCTCAATCCACAAAGAAGTCGGGGATCAAGTCTTTCGTGCCCGGCACAACCGCGTAGCGGTCAAAGTCGGTCTCACCATGCTGGGCCAGCAGTTCGTCGTCGATATAGAAGTTGCCGCTGTGCAGCTTGGCATCGCTGGTCAGGATCAGGTGCGCGGCGTCGGACAGGATCTGCGGCGTGCGGCACTTGTTCGTGTCCACCCCCGGGATCATCTGCAACGCGGCGGTATTGATCGCGGTGCGCGGCCACAGGCTGTTGACGGCAATGCCGAAGCGGCGGAACTCGCGGGCGTGGCCCAGCGTGCACATGCTCATGCCGTATTTGGCCAGGGTGTAGGCCACGTGCGGCGCAAACCAGTGTTCTTTCATGCTCAGCGGCGGGCTCATGTTGAGCACCTGCGGGTTGCGACCGGCAGCACCCGACTTGATCAACTCGGGCAGGCAGGCCTGGGTGCAGCAAAAGGTGCCGCGTGCGTTGACGCCCATCATCAAATCGAAGCGCTTCATCGGTGTGGCCGCCGTGGGCGTCAGGTTGATCGCGCTGGCGTTGTTGACCAGGATGTCGATGCCACCAAAACGTGCCACCGCTGCCGCCACCGCCTTCGCGACGGCAGCCTCGTCGCGGATGTCGGTGGCCACCGCCAGCGCCTGGCCACCGGCTGCCTCCACTGCCAGCACCGACGCCGACAGCGTACCCGGCAGCTTGGGGTTGGGCTCGGTGGTCTTGGCCAACAGCACCAGGTTGGCACCGTCTTGCGCGGCGCGCACCGCAATCGCCAGGCCAATGCCGCGTGAGGCACCGGTGATGAGCAGGGTCTTGCCTTTGAGGGATCGTGTGTCCATGCGGGTCTCCTGGGTTGAACGCTTCAAATCAAGCTGGGGCTGCGGCCGCAGCGCAGAGCTGGGGCCAGACGGCGCTGGCGATGTGCCCGGCCAGGGCCTCGCCCCACAGCCGGTAGAGCGGCGCGCCGGGATGAAAGCCATCACGCGACAGCATCGTCGGGTCTTGCAACGGCAAGTCGAAAGGCAAATGGCTGATGCCGGACTGCAACGCGACCCACCGGGCCAGCGCGCGCTCATGCGCGGCCGCATCGCGCCCGGCGAGCCAGCGCAAAGGCTGTGGCAGGCCCGAGAATTTATGCATTGGCGGCACGGGAGTCAGCACCACATGGCGTACGCCGGTGCGCTGGCGCAATGCGGCGACCAAATCGGCGCGTGCGGCCAGCGCAGTGGCTGGCCGCACCTGATCGACCACATCATTGACGCCGGTCACCACCACCGCCACATCGGCCGGCAGCGCATCAACCAGCAGGCCGGCGGCCTGGGCGGTGGTGACACCCGAGCTGGCACAAAGCTGCCACTGCACCGCCAGGCCCAACCGCCGCGCCAGCGCCTGGCTGAGCTGGCCCGCCAGCGCGTCGTCCTGCAGGTTCACGCCAACGCCTGCGGCGGAAGAATCGCCGACGATCAGCAGGCCGAGTTGGCCGTCGGCCGCCCCGCCGTCCGCCGTGACCCGGCCGCGGCGCGGGCCGGCGGCCTCGGGCAGCTTGGGCAGGCGCCAGCGGGTGTGCACTGCCTGGGCCAGCAGCAGCGGTGAAAGCGCCAGCTTCAGGGCGAGGTCGGCCATGCGGGTGTCAGCAGACCGGTCGGCTCAAGGCGGTGGCCCGGGTTGGGAAAGCAACCGGCCCGGCCCTTAAAACTGGCTGAAATCCGGCTTGCGCTTCTGGAAGAAGGCCTGAAACGCCTCCATCGCCTCGGGGCTGCGCAGCCGGCTGCCAAACAGCGCGCTCTCGGCCGCCATCACCTCGCGGATGCGGGCTTTTTGCGGCTCGCGCATCAAGCGCTTGGTCTCGCGCACCGCCTGTGGCGGCAGGTTGTTGAAGCGCTCCGCCATGCGCCGGGCATGGTTCACCACCTCAGCCGCGGGCAGCACCGCATTGGCAAGGCCGCAGTCCACCGCGTCGCTGCCCGAAAATGGTTCGCCCAGCATCAGCTTCTCGGCCGCGCGGACATGGCCCAGCAGCGCCGGCAACAGCAGGCTGCTGGCGTACTCGGGCACCAGGCCCAGGCTGACAAACGGCATCGCCAGCCGCGACTCGTCGCTGACGTAGACCAGATCGCAATGCAGCAACATCGTGGTGCCGATGCCGACGGCCGCCCCGGTGACGGCGGCGACCACCGGCTTTTCGCAATCCATCAGCGCGTGCATGAAACGGACTACCGGCGGCATCGGCGCGCCCTCGTCACCTTCACCACCGGCCGGCGGCCGCTGCATGAAGTCTTCGATGTCGTTGCCCGAGGTGAACACCCCCGGCTGGCCGGTGATCAGCACCGCGCGCACGCCAGCGTCGGTGTTGGCGGCGATCAGCGCATCGGCCATGGCGCTGTACATCGCCTGGGTCAGCGCGTTTTTCTTCTCGGGACGGGCGATCTCGATCGTCAGCACCTTGTTGAAGGTGGCAGTGCGGATGCTCATGGGGTCTCCAGTCTTGCTTTTTGTGATCAGGCAGTCTCAAACCCGCTCGAATATGCCGGCCGCGCCCTGGCCCGTACCCACGCACATCGTGACCATGCCGTATTTGAGCTTGTGGCGGCGCAGCGCATGCACCAAGGTGGCGGCACGGATCGCGCCGGTGGCCCCCAGCGGATGGCCCAGCGCAATCGCGCCACCCATCGGGTTGACCACGTCCGGGTTCAGGCCCACGGTGTTGATCACCGCCAGCGCCTGGGCCGCAAACGCCTCGTT
>JANMXG010000253.1:0-15451 GCA_031394235.1 Betaproteobacteria bacterium
CTGCAGCGGTCTTGCGGCGCAAGTTCTTGACATGGCTGTCGATCGCCCGGTCGCTGACATCACGCAGGTCGGCATGCACACTGTCCAGCAATTGCGCCCGGCCAAACACCCGGCCTGGCCGGGCCAGCAGCAGGCGCAATATGCGGAACTCGAGCGGCGTCAGCGCCAGCCAGCGGCCGCGCCAGGCAATGCGCAGGCTGTTGTCGTCCACCGTCCAGGCGGGCTTGTGCCGGACCAGCCGGCCATCGGCACGCCGCAGCAGGGCCCGCCCCCGGGCCAAAAGCTCGCGCGGGCTGAAAGGCTTGCAGACGTAGTCGTCGGCGCCGGTGTCTAAGCCCAGCAGCCGGTCCAGCTCGTCGATGCGGGCGGTCAGCATGATGATCGGCACATCGCTGAACTCGCGCACTGCGCGGCACACGTCAGTGCCGTCCAGCCCGGGCAGCATCAGGTCCAGGATGATGGCAGCAGGCTCTGTTTGCCGACGCTTTGTACCGCCGGCAAGCCGTTGGCCGCGGTCTGGGCTTGCCAACCTTCGGCGTGCAGGTTGTCCACCAGCAAGCGGGCGATCTTGGGGTCGTCCTCGACCACCCGCACGCAGCGCCCCGCGGGCGTCGTCATGGGGCCGTCATGGGCCATCATGGGCCGCCATGCGGTGGCCCTTCTGGCGATCAGGGGCAGGTCCGGCTGCACCTGCAAGCCGCCCAGCCGCGAGCCCAGCGCCTGGACGCGGCCGCCGTGGGCCTCGGCGCGATGGCCACGCAGATCGCCAGACCCAGGCCGCTGCCGCCGCTGTGGCGGCTGCGGGCGGCGTCGGCCCGGTAAAGCGGCTCAAACAGCCGTGGCAGGTCGCTGGCCGCCACCCCGGCGCACTGTCGTCGATGCTGAGGCGCAGGCTGTCGACGCTGCCTTGCAGCGCCAGCGCGATTCGGCCGGGCGCGTCGGTATAGCGCAGGCTGTTTTGTAGCAGGTTGTCCAGCAACTGGCCGATGCGGGCGCTGTGCCAGCACACCGGCCGGGCCGCGGGTGGCGGGCCGGCCCAGACCAGGCTCAGGCCGGCAGCGGCAGCGCCGGCCTCGAAGCGCTGCAGCGCCGCCCGCACGGTCTCGACCGCATCGGCATCGGCAAACCGGCAAGGCACGCTGTGCAGGTCGGCCATTGCCAGCAGGTGCAGGTCGTCGGTCAAGGCACCCAGGCGCAGCACATCCTCGCGCAGCGACAGCAGGGCCGCTGGCGTCAACGGCCGCACACCATCCACCAGCGCCCCGATCTCGCCGCGCAGCCCTGTCAACGGCGTGCGCAGCTCATGCGACATGTCGGCAATCCAGCGCCGCCGCGCACCCTCCATGCACTGCAGGCTCTCGGCCATCAGGTTGACGTTGTGGGCCACGTCGCCGATCTCGTCGCTGCGCCCGGGCGGCAGGCGCACGCTCAGCTCACCACGGGCGATGCGGGCGGTAGCGTCCTGCACGGCTGCCAGCGGCCGGGCCCACTGGCGCGCCAGCCACCCGGCGGTCGTCAGCGCCAGCAGCATCGCCTGCAGGTAGGCGCCAAAACCCTGGCGCAAATGCCAGGCGGTGACAGCGCCCATCGCGAGCACGATGACGCCCACTGCGACCAGCAGCCAGAAGGACAAGGTATCGACCAGGCGGACGCGCATCAACCCGGGATTGGGCCCGCGGATTGGGGTGGCAGTTGTGGGCGCGCCGGCCAAGTCTCTCCACATTCGGCGCACAGACTGGCAGCTGTGCCGGTGCCGTCCGACACAACGCGGGCCACGGGCTGTTCGTCCGACGGCGCGGCGTGACCTTTTTCCTGAACCCTGTGCCCACCCCGATCCGCTGGCGCGGGTTGGACCCAACCGAGACGTCCATGACACCGATTTCCAAGCCGATCACGCTCGGCAAGATCACCCTCGCCTTGTTGACTTGCTGGCGCCGCCACCGCCGGTGCGCGCCGCCGCCGCCAGCTTGGCGGGTGGCAAATTGTTCGAGCATGCGCGCTGCAGCGCCTGCCACCAGCCGGTGATGTTGACCGGGCCCAGCCCGGTGCGAGCCCTGGCATACCAGCCGGTGCGGCTGTACTCGGACCTGCTGCTGCACGACATGGGCGCGCTGGGTGACGGCATCGAACAAGACAGCGCCGAGGCCCGCGAGAAGCGTACCGCACCGCTCTGGGGGCTGCGGGCCCGACCGGCTTTTCTGCACGATGGCCGTGCGTTGTCGGTGGGCCAGGCGATCCTGCTGCACGACGGTGCCACCGCCCGCTCGCGGAACCGCTTCAAGGCGCTCAAGCCGGCCGAGCAACTGCAATTGCTGGCGTTTTTGCAGACGCTGTGAGGGGGCGCACAGTGCCCGGCGCCGGCGGTGATCAGCGCAGTCAGCCCGACCCCCTGGCCGTTACCGGCAAACGCGACATCGCCTGACGTACCCGGCGGCGGTGTCGACGGGGCAGCCAATATGGTGGCGGTGGCCGTGGCTCCGCCAAATGGCGACCGGGCGTGCCTGGGTTTTCCGGGTCAGGACAGGCGGGGTGTCAGCGGGCCGATGCTCAGGCCTCGGGCAGCGGCATCACCCCGGCCACGTCGGGCAGCGACACGCCGCCGCGCCGGCCCGGCACGATATTGCCGTAGCGCTGGGCGTACACCGGCGGCAGCGGCTGGCCATCGTCGGGTGCCAGCCACAGGCGCAGCAGGTGGCGGCGCTGGGCGGGATCAGGCCAGTCCTCGAAAGCCATCCGGTCGTGCAGCAGCCGGTGGTTGTGCACAAACTGCAGGTCGCCGGGCGCCAACGCCATGGTCAGGTTCAGCGCGGGGTCGTTGGCCAGCGTATCCAGCAGGTCCAGGGCCTCGACTTGCGCGGCGCCAAGGCGCGGCGCGTCGGCAAAACGCTGGCCCGAGTTGACATACTGTCGCTGGTAGATCGCCGCAAAGTGACCCTGGTGCCAGTTGAACACCGGGATCTCGAAATACGGTTTGGCGCCTGGCGGCACCTCGCCGCGCCGGTCGGTGGCCACAGGCTGGAACAGCAGCGCCGCCAGATCGGGCCGCCTCGCGCGCAACTCGTTGTAAATCGTAACCGTGGACACCAGCGCCGATTCGCCACCCGACCGCGCGGTCTGCAGGCACAGCAGGCCGACGATGTCGCAGGAATCGGTGTGGAAGCTCTGGCGCTCATGGGTCTGGTAAATGCGCACGGCCGGGTCGTCGGCCCGCAGGCCCATGTCGCGCACATGGCCCAGCAGGTGGCCCTGGGCGTTTTGCGGCCGGGGCCGGCCAAGGTGGGCACCCAGGCCGTAAAACGCCACGGCGCTGAAGCGCCTGCCCCAGCGTGCCACCGGCAGGCCGCGCAGCAGCACAAAACCGCGGCCGTGCTGCAAATCAGCGCGCAGCGCCGCCAGCCGCGGGCCCAGCGTGGGCAGTGCAAAACCGGAAATGTCCAGCAAGTTGAGCGCCCCGCTGTCTTGCTCGGCGCGCGCCAGCCAGGGTCCGGTGGCAGCCTCGATTTCAGCCAGCTCGGCCGCGTCGAACGGCTGCAGCCAGTCACCGGCAGCCAGCACTTCTGGCCCGCGCCAGGCGGCGGGGCCAGTCAGGCGTGAGGGCAAGCCAGGCGGAAAACCGTCGACGTCCAACACCGGGCCGCCCACAAGGGTCTCGGCTGCGCTGCCCGTCCCGGGCTCGGATGCGCGGCTCATGCGGCCAAGCGCTGCAACGCTGCCCGCGCCTGGGCCTGGCCCAGGGTTCGCACGCCCAGCGCGCGCATCTTGTCGAGAAAGGCCGCGGCCTGCGCCTCGAAACCGCTGACCGGGCTCATGCAGTCGGTCAGCAAAATCAGCCGCTCGGGCCGGCCCGACGGCAAATGCGCCACCAGATGCTCGACCGTGGCCTTGACGCAGTGGCTGCTGGCCTGGCCGGCGATCAACAGGGTCTCGACCCGGTCCAGGCGGTCGAGCAGCGCCTGGTTCATGGCGGTGGACGGATCGTCGGCATCGGGCACCTCGGCCTGCAGCGCGCTGTAGTGCTCCGACCACGGAAAGCTGCCCTTGTTGACCACCCGGACCGGCGCATGGTGGCTGTCCTCCCAGGCGTTGCAGGCGGCCAGCACGTCGGCATGCAGGCCGTGGCCCCAGCTGCCCAGCTGGCAGTGCAGCGGCCAAACCATCAGCGTGTAGCGATTGGCAGCCTCCAACGCGTCCAGGTAGGCCAGCGTGCGGGCGGACTCGGCAGCCACCGCGGGCCGGAATTCGCCGGCACGCACCTGGGCCGCGGTGATCGGCGTGAACGGCGCCACCGCACCGCCGGCGCCGGTGCGCCAGTACAGCGGGTGGGCGATGTCATAGCGGTGGTGCGAGTCCAGCGTGACCGTGATGCCGCCGATCTGCGTTTGCGTGGCCAGGATGAACCCTGCCAGGCGTTCCAGATCGGCATGGGCGCCGGGCACCGGCAGTGCGGGTGTCAGGTGCTGGCCGCTGCGGGCGTCGACCGGACAGAAGGCCGCCGGCAGATCGCAGAAATCATTTTGCGCGTCGATGATCAGCAATTCGACAGGAGGAGTCATGGTGGGATTTTGCAGCCGCAGGGGCAAGTGCAGCGCACTTTAGCCCAGCTGCCAGCGGCGACGCCGCGCGCCCGGCCTGCTCAGCGGGCAGTGCCGGGCGCCCGCAGCCGCCGCACTGCCAGCACGGCGCCCAGCACCACGGCGCCAGCTGCCAGGCCCACCAGCGCGTCGGCCAGCAGCGGCAGCACCGCGCCCGCCACCGCGCCTGCGCTGGCAACCCGTTCGTCGATCGCCTCGTCCAGCCAGGGCACACCATGGGTGAGGATGCCGCCGCCCACCAGAAACATCGCCAGCGTGCCCACCACCGACAACGCCTTCATCAGCCACGGCGCAAACGCCAGCAGGCCGCGACCCAAGGCCTGCCGGGCGGCGCTGGCCTGGCGGCTGAGCCACAGGCCAGCGTCGTCGAGCTTGACGATGGTCGCCACGAGGCCATAGACGCCCACCGTCATCACCAGTGCGATGCCGGCCAGCACCACCGCCTTCTGTGCCAGCGGCGCGTCGGCCACTGTGCCCAGCGCAATCACCACGATCTCGGCCGAGAGGATGAAATCGGTGCGCACCGCGCCCGAGACCTTGTCCTTCTCCAGCGCCGCCAGGTCAAGTTGGGGGTCGCTCAGCGCCTGCTTGAGCGCCGCACGCGCGGCGGCTTCGTCGGCGGGGCTGCGCAGGTACTTGTGCACCAGCTTCTCCACGCCTTCAAAGCACAGGTAGGCGCCGCCCAGCATCAGCAGCGGCGTGATCAGCCAAGGCGCAAACGCAGCAATCAACAAGGCCGCAGGCACCAGGATGATCTTGTTCAGCATCGAGCCCTTGGCCACCGCCCACACCACCGGCAGTTCGCGGTCGGCCTTGACGCCGGCCACCTGCTGGGCGTTGAGCGCCAGGTCGTCGCCCAACACGCCAGCGGTCTTCTTCGCGGCAATCTTGGTCATCGCGGCCACGTCGTCCAGCACGCTGGCGATGTCGTCGAGAAGGACCAGCAGGCTGGTGGACATGGCAAGCAGTCAGGGGTGGAGCGGCTGGCATGTTAGCGGCTGACACGTTGTGGGGTCTGCGCCAGCCGCGACGCTGTCGAACCGCCAGTGCGACCGGGACGGCCGGCTACAGCATGCGCAGCGTGTTGCGCTGTGCCATGGATGAGGGGCGTCAGGCACGCGCGTCAGAACATTGTTGCGTGACATCGTTGCCGCCGTACGTCGCCGCCGAGCGGTACTGCAGGCCCACGCTCAAACCAGGAAACCGGGCGCCCGCGCCCACTGATTGGGTGCCGTCCTACACCGCAATGGCCCGGCGTCTCACGCAAGTTAAACACGGCTTGAACGACGATTACGCACCACCCACTCGGTACATCCGCATGAGCATCCTCGGCAAAATATTCGGCAAGATCTTCCCGTCCTTCAAGAGCGACGACACACCTGTCGCCGCCGCTCCAGGCGCAACCGCCACCGGCACAACCCCTGCCACATCAAGCCCGACGGCGACCAAAGCGATGGCCGAAGTCGACGTGGAGGCGCTGTTGAACGACATGGCTGGAAAAAGCGCGCAGACCCTGAACTGGCGCTCGTCGATCGTCGATCTGATGAAGCTGTTGGGGCTGGACAGCAGCCTGGCCGAACGCAAGTCCCTGGCCACCGAGCTGGGTTACACCCAGGACATGAATGACAGTGCCGCGATGAACATCTGGCTGCATCGGCAGGTGATGAACAAGCTGGCGGCCAACGGCGGCAAAGTCCCCGCCGAGCTCAAGGACTGAGTTACCCGGTTTCCCAACAACGATACACATCCACTTCGCGAGGTTTTCATGGGCATTATCTGGACCATCTTGATCGGTTTTTTCATTGGCGTGGTCGCCAAGTTCCTGATGCCGGGCCGTGATCCCGGGGGCTTCATCATCACCGTGCTGATCGGCATTGCTGGCTCGGTCATCGCCGGCTATCTGGGCGGTGCATTGGGCTGGTACCGGGTGGGCGAGCCCGCAGGGTTCTTCGCCTCTGTCATTGGCGCGATGATCCTGCTGTTTGGCTACCGGATGGTGGCCGGCCGAAGGGGTTGACCCGCCGGGCGCTGGGATTGCCGGTTGCTCAGCGCAACTTGGCCCCACCCAGCACCGGCTGGTTGACGGAAGCCCCCTCGGCCGCCGTGCCGGGTTCATCCAAAGTCACCCGCTGATTCACCCGGTGGTGCGGCCAGTAGTCGGCCAGCGCGTAATGCTGGGTCGAGCGGTTGTCCCAGACGGCGATGCCACCTGGCTCCCACTGGTGGTGCACCATGAACCCGGGTTTCTTGAGCCATTCGAGCAAGAAGTTCAGGATGCCCCGCGCCTCGTGCCGGTCGATGCCCGTGATGTTGCGGGTGAAGTCGGCAGTGACAAACACACACTTGCGGCCTGAGTCGGGGTTCTTGCGGATCACCGGATGCAGCACCGGCTGAAGGCCTTGATCGCGGCGATCAAGGCCTCATCGCCACGCCGGCCCAGTGCCTCACGAAAACCCGACACCTCCCGGCTGTGCACCGCGCTCAGGCCTTCGCGGTATTTCTTCATGCCGGGTTAGAGCCAGTCGCAGGCCCTTGCGGGTGCTGCTCCAGCAGGTGTTGCGGCCGGACGGCGGCGTCACCGTGATCTGGATCGCGCTGCCCAGCGGTGGGTTCGGCTTCCAGCTGATGTCGGTATACCAGTTGTCGATCGACGGCGGACGGTCGCAGTCGGACACGAACATCTCCAGCTCGGGCGCGCCGGGCTTGCGCTCGAAATACGAGCCGGTCGACGGCGGGCCAAACACCGTTGCCAGCGCCACATGTTGGGCCGGCGTGATGGACTGCGGGCGGAAGAAGATCACCTCAAAATCCCACAGCGCCTGGCGCAACTCGGGCTTGACCGGCTCGCTCAGCGGCTGGGTCAGGTCAACGCCGTCGGTCCAAGCGGCAAAGTTGGGCATGCGCGGCACCGGCGTGATGTGCTTGTAGCGGCGCTCGATGTTGATCAAGTTGAGCGGCCAGGTATTGGCCAAGCGGTTGTCTCCTCAGTCGGTGGGGTCATTGGGGGGGTTCGGCAGGTCTGGCGGGTCGGGCGGGTTGGGCGGGTTGGGCGGGTTGGGCTGCGGCAGGCCGATAGCCTCGTACGAATCGGCACCGGCGTCATAGCGGGCTTGCGCTGCACGAAGGCGGTCCAGTGCATCGGTGCGGCGGGCCGTCTCTGAAAAAATCTGCACCTCATTGCGCCGGGCAGCAGCCAGTGGCAGGTCGCGCCCCTCTACCACCGCACGCTTGGCCGCCGCCAGAGCCGCACGCGGCCACTGCGCGATGTGGCTGGCCCAGGCGATGGCCTGCGTACGCAGTTCAGCGTCAGGCACCACCTGGTTGATGGCGCCCATGGCCAGCGCCTGCTGCGCCGTGATCGGGCGACCGTCCAGCACCATCGCCATGCAGCGGGTCGTGCCGATCAGCCGCTCCAGCCGGGTGGTGCCGCCCCCGCCCGGCAAGATGCCCAGCGCCACCTCGGGCTGGCCGTAGGTGGCGGACTGGGCCGCGATGCGCAGGTCACAGGCCCAGGACAGTTCGGCGCCGCCGCCCCAGGCCTGACCATTGTTGGCGGCGATCGTCACCACCGGCAAGGTCTCCAGCAGGTCGAACAATCCGGGCGGGCGGGCCCGGGCCGGCCCGCCCGGCGACCGGCTATAGGTATCGACCAAGGCGGACAACGACCAGTGCGAGATGAAGATGCCCGGCAGGTCCGACGCCAGCACCACCACCGACGCACCCGCCTTGTCGGCCTCGGTCACACAGGCCAGGATCCTGGCCGCCAGCTCGTTGGTGCCGAAGTTGCGCGGCGGGTTGTGCAGCGTGACCAGGGCTACGCCGTTGGCAGGCCAGGACAGGTGGGCGGCAGTCGTCATGCGGGCGCCTTCATCGCTTGCGTGCACAGTGGGCCCGGCGGGCCGCACCCTTCATCATCGCCCGAACTCCCGTGCCGCCTATGCAGGGCAAACACTGCCGGCAGGATGCACAGCGACAGCCGTGCGGACATCACCCTGCCGCCCCGGCATCGTCGCGGCGCTGCGGCTTGTCAGCCCGGCCCAGTGCCGCTGACCCAGCCTGATTGACGCGCCAGCAGCAAGCGCTTGGCGCCATGCCGCATGGGCTGCAACACCGGCGACACCGGCTTGGGCTGGGCGGCCGACCCCCAGCGCAGCAGGATCGGCAGCCAGTGGTTGCCAGCGGCATTCGCTGCCGACCCGGCACAGGGCGAATCAGATGACGCGGCAGGTGCGCTGCTGCCTGCGCCATTCGCCATTCGCCATTCGCCATTCACCAGGCGCCAGGCGCCAGACACCAGACGTCAGACGCCCGGCGCGACATGGCGGCCTGCATCCGTCTTGCTAGCCGCCGCAGCCGAGCCGGTTGTTCCGGCCTTGGTCGCCGTAGCGCAAGCGCCGGGATACGGGAGCAGCCGGATCAGCCGAAAAACCCCAGATCTCGCTGCGTGTAGTTGCCGATCTGCGGCAGCACCCGCGGCAGGTCACTGGCGCCGACACCCATCCACGTTGCCAAGGTGGCCGCCAGCTGATCGACAGCGCTGGTGGGCAGCAAGCGGCCCTGGCCGACCTGGTCGTCGGCGGTAACGCTGACCGACGGCAAAGTGCCCCAGAAGCGGCCGCCCTTGACGGCGCCTCCGACGACAAGATGGTGACTGCCCCAGCCGTGGTCAGACCCATCGCCGTTGCTGGTCAGGGTGCGGCCAAAGTCAGAGGCGGTGAAGGCCGTCACCTGATCGGCGACGCCCAACGCCACCGTGGCCTGGTAAAAGCTGGCCAGCGCGTCGTCGATCAAGGTCAACTGTCCAGGATGCTGGGCGACCAGGAAGTCGTGCATGTCGAAGCCGCCCAGCGAGACGAAAAACACCTGGCGCGACACACCCAGGCTGCCCCGGGCGGCAATCATCTTGGCCACCATTTGCAGCTGTGTGGCGAGGCTGTTCGTGCTGTCGAAAGCGGTGGCAAGCGGCGGAAGGCTGCCCAGCGCCGCCGACACGATAGCCTGGGCGCTGACCGAGCGGCTGACCACCCGGTTCAGCTCTTGCTCCATCCAGTGGCTGCGGTCCGTGGCGGTGATGAGGCTCCTCAGCGCATCGGCGCAAGCCTGGCTGCCGTAGAGTGGCTTGGTCACGCCATTGATGGCCACGGCGCCACTCGGAGACACCTGGTATTGCACCGCCTGCTGGCCCGACATGAAGACCGCGTTGCCCGACACATTGGTGCAGGTGAAGGTGGCATTGCCGTTGGCGCTGAGGAACTGATCGCCCATCCGCCCGCCCCAGCCCGATGTTGCGCCCTCGGGCGAACTGGCCTGCCAGACGCTTTGTTGGTCGTTGTGCGAGAACAGTTTGGGCGGCAAACGCACACCGGCTTTGTACTGGGCCAGGGTGGTTGGCTGCACCAAGGTGCCGACGTTGAGCAAAACGCCCAGCTTGCCGGCATCGAAAACGGTTTTGAGCTTGCCAAACTGCGGGGCCAGCGCCATCTGACGGCCATCCGCCAGGGCCACCGTGGGCGTCAAGGCCGTGGCCACCAGGCTGTCACGCGCCGTGGCCAGGGTCTGGCGGATGGCGGCATACGCGTTGTAGCTGGCCTGGTCGTAGGGCACCAGGGTGTTGCCGTAGTCATTGCCGCCGTAGAGAAAGACGCAGACCAGGGCCTTGTAGTCGCCAGGCGCCGAACTGGTGGTATTTGCCGCAGCCGCTTCGCCAATACCGGCCAGACTCAAGGCCCAGGGCGCGGCCGAACCGGCGATGCCGAGGGCAGACGACCGGCGCAGGAATTCGCGGCGTTGGCGGTTTTTCAAGCTCATGACGGCGCTCATTTCTGAACCAGGTATTCGGGGCTGGCCATCACCAGCAGCACGGTCGCATGCACGCGGCTCAGCTTGCCCGCGTCGGTGTCGGCCTTGATCGTCGTCACCGCGGCGGTG
Source organism: Betaproteobacteria bacterium (assembly GCA_031394235.1). Classification (GTDB taxonomy): domain Bacteria; phylum Pseudomonadota; class Gammaproteobacteria; order Burkholderiales; family Burkholderiaceae_C; genus Pseudaquabacterium. The sequence continues at coordinate 10,521 of JANMXG010000253.1, forward strand.
ATGGTCGCCTGTGTCGCCACGCTCAGGCCGTTGGCCGCCAGCAGCAGGGACACGCGGTCAAGCAAGGCCTGCGCATCGGTGGCCAGGGCGATCTCGGCCGTGTAGCTGGGCTTGACCTCGCCGATGCCGCTGGCAATCACCGTTTGCATGAAATTCAGATAGCCGGCCACCGTGCTCTCGTTGCACAACTGAAACTCCGGTGCAGTGACGCCGTTGGCACCCAGCACCGAATTGGGTGGCACATAACCTGGGCGGAAAAAATTGAACACCGAGGGGCTTCGCAGCGGGCTTTGGCCCAGGCGCGTGGCGGGGTTGGAGGTGTCGCCCACATTCCACAAACCGGTGGCCGATGTGACGCCGAAGCTGCGGGCCCACTGCACAAAGCGCTGCACCGGCTCGCGCAATTTACCGACCCCAGGCGCACCGCTGGCGGTGCGCGCCTCGCTGTCTTGCAGCACGGCCTTGATGACGGCCTTGAGATCGCCACCGGTGGACTGAAAGACAGTTGCCACCCTCTGCACATAGGCCGGGCTGGGGTTGGTGCAAACCAGGCGCTGGATGAGCTGACGGCCGAAAAAGGGCCCGACATTGGGATGGCTGGCCAAAGTGTCGAGCGCAGTCTTCATCGCGCCCGGGCCGTCGGCCGCAGCAGGAATGTCGACCGTCAGTACCTTTTTCGCGCCGGTCGAAAACTTGGCAGCGGTGTTGACCATGGGCTTGTTCATGAAGGCCGGGTCGGTGGCGCTGGCCCCATCAAAATCCCAACCGGTGAAGACCCGCGCCAGGTTGCTGATGTCGGTCTGCGTGTAGGTTTCCTTGGGCGTGCCGTTGGCATCCCGCACCGCCGATCCATCCAGATTCAATTGCACCAGGCCGATGCTCAGCAACTGCATCACCTCGCGGGCGTAGTTTTCATCCGGCACACGGCCGGTCTTGGTGTCTTCCTTCAAGTTGCCGCGCAGGTTGAGGTAGACACCCATGCCGCAAGACAAGGTCACACCTTCGAGCAGGTCGCGGTAGGTGCCGAAGGCGCGCTCGTCCAACATGTCCACATACGCGGCTACGGCCATACCCCGCCAGTTCACCGGGATGCCCAGCATGGAAATGACGAAGATCTCGCTCAAGGCCAACACGACACGTTGACGCAACTGGTCGGGCGCGGCCATCGCTTTGCGCCACAGCGTGTTGTCCACGCCGGCAAAGCTGTTTTTGAAGTCCGCCGCGCCATAGCCTTTGACAAGCATCCAGTCGAAGTGCGAGGGCGTGCTGCGGGGGCTGGCGAACTGGTCATCGAGCCAGGCGCTGTAGCCCTTGGCTTTGACAGCGGCAATGTCCGCGGTGCTGGCGGCAAATCCGGCTTGGCCGAGGAAACGGGCTGCGTCGCCGTCGGTCAACAGGGCTGGCGCTGGTGTCGGCGCTGGTGTGGGCGCCGGTGTTGCTGCCGGGCCGCTGTCGCCACCACCGCCGCCGCATGCCGCCAGGGCGGCAGCGGTACTGGACAAGGCCGCCCATCCCGGCAGCGCAGGCGGCGCGATCTCGGTGTCCGTCGTCATGGGGTGTGTCCTGGTTTAGGCGCAGTCCCGCGCGCAGTTTGCACAGGCTTGCTGTTGGCGATCGGCCGGTTTTTGCGGGATTGAGCGAAAACACCAACCGGCAAAACAGGTTATTCATTCACAACGAAGTCGGACCGCTTAACGCCGACCCGGCAAACCCTCGCTTTGCGTTTCTTTTCGGCTCGGGCGCGCCAACACTGAGCCGTGTCCACGGTGCTGCCCGTCGTCTGGCACGACGGCCCGGCGGCCGGCACAGGAAGCGGCTACCGGACTTTCTCGGCGCGCTGTTGGACGATCGCGGGCCGGCCGGAACCAAGCTCAAGGCCGTCCCCGGGGTGTGACGGCGGGGCGAGGACGGCCGAAGCAGACCCTGACCGAAGGGTGGTGGCTCACTCAGCGGTCGGCCGCGCCGCGCCGGGTGCCTGCGCCGCACTGGCAGCGATACCGGCGGCGATGCGGGGCAACAACGCCAGCGGCAAGTCGTGGCCCATGCCCGAGATGATGTCGGCCACCGAGCCGGCAATCTTGCGTTGCAGGTCATGCGCGGCGGCCACCGGCACCAGCGGGTCGGCCTGGCCGTGGATGATGCGGGTGGGGGCCCGGATGCTGGCCAGCAGCGCCGAGCGGTCACCATCGGCCGCCACCGCCACCAATTGCCGCGCGGTGCCATCGGGCCGCCAGGCCCGGCGCACCATCGCTTCCAGCCGCTGGCGCTGGCGTGCCGGATCGGGCCGGTACATCGGGCTGCCGATGATCTGCATCAGCCGCTCCAGGTGCGCCACCACGTCGGGCACGGCCCGGCTTTTGGCGCGCTTGATCAGCGCCTGCTGCACCGGCAACCGGGCCTGCGGCAACTGGCGCGCGCCCGAGGTGGTCATGATCAGGGTCAGGCTCTTGATCCGGTCGGGGTGGCTGGCGGCGAGGTGCTGGGCGATCATGCCGCCCATCGACGCGCCGCAGACATGGGCGCTGTGGATGCCCAGCGCGTCCAGCACGGCCAGCGCATCAGCGGCCATGTCGGCCAGTGCGTACGGCGGGTGCAACCGCAGGCGCATCAGGTAGCGCAGCGACGCGGCCACCAGGTTGGGCACGCCGGCTGCCTCAAAACCCTGGCTCAAGCCCGCATCGCGGTTGTCGAAGCGGATCACCCGGAAGCCGCGACCGGTCAGGTCGGCCACCAGCTCTTCGGGCCAGCCGACCAGCGGCATGCCCAGGCCCATGATCAGCAACAGGGGTTCACCGTGTTGGGGGCCCTGCACATCGATTTCGAGCTGCAGGCCGTTGGCGTTGATTCTCATCGCCGATTGCCCGCCGCCTGTGACGGTTTGCGGGCTGTGGGTGGCGGATCGGGCTCGGTTGGCGCCGGCTTGCGCGCGGCCTTGGGCCGCTTAACTGCCCCGGTGGCCCCGGCCACGGCCTGGCTGACCGCCCCCCGGACCACCCCACCCACGACATTGCCCACCACGTTGCCCACAGCGCCGCCCACCGCGTCGCCCATGCTGCTCAGGCTGTCGGCCAGGCGCTGGCGGGCCTGGCCGACAACCGCCCGCCCGGTCTGGGCCAGGCTGGGCGCCGCGGCGGTGGCGGCGCCCAGCGGCGTCTCCAGCAGGCACAGGTCTTCGAAAGCGATTTGAACGGCATCGGCCAGCGCCCGGGCGTTGGGCAGGGCCTGCGCGTCCGCCACGATGCCAAAGTCCATCTGCCGGTCATAGCTCTCGACCGTGATGTTGAGCGCAATGCCGTGCACCACGATCGAGGTCGGGTAGTTGGCCACCATGCGGGCGCCGGCCAGGTACAGCGCCACCGGCGGGCCGGGCACGTTGCTGATGGTCACGTTGGACAGCTGCGGGATGCGGTCGGCCACCTTGGCGCGGCCGTACAGCGCTGCGGCGGCCTCCAGCAGCCAGGGCATACCGATCGACGGGTAATCGGTCGGCAGCACTTTTTTCAGGCTGCCCATGGTCTCTTTCATGGACCGGGTGGCGGACTTGACGTGGGCCAGGCGCTGGCCCATGTCAGCAATGTGGGTGCCCAGGCTGACAAATCCCATCGACGCCTGGGTGTCTGCGGTGGTGTCGCCGGGGGCGCGGAGTGAGATCGGCACCGCGGCGATCAGCGACTTGCGCGGCAGCGTGGCATGTTTGGACAGGTAACGCCGCAGCGCGGTGGCGCACAGCAGCAGCACGATGTCGTTGAGCGTGGCCTCATGCGCCTTTGCCAGCATCTTGAGCTGGCCCAGAGGCAGGCTGGTACCGGCAAAGCTGCGCTGCGCCGTGATCGACTGGTTGAACACCGTGCGCGGCGCCAGGTTCAGGTTGCTGACCGCATTGGGCTTGCCTTTGCCGCGCAGCAGCGCCGTGTGCGACAGCGCCTGCCCGGCCGCGTCCGCCAGCGAGCCCAGCGTGGACGGCAGGTTCTTGATGATGCCGGCCACCTGCATCGCCTCGTTGGCGATGGCGCCGCGCAGCATCTGCACCACACCCAGCTTGAACACCTTGCTGCGCTTGCTGGGACGCAGCGTCAGGTCGCGGCCCTCGGGCGCGGTGTCCAGGATCACCTGCGCCACGGCCACAGCGGCCTGGCCATCGACCGCCGCGTGGTGGAACTGCGAGTACAGCCCGACCCGTTTGCGGCCCTCGGCGGTGGGCGCCAGGCCTTCGATCAGGTGAAACTTCCAGAGCGGCCGGCTGCGATCCAGGCGCTGCGCATGCAGTTGCCCGACCACCGCCTCCAGCTCGGCCATGCCACTGCCGGTCTTGGCCGATTTGGGCAGCTTGACCAACACCACATGCTGTGCCAGGTCCGGGTCGGCGTCGACCCAGGCCGGGTTGGCCAGGTTCAGCGGCATCCACCACAGGCGGCGGCGCAGCACCGGCGCCAGTGGCAGGCGCTCGGCCATGTGCTGGCGCAGCTGGGTCAGGAAACTGCCCTGGTGGCCGAGCGGCAACTCGTAGAGGTTGAGCGCACCGACATGCATCGGCATCTCGGCGGTCTCGAGGTGGAGAAATGTGGCGTCCAGGCCAGAGAGCTGCTTCATGGCCGCGATGCTAGGCCGGGCGGGCACTGGCAAACTCGGGTGTTCCCCCTAGACTGACTCGGACTTGTGTTCGATCAATGGCCCGCGGCGCTCGCGCAAGGCCAGTGCCTCGTTGACCAGCAGCGCGCCAATCACCAACGCACCGCCAGCAAACGCCGTCGGTCCGGGCGCCTCCCCCGCTCCGACCCAGGCCAGCAGCACGCCGAAAATCACCTCCAGCAGGCCGATCAGCGAGATCTCGGGTGCCGGCAATACCCGGGTCAACGTCACCACCAGCAGGCAGGGAATTGCCAGCTGGAACACCCCCAGCGCGGCCAGCAGCGACAAGTCATGCACCGTGG
>JANMXG010000254.1:0-3326 GCA_031394235.1 Betaproteobacteria bacterium
TCAACCGGGTGCGTGAGCGCACCCGATCCACCCTCAACCATGTCGCGCTGACTTGCCTGGATGGCGCGCTGCGGCGTTACCTGAGCGACCTGGGGGTCGAGCTGAAGCGCCCGATCACGATCCAGATGCCGGTCAACCTGCGCCAGGAGGGCGAAAAGACCGCCGGCAACAAGATTGGCATCATCCAGGTCGAGCTGTCACCGCCCACCGACGACCCGTATGTGCGGCTGCGCAACATCGGGTTTTCGCTGCGCAACGTGCGCACCATGATCAACAGCGTGGTGCCCGAGGCGATCGAGTCCTACACCATCATCACCGGGCTGGTGGCGCAGATCGCCGAGCTGCTCAAGCTCAGCAACACCTTGCCGCCGATGGGCAACACCCTGGTGTCCAATGTACCGGGGCCCAAGCACCACCTCTACCTGCAGGGCGCGCGGATGGAAGAAATGCACCCGATCAGCACCCTGCCGCCCAGCAACTTACTCAACATCACGCTGTTCAGCTATGCCGACCAGCTGTTTTTCGGCCTCATCGCCACCGCCGAGCTGCCCGAGTTGCACCGGCTGGGCGGGTACGTCGAGGCGGCCTTTACCGAGCTGGAAGCCGCGGTGGTCGATGCCCATGCGCCGTAGTTGGCACTGCCCGGCATTGATCGGCAGCGGCTGTGCGTCCGGTGGATATTTGAGGACCTGAGCATGGCCCACACCTACAGCTTCACCGATGCCAATGGCCTGACCGCCCACTACGCTGACCGCAAACGCGCTTGGTGGGCGATGTCCGTGGTCTACCCGCTGGTGCCGCTGCTGGGCCTGTGGGCGCACCACGCCAGCGGCCTGCAAATCGCGCTGGGCCTGCCGCTGCTGATCAGCTACGGCTTGCTGCCGCTGCTGGACGCGCTGATTGGCGAAGACAGCAACAACCCGCCCGAGGCCGTGGTACCTCAGCTCGAAGCCGACCGCTACTACCGCTGGCTGACCTGGGCCACGGTGCCGCTGCACTTTGTGGCGCTGATCGCCTGCGCCTGGTGGGTCGGCACGCAAGATTTGTCATGGTGGGCGGTGCTGATGCTGGCCTTTGTTGCCGGCAGTGACGCCGGCCTGGGCCTGAACACCGCCCACGAGCTGGGCCACAAGAACAACCCGGTCGAGCAGTGGCTGGCCCGGCTGGTGCTGGCGGTACCGGCCTACGGCCACTTCACGGTCGAACATGGCCGCGGCCACCACCGCTGGGTGGCCACGCCCGAGGACCACGCCAGCGCCCGCATGGGCGAAAGCATCTACCGCTTTGCGCTGCGCGAGCTGCCCGGCGGCATGCGCCGCGCCTGGCAACTGGAGTCGCAGCGTCTGCAAGGCGCCGGCCAATCGGTCTGGGGCTGGCACAACACGATGTTGCAGTCGTATGCCATCACCGCCGTGCTGCAGGTGGGGCTGGTGGCGGCATTCGGCTGGCTGATGCTGCCGTTTCTGGCGCTGCACAACCTCGTCGCCTGGTGGCAGCTCACCTCCGCCAACTATGTCGAACACTACGGCCTGCTGCGCCGGCGCAGCAGTGGCGCCGGGCAGCACGAAGGCGGCACCGGCTATGAGGCACCGCAGCCGCACCACTCCTGGAACACCAACCACCTGGTGACCAACCTGATCACCTTCCACCTGCAGCGCCACTCGGACCACCACGCCCACCCGATGCGCCGGGACCAGAGCCTGCGCGACTTCCCGCAACTCCCGCGCCTGCCCAGCGGCTACTTCGGCATGTTCTCGCTGGCTTATGTGCCGCCGCTGTGGTTTCTGGTGATGGACAAGCGCCTGCTGGCGCTGCCGCAGATCCAGGGCGATTTGAGCCGCATCAACCTGGACCCGCGCAGCCGGGCAGCCTTGCAGGCGCGCTACGGTGCGGGGCTTTCGGGTGACGTCGACGGTGCGGGCGTTGCTGCATGCGGCCCCAGTTCATCGACCCCGCAGCCCTGACCGCGACAGTCCCTTTGGGTTCATTCAAGCGTCGCAGTGTGATCAACCGCGACCGGCTGCAGCCCGTGACCCTGAATCCGCAGTGTCAACCGCAGCAACGCGCCGACGCAAGCAAACCCTTCGCGCCCAGGGGTCACAGGCGTTGTCGGACGCTGTGCGGGCAACTTAGTGGCACCGAAAGGGCTGCTTCCTGAAAAGTGAATTGTTCTTTGCCTATCCCGGTTGCAAAGTCACCGGTTCAGGCATTGCCCGTGTGGGCCAGCCGTATTGACCCGCCCAGCCCATGATCCCACCCAGCTACCAAGACATCCGCGACGCCGTGCGCGCCCTGTGCGCCGAGTTTCCGGATGAATACCACCGCAAGGTCGACAGCCAGCGCGGCTATCCCGAGGCTTTTGTCGATGCGTTGACCAAGGCCGGATGGATGGCCGCGCTGATCCCGCAAGAGTACGGTGGCTCGGGCCTGGGTTTGGCTGAAGCCTCGGTGATCATGGAAGAGATCAACCGCGCCGGCGGCAATTCGGGCGCCTGCCACGGCCAGATGTACAACATGGGCACGCTGCTGCGGCACGGCTCGGCCGAGCAAAAACAGCGCTACCTGCCGCAGATCGCCAGCGGCGCGCTGCGCCTGCAAAGCATGGGTGTGACCGAGCCCAGCACCGGCACCGACACCACCAAGATCAAGACCACCGCGGTAAAAAAAGGCGACCGCTACGTCGTCAATGGCCAGAAAGTGTGGATCTCGCGCATCCAGCACAGTGATTTGATGATCCTTTTGGCGCGCACCACGCCGCTGGCCGATGTCAAGAAAAAGAGCGAGGGCATGTCGATCTTCCTCGTCGATCTGCGCACCGCAGTGACCAGCGGCATGACGGTGCGGCCCATCCCCAACATGGTCAACCACGAGACCAACGAGCTGTTTTTCGAGAACCTCGAGATCCCGGACGACAACCTGATCGGCCTGGAGGGCCAGGGCTTCAAGTACATCCTGGACGGCCTGAACGCCGAGCGCACGCTGATCGCCGCCGAGTGCATCGGCGACGGCCGCTGGTTCATCGACCGTGTCAGCGCCTACGTCAAGGACCGCATCGTCTTTGGCCGGCCGATCGGACAGAACCAGGGCGTGCAGTTTCCGATTGCCGAGGCGCACATCGAGGTCGAGGCGGCCGACCTGATGCGCTGGCAGGCCTGCAGCCTGTATGACGCGCACCAGCCCTGCGGCGCCCAGGCCAACATGGCCAAGTACCTGGCGGCCAAGGCCAGCTGGGAGGCAGCCAACGCCTGCATCCAGTTCCACGGCGGCTTTGGTTTTGCGTGTGAATACGACGTCGAGCGCAAGTTCCGCGAGACCCGGCTGTACCA
>JANMXG010000255.1:0-6107 GCA_031394235.1 Betaproteobacteria bacterium
CCAGCGTGTCGCGCAAGCCGTCACCCAGGATGTTGACCGCCAGCACCGTCAACGCCAGAAAAATGCCGGGGAAGAAGATGTTGTGCGGATACTCGTTGAACTGGGCCCGGCCCTCGGCCATCACGTTGCCCCAGGTCGGGATGTCGGGCGGCAGGCCCACCCCCAGAAACGACAGGATGGCCTCGGTCAGGATGCCCGAGGCACAGATGAAGGTGCCCTGCACCACCAGCGGCGCCACGCAGTTGGGCAAGATGTGGCGCAGCATGATCAACCAGGTGGGCGTGCCCAGCGATATCGCCGCCTCGACATACGGCTCCTCACGGATGCTCAGCACCAGCGAGCGCACCAGCCGGGTCACCCGTGGGATCTCGGGGATGGCAATGGCCACCACCACGGTGGCCAGGCTGCCGCGCCACATCGCCACCAGCGAGATCGCGATCAGGATGGCGGGGATCGCCATCACGCCGTCCATCACCCGCATCAACGGGCCGTCCAGCCAGCGCAAAAAGCCCGCCACCAGTCCCAAGACGATGCCAAAAGCCATCGCCACCGCCGCTGTGAACACACCGACGATCAGCGACACCTGGGTGCCGAAGATCACCCGGCTGTAGATATCGCGGCCAAAGCTGTCGCTGCCCATCAGAAAGCGGTGCTTGAGCTGCTCGCCCTCCAGCGTGGTGATTTCGCCGGACTTGCCCGGCAGCAGGTCGCGGCTGGCGGGGTCGAACAGCGACGGATCGACCGTGCCGAGCCAGGGTGCGGCCAGCGCAATCAGCACCAGCAGCGCCAGCACGACGCCACCGATTTGCACCGACCTGCTGCGCCGAACCCGCGCCCAGGCGCTGGGCTGCACGCTGACGGTAGCGGCCTCGACGGAGAGGGCTTCAAAATCCGGCGCGGACAGGGGATCAGGCAAGGCCAAGGTCACGCCCCTCAGTACCGGATGCGGGGGTCGAAAAATACATAGGACAAATCCACCAGCAGGTTGACCACCACGTAGACCACCGAAAACAACAGGATCACGCCCTGGATGGTGGGGAAATCACGCGCCAGCACGGCGTCCACTGTCAGCCGGCCCAGGCCGGGGATGGCGTAGACCGATTCGGTCACCACCACGCCGCCGATCAGCAGCGCAATGCCGATGCCGATCACGGTGGCGATCGGCACCGCCGCATTGGCCAGCGCATGGCGCCACAGCACCGCGCCCTCGGGCAGGCCTTTGGCGCGGGCGGTGCGGATGTAGTCCTCGCCCAGCGTCTCCAGCACCGACGCCCGGGTGACGCGTGCTATGAGCGCAATGTAGATCACGCTCAGCGTGATGCACGGCAGGATCAGGTGGTACAGCCACGGCCCAATCCCATCGGCCAGCCGCTTGTAGCCCTGCACCGGCAACCAGCCCAGCTTGATCGACACCAGCCAGATCAGCAGATAGGCCAGCACAAATACCGGAACGGAGAACCCCAGCACCGAAAATCCCATCAGCAGCCGGTCCAGCCAGCCGCCAAAACGCCAGGCCGCCAGCACCCCCAGCGGCACGGCCACCAACACCGCCAGCGAGATCGTGACCACCGCCAGCGATACTGTGGGCTCCAGGCGCTGACCGATCAGCGTGGTGACCTCGGTCTTGTAGTAGTAGCTCTGGCCCAAGTCGCCGCTGAGCAGTTGGCTGGCCCAGATGCCGAACTGCACCGGAATCGACCGGTCCAGCCCCAGGCTGCTGCGGATCAGCGCAATCTGCTCGGTGCTGGCAGCGTCGCCGGCCAGTACCGCCGCCGGGTCACCGGGGGTCAGGCGCAGCATCAGGAACACCAGCACCGCGACGATCAGCAGCACCGGCAGCGTGGACAGCAACCGACGGGCAAGGAAGTTGAGCATGGGAGCGAGGCAGAGATGCAGGCTGCCACCGCCCGGCCGGGCAGTGGCTTGGAACGGGGACGGCGGTTCAGTTCTTCTTCAGGTTCCAGTAGAGGTTGCCGTTGCTGACGAAAAAGCCACTGATGTTCTTGCGCGCGGCCATCGGCTGGTCGTATTCACCCAACGGGACGTGGGTGGCGATCTCGAAGGCGCGGGCGTGGATCTGGTCCGCCAGCTTTTTCTTGAGCGGCTCGTCGGTGGCACGCATGAACTCATTTCGCAACGTCACCATCTTGTCGTCGGTGGCCCAGCCAAACCAGTTGGACTTTTCGCCGCGGGTGTCCATCGTCGGATTAGCGATCGGGCTCCACACATCGAAGGCCTGCCAGGACGTGAAGAACATGTGCCAGCCCCCTTTTTCGGGCGGGTCTTTCTTGGCGCGCCGCCCCACCAGGGTTTGCCAGTCCATGGCCTGCAGATCGACCTTGAACCCGGCCTGGCGCAGCAGTTGCGCGGCCACGTCGGGCAGCTTCTGGATCGCGGCCAAGTCGGTCGGCTTCATGATGACGATGGGTGTGCCGTCGTAGCCCGACGCCTTGAGCAGCTCTTGCGCCTTCTTCATGTTGCTCTTGGACTGGATCTCGCTGCCCGCCGTGGTGCCGTAGGGCGTGCCGCAGATGAACATGCTGGCGCAAGTGCGGTACAGGTCCTTGACGCCGACCTGGGCGCGTAAAAACGGCTCTTGCGTCATGGCGGCCATGGCGGCCTGTCGCACCTTGACGTTGTCAAACGGCTTGCTCAGGTGGTTGAACCGGCCCATGTACTGCAGGCCGAAGGTCGAGTACTTGGGCAGTTGGATACCGGCTTCGCCCTTGGCGGTCTCGAACTGGTCGAACCCCAACGCCTCGATGATGTCGACCTCGCCTTTTTGCAGCGCGTTGAACTGGGCTTGGGCGTCACGCAGCGCCAGGTTCCACTCGACCCGGTCAACATAGACCTGCTTGCCACCCGATGAGCCCGACGGCGGCTCGCTGCGCGGCACGTACCTGGTGTTCTTGACGTAAACCGCCTTGTCGCCGGGTTTGAACTCGTCTTTCTTGAAGGTGTACGGGCCCGAGCCGATGTGCTCTTCAATCTGCTTGAAGGCATCGGTCTCGGCAATGCGCTTGGGCATGATGAACGGCACGTTGGACGACGGCTTGCCCAGCGCCTCCAGCACAAAACCGCAGGCCTCGCCCAGAAAAATGCGGAAGGTGTCCGGCGTGGGCGAGTCCATGCGCTGCACAAACTGGAACAGCGCCGATCCCATCGCATCGCGCTTGCCCCAACGGGCCAGCGACGCGATCACATCGTCGCCGGTCACCGGCTTGCCGTCATGAAACTCCAAGCCCTTGCGCAGCTTGAAGGTCCAGAGCCGGTGGTCGCCGCTTTCGGTCCAGCTCTCGACCATTTGCGGCTTGATCTGCGCTTTTTCGTCGGTGGCAAACAGCGTGTCGTAGATCATGTAGCCATGGTTGCGGCTCATGTAGGCCGTGGTCCAGATCGGATCCAGGATCGCCAGGTTGGAGTGCGGCACCACACGCAGCACGTTGTTCTGGGCCAGCACCGGCAGGCTGGCGGCCCACAGGCCCGCAACAACAGCGGTGCCGGCGACCAAACGGGTAAAGACGTTCATCGGATGAAACTCCAAGCAGGTTACAGACAGCAACAGTGCATCGACGCTAACCTACTTCCAGCGGGCGACGCCTCAGGGTTTATGCAGTGCAAGTTGTGGGCCACGACTTGGGGGATGCATGACGGCGCCCAAGCCGATACAGCGGCCATTCAGGCCGCAACCAGCTTGCAACCGCCCGACCGTCGCCCGTCGCGCACCACAGCAAAGCACGCACTGACATTGGGCACCGACAGCACCCGGAGCGGAGCGACGGGCTGCCAATCTGCACGGCCTTGGGGCCTGCCACTGCGGCCCGTGCGCGGGCCGCGCACACACCCGCATTGGCCCTGCACACCACAAGGTCAAGTCGCCAATCAAATTGTGCACAATTTTATTGCCCACTACATTTATGAACATGCCAACTCGCTCGCAGGCCCCACACCCCGAAGCCCATGTCGGTGACTGGCTGGCCCTGGACCATCAGCTGTGTTTTGCGCTGTACGCCACCTCGCTGGCCATGACCAAGGCCTACAAACCGCTGTTGGCACCGCTGGGCCTGACCTACCCGCAGTACCTGGCCATGCTGGTTTTGTGGGAGCAGGACGGCATCACCGTCTCGCAGTTGGGACAGCGACTGACGCTCGACTCGGGCACGCTCACGCCCTTGCTCAAACGCCTCGCTGCGCTGGGACTGCTGCAGCGCCAGCGTGATGACCGCGACGAGCGGCGTGTGCTGCTGCGCCTGACCGCATCCGGCCGTGCGCTCAAGGCACAGGCCTTGGCCGTTCCGCAGGCGATTGCGTGTGCCACCGCCTGTGATTTGCAGCAGATCGGCGCACTCGCAGCCCAGATCAACGCGCTGCGCAGCCAGCTCAATGCCCCACGTCAACTGGCTGCGCTGAAGCCCGCCGCAGGCCAGCCCACCGCCCTTTCACAGGCTGCCGCACCTGGCAGCCCATTTTCCCGCCCGTGACCCGGGCTTGTTCCCACCGCAACCCAAAGGACGTTTCACCATGGCACTCGACAAAGTTCTCTACACCGCCACCGCCACCGCCACCGGCGGGCGCACCGGCACTGCGCAATCGTCAGACGGCGCGCTCAAGCTCGACCTGGCCACGCCGCGTGAGCTGGGGGGCGCCGGTGGCGCGGGCACCAATCCCGAGCAGATGTTTGCGGCCGGCTACAGCGCTTGCTTCATCGGCGCCATGAAGGCCGTGGGCGCTGGCATGAAGATCAAGGTGCCGGATGACGTCAGCATCACCTCCACCGTCGGCATCGGCCCGATCACCGGCGGTTTTGGCATCCAGGTGGCGATGGCCATCACCCTGCCAGGTTTCGAGCGCGAAGCCGCCGAGGCGCTGGTGGCCGCAGCACACAAGGTGTGCCCGTACTCCAACGCCACGCGCGGCAATATCGACGTCACCTTGACGGTGGTCTGATCCGGTCAAGCCACCCCCTCCGGTCATGGGGGTGCGGTCAGGGGCGGCTGTCGCGGACCGTTCATGACCGGTCCGTAACCTGGGGTTTTTCAACAACCCCAGCTTGCAGACCGCCATGACGCCTACATCCACCCTGACCGCAGCGGCAGCACTTGTGCTGGCTTTGCCAGTTTTGGCCCAGTCCGTCAGCAGCGTGAGCTTTGTCAACGGCCTGGTGCTGCCGGGCGATGCCGCCGACCTGTCCGGCGACAGCGGCGTGAACGGCCGCAACGGCTACTTCTCGGACCTCTACTGCGACCGCGCCCGCAACGAGTGGTGGGGCCCGTCGGACCGCGGCCCTGGCGGCGGCACGCTGGCCTGTGAAACCCGCGTCCAGCGCTTTACCCTGGATGTGAACCTCACGACGGGCGCGATCAGCAACTTCCAGGTCGCTCAAACCGTCAAGTTCAGCAATGGCGGTTCCGCAATGAGCGGGCTGGCGCCGTCCAACCCGGCGCTGCTGGGCAATGCCTTCGACCCTGAGGGTTTTGTCGTCAACCCAAAAAACGGCAACCTCCTGGTCAGCGACGAGTACGGCCCGTCATTGAACGAGTTCAACCGCCAGGGCCAGCGGGTCAAGACGTACACCGTACCCGCCAATCTGGTGCCCAAAGTGGGCGCAGCCACCCACTACAACGCGGTGCCCGCCCCGGCGCTGCCTGTGGATCCGGCAGCGACCGCCGGCCGCGTATAAGACCGCGGCCTGGAGGGCTTGGCCATCAGCCCGGACGGCAACTTTGCCTACGCCATGCTGCAAAACGGCGCGGTCCAGGACGGCTGGACCGCCACAGACCGTGGCGCCTACCCCCGCATAGCCAAGTTCGACACCCGTACCAGTCTGGCTGTGGCGCAGTACGGCTACAAGCTGGAAAGCACGGGCCAGGGCCGCGGCATATCGGCCTTGGTGCCGCTGGGCAACGACAAATTCATGATGCTGGAACGCAACAACCGTGGCGTGGGCGTGGGAGCTGCCGTGGCCGGCCCGGACAAAAAACGTATCCGAGATCAACCTGGCCGGCGCCACCGACGTCAGCAACCTCAACCTGCCCGCCACAGGCGCCCTGATCGGCGGCGCCGTGGCCGTGAGCAAGGTGGCCAAGGTGATGGACCTGGACGCCAAC
>JANMXG010000256.1:0-1828 GCA_031394235.1 Betaproteobacteria bacterium
CTACGCCCGCCGCAGGTGCGGGCAACAGGCCATCAGGGGTTGGCAGCGCGGTAAGCGGCGCGCTTGGCGGTGTGGGCAGCAACCCGCTCGGCCGCACCGGGCATGCCGCGTTTTTCGTCGCGCTGGGCGCGTTGCACGCGGTCCCGCAGGACATGCAGCATGGTGCGGTGCTTGTGGGCGGCAATGGCATTGGACATGTGAAGGCTTTCGGTTTGGGTGGTGAGTAGGCCCGCGATTGTGACCGCTGGCTCGCGCATGGCGCTTTGCGTTGGCGCACACCGGTATTTCGCGAGCGACACGGCCGCGCCACGCCAGCGCAGTCGCCACCACAAGCCAGGCTGGACTGCGGGTCGCGGCTTTTGCCTGCCCGGCTACACTGCTGAGTTGGGTTTGACATGTTTCAAGCCCGCGTATCCGACACAAAAGCACCACAGTGATGACGACGAAGCCCCACCCCTTGCCTGCCCGCTGCGGTGATCGGGTCGATGTGGTCTACCTCTGGGTGGATGGCAACGACCCGGCCTGGCGCGAGCGCCGGCAAGCGGCTGCCGAGCGGGCGGCTTTGCGCCAGACGGCTGCGCCGTGCGGTGGCGGTGCTGCGTTTGGCAACGTCGAAGGCCGCTACCGCGACAACGATGAGCTGCGCCACAGCCTGCGGGCACTGGAGCGCTTTTTCCCTGGCCACGGCCATGTCTACATTGTCACCGACCGGCAGCGGCCGCAGTGGTTGGCCGACCGGCCGGGCCTGACGGTGGTGGACCACCGAGACATCATCCCGGCCTCAGCGCTGCCGCTGTTCGACTCGGGCAACATCGAGTCGTACATCCACCGCATCCCGGGACTGTCGGAGCGATTTTTCTACCTCAACGACGACACCTTTTTTGGCCGTCCGGTGCAACTGGACGACTGGTTCACCGCGACCGGGTTCTTCACCACCTGGTCCGACGAGCCTGAGGTCGCGGGCCTGCAGTTTGTGCCCGAGGACACGGCGCTGGTCAACGCCAGCCGGCTGTCGGGCACCTGGTTGGCGCAGCGCGTGCCGGGGTATGTGCACCGGCCCAGCACCTTTGCCCATGCGCCGCGGCCCTTGCGGGTGTCGGTGCTGCAGGCGCTGGAGACCGATATCAGCCCGGCGCTGTTTGCGTCGGTGCGGGCCACCGCTTTTCGCGCCTGGCACTCACCGCCGCTGGTGTCCGACTTTGTGCTGCGCTGGGCCATCGAGGCCGGCATGGCGCAGTGCCGCAGCTACCGCTCGGCCCATGTGTCGTCGGGTGATGGCGACGCCCTGGACGGGCTTGCGCGGCTGGCCGATCAGCTGGGTTGCTTGCACTTTTTCTGCATCAATGACACCGCCGACGACGCGCATGCCGACGACCCCCGTCTGGCCGCCGTGCGGCACACCCTGGCCACGCTGTTCCCTGAACCGTCTTCGTTTGAGCGGGCAGCGTCGGCGACGGCGGGTGCCGTTGCGTTGGCTGCAAACCGGCAACGGGCCGAGTTGGCCAGCGCCTGAGCCGGCAGCCGGGCCCACCCGGCAGGCGGGTCCGGCGGACCCCAAGGCGACAGCGCCGGCCTGGCCGGCAGGCGTCCAATCGGGGCGCGCTGTTGCACCCCGATTTGTACCCCCCTGTGTTGCTGCCCGCCTGTGCGTGCAAGCCACCGTCCGCCGAAGGAGTCCCCGTGCTGCATCCGTTCCACCACGCCCGCACCAGCCCCGACAAGCCTGCAGTGATCATGGCCGACACCGGCCAGACGGTGAGCTACCGCGAGCTTGACGACCGGTCCAACCAGGTGGCACAGCTGTTCCGGGCGCTGGGCCTGCAGTCGG
>JANMXG010000257.1:0-2367 GCA_031394235.1 Betaproteobacteria bacterium
GGCCGGTGGTTGTCCGGCCCGGAATGACACGGAGCGGGGCACGCCAGCCCGGCGCGGCGCGGTCGCTCAGCACCCAAGACCGGCAGCTCTCAGGCCAAAAAACGAAAGACAGCAAAGAGCCGATTCCCGACAGCCAGCGCACCACGCTCAGGTGTAGGTCACCCAGTCCGCATACCCCTCCGCATCTAGGTGTGGCAGTACGTTGTAGCTCAAGAGCATGTGACGCTTGGGGTTGAATACAAGCTCGGTGACGGCGCTGTTGCGGATGCGCATGTTCAGCTCGATCGTGACCTCGGGCGCGGTGCCCAATACCTGGCCCACGGCGGTGGATATCGGCCCGCCGCTGCTGACCATCAACACCTCGGCATGGCCGCTGCTGCGAACTTGGTCCAGTGCGTCTCGTATGCCCGCCACAAAGTCGGCGTAGCTCGGCATGCCCACCGGCTGGGTACTGCCGGCCATCCAGCCCGCCAGGCCCTTGCGCAGCAGTCCAAAGTGGCGCTTGTACAACTCGGGCGTGTCGGGCCGGGCCAGCGGCTCGGGATGCACGGCGGCGATCACGGCGTGGCTGTTGTATTCGTTCAGTCCCGGCAGCCGCAGTGCGGTGGGCAATTGAGCGCTCAAGTCTGCACCCAGACCGGCCACGATGGCGTCCAGGCTCTGGGTCTGGCGCACCAGGGTGCCGGTGATCAACGCATCAAAGCGCCGGCCCTTGCTGGCAAAGTACTCGCCCAATCGCTGACATTGGCGCACACCCAAGGGGCTGAGTTGGTCATAGTTGTCGCTGCCGAACGAGGCCTGGCCGTGGCGCACAAGGTAGAGGGTTCCCATGCCGGGGATTGTGGCGAACCCCTGCTGCTTGGCTTGTCGCAGCGGTGACCTGGTGGGCGGCGCCGGCCCCGGGCAGACCAGCCGGCCGATTGACCGAAGCGCGCGCTCAAATTCGGCTCAGGCCGCCCGCTCAATGTGGCCGTGCCGGGTGTAGAGAAAGTCAAGTACTTGCTTGCGGCAGTGCACGTAGCGGGCGTCCTCGGCCAACTCCACCCGGTTGCGTGGCCGTGGGATGTCCACCCGCAGGATCTCGCCAATGGTCGCGGCCGGCCCGTTGGTCATCATCACGATGCGGTCGGACAGCAGCACCGCCTCGTCCACATCGTGCGTCACCATCACCACCGTGCTGTGGGTGCGCGCCACGATCTTGAGCAACTCGTCTTGCAGATGGGCGCGGGTCAGCGCGTCGAGTGCGCCGAAGGGCTCGTCCAGCAACAGCACCTTGGGCTCCATCGCCAGTGCGCGGGCGATGCCGACGCGCTGCTTCATGCCGCCTGAGATCTCATGCGGGCGCTTGGTCAGGGCGTGGTCCATGCCGACCAGCGCCAATGCGGCCTCGGTGCGTTCGGCCTGCCGGACCTTGGACTCGGTGGCACCAAACACCCGCTCGACCGCCAGGTGCACGTTCTCGAAACAGGTCAGCCAGGGCAGCAGCGAATGGTTCTGGAACACCACGCCACGCTCGGGGCCGGGCGCGGCGATCTCGCGGTTGTCACACAGCAGCACGCCGGCCGTCGGCAGGGTGAGGCCGGCGATCAGGTTGAGCAGCGTGCTCTTGCCGCAGCCGGAGTGGCCGATCAGGGTGATGAATTCGCCCTTGGCCACGCTCAGGTTGATCTCGCGCAGGGCGTGGAATCGGCCCTTTTGGGTGGAGAACACCATCTCGGCGTTCTGGACATCGATGAACTTGTTCATGGCGCTGGCTCCTGCAGGGCTGAGGCGGGTCTAGTCATCAAACGAGAAGCGCCTGGCCACCGCCATCAGCGCTTGCTCCAGCAACAGGCCGACGATGCCGATGACGAAGATCGCGATGATGATGTGCTTGACGTTGAGGTTGTTCCACTCGTCCCATACCCAGAAGCCGATGCCCACACCGCCGGTCAGCATCTCGGCCGCCACGATCACCAGCCAGGCGGTGCCGACCGACAGCCGCACGCCAGTCAGCATGTACGGCAACACGGCCGGAAACAGGATGCGGGTGATGATCTTCCACTCGCTCAAGGCCAGCACCCGGGCCACATTCAGGTAGTCGGCCGGCACACGCTGCACCCCGACGGCGGTGTTGACCACCATCGGCCAGATCGAGCAGATGAAGATGGTCCAGATCGCGGCCGGGTTGGCGCTCTTGAACACCAGCAGGCCGATCGGCAGCCACGCCAGCGGCGAGACCGGCTTGAGCAGGCTGATCAACGGCGAGAACATGCGGTTGAAGAACTCGAAGCGGCCGATGATGAAGCCGAGCGGAATGCCGACCAGCGCGGCCAGGCCAAAGCCCACCGCCACCCGCTGCAGCGAGAACAAGATGTTCCAGCCTAT
>JANMXG010000258.1:0-1686 GCA_031394235.1 Betaproteobacteria bacterium
AGTCGCGCGGTTGAATGCGGCGCAGCAGATCGCCCAGCGCAGGCGCCAGCATGCTGCCTGCGGGCGCACGCGCTGCGGCACGCGCCAGCCAGCGCCGGGCGTCCTCCCACAGGCCCATGCCGTGCAGCACCGTGCCGATCATCGGCAGCGTCTGCAGCCAGCCGTCGTGCGCGCCGTCCTCGGCCCAGGCCTGCTCCAGCAGCGACGGCAGCTTCGGTCTGCCCCGCCTCGTGCAGGGCCACGGCATGGGCGAGGCTGGGCCGGCGCAGGGTCGACGTCATGGGGGGCTGGCCGCGCGGAATGTGGCCAGGTGCCGCCGGTAGATCGCCTCAAGCGCGGCACGCCCATCCACAGCGCTTCCAGCGTCGTGATCAGGCCGGAGAACGGATGCGGGTCCAGCGCAACATCGATGTCGCCCTACTCGACCAGCATCTGGGCGTGCGGCGTTGCCGGCCGGGTTTGCACCCGCGCTGGATCGACCCCGCAGGCTACAAAGCGCTGTTGGGTGTGCAGAGCAAAGCGCGGATCGGCGAAGGCCTTCCACTTCAGCACCAGGCGGCTGTGCGGCACGGCCTGGAGCACGGCGGACCAGAGCTGCACCACGCCGTCGCCAAACTTCGCCGGGTTGTTGAACGAGCCGAAAGTGATGATCCCGTTGTGCGCCGATGGCGGCGCCGCAACCGGCGGTGCATAGGGCGGCGGCGCATACGCAAAGTGCACACCCGAGACCCGCTCCAGCGGCTCGGTGTAGAAAGCCTCGCTGCCCGCGGGCGCCAGTGCATCACCCACCAGCACGGCATCGATCGCCGGCAGGCCGGTGCTGCCGAAGTTGCCCAGCCACGACAGCTGAACTGGCGCCGGCCGCAACGCCACCACCCCCAGTCGGCCGCGCGTGCAGCGGTGGCACGCAGATCGCCCGCGCTGCGGGTGGCATCGTACTGACTGGCCATCAGCAGGTTGGCCAGCGCCCGCCGGTCGCGCGGGGCCAGCAAAGCCTCGGCTGCCACCAGATCATCCCCAGCCCGCAACTCGCCGGCCTGCGCGATCAGCGCCGCCAGTGCGGGCGCAGTCGGTGCCGCGCCCGGCAGCGGCGGTGGCGCGCGGAGCGTCAAGCCGGTGCAGAGCGGCGGCGGCGACCGACCCAGGCGCCCATCAGGCCCAGCCCAACCAATGCCAGCGCAGCCGAACCGGGCTCGGGCACTGGCGCGGTACCGTTGCTGCCGGTGAAGCTGTAGGCAAATTGCTTGCCCGCCATGCGGTAGTCGGCAAACTGGTTCAGGCACCGCCCTACCGGGCAAAACGGGTTTTGTGGGGCAACCTCGACCGATCGCCCTGCCGTGCTGTGGGGAGCCCTGTATCACCGCGTGGGTAGGCCCCGATCAATCAGCGTCAGACCGCGCCGGACCGCGCCGGAGCCGCGCTCAAGCCGGCGATCTGGCGGGTAATCTGGCCGGCAATCAAGACAGCGCTAGACCCGCTCGGCAGCCACCGTGATGCCGCGAAACTGGCCCGCCTGCGGCACACCCGCAGGCCTGGGCCAGGTGACCGGGTCGAGCCGGTGCAACAGCTCGGCCTCGCGCGCCCGCGCCAGCGCCAGGTTGGCCAGCTTGACGTGGCCAAAGCCCCGCACCTGCTGCGGCAGCGAGGCAATCTGCGTGGCCAGCGCCAGGTTGTTGCGGTCCAGCC
>JANMXG010000259.1:0-1588 GCA_031394235.1 Betaproteobacteria bacterium
GCAGCACCTTGCAGGCCGAGCGCGGAAAGACCGGGCGGTCGATATCGCCCTGCGACTGCACCAGTGAGCCGTCAGCATCGACGATGGCAAAGGCGCCGCAGTGGCGGGACTCAAGCGTGCTGCCGCGCAGTGCGTGCACCAGGTCGGGTTGAGGGTGGTTCATGGTGGAGGCGGTAGCCGGGGCGCGGCGGTCAAGGGCGAAGCCCACTTTAGCGCGTTGCCTGGTTTTGCCCGGCCGGTTCACCGATCTGGCAATCGGCGGCGCCGGTCGTCAAAATCTTGCCCACGACGCACCCGTGGGTGCCCAGAGGACTGCGAGCGCTGCCCAGCCGCAACACAGTTTCAATTTAAGCGGTTTGTAGAATTTTTTACATTTTTTCCGCCAGCCCCACGCAAGCCATTGATTTGATTGAGTGGCACGAAGCATGCTTTGGCGATGGTGGACTCTAAACCAACCAAAGAGATACTGTGAAAATGCTCAAGTTTCGTGAACTTTCGCTGGCCCTCACCCTGGGCATGGCAGCCCTGGCAAGCCAGGCTGCCCCGGTAACCATCACCTTCCACGAGGCCGGCGGACCGACCGGAGATCTGACCGGCTCGACCTTCTACCAGTCGTTTGGTATCGCCGGTTTTGTCAACGCCCAGCAGTTCGGACCCGACACGCGCCTGCCCGATGACGGGTATGGCATCTACAACAGGCAGGCTTCCGCGTCGATCCTCTTCAGCGAGAGCATGTCTGGGGTCAGCCTGACCTGGGCGGTGGCTGGCGCCGGTATTACCTTCGTCGCTGAACTCTACGACGCGGCCAACATGTTGATCGACAGCTTCAACTCTGGCGGTGTCGGGCTCTTCGGTGTCGCCAGCTTTGCAGATTCCGGTGTGCGCAAGATCACCTTCCACGACAGCGGTGCAACGGTCGCGATAGACACCCTGAACTACACCCGCGGTGCCGCAGTGCCCGAACCCGCAAGCCTGGCGCTGGTCGGCTTGGCACTCGCAGGTTTGGCTGCGGCTCGCCGTCGCAAGGCCTGAGCCTGCCCCTGCTTTCCGCTCGATGCGCACTCGCGGTCACCCGCCAGGCGCAAGCGGATGGCAAGTTGAACGCCTGGTGCTTGTTGGGCCAGGTAACGGTCGTGGCGTGACCCGGGCAGTTCCTGGGTCACACCGGCCCCACCCAGAACGCCGCATCCGCCCAAGTCCAGTGAGCCGCGCCGACTCATGGCCAGCGCCGCGGCCGAAGTGGTCGTCGAAGCGGTGGTGGTGGTCGAAGAAAACCTTCTCCACCGGGGTGTGCAGCGCTGGCAGCGCGCTGGCAAGGCAGGCGTGCATCGACCTTTGGCCGAGTCTCTTGCGGGCCATCGCTCGCGGCCCGGTGAAAATGCAGCGATGAGCCGTCCGTTTCAGCCACCGGCGCCGGTGCCGCCCCAGCCGCGCAATCCGCTGCACTGCCTGACCTTGGAGGGCATCGTCACCGCGTTGGCCACGCACTACGGCTGGGCCGGCCTGGGTGAGCGCATCCCGGTGCGCTGTTTTGTCACCGACCCCAGCGTGGCTTCGAGCCTGAAGTTCTTGCGCAAGACCCCTTGGG
>JANMXG010000260.1:0-3162 GCA_031394235.1 Betaproteobacteria bacterium
GTGGCCACACTGGTACCGCCCACCGAGCAAGGCGGCCATGTGCTGGTGCTCGACAACGGTGCCTACTGCAAGCGCGCCGGCAAGCTGACGCAAATGATGGGCCGGCGCTGCAGCGTGCTGGGTTTTGCCGAGGACCAGCCGGTCTCGGCCGAGGCGTTGGACGCCAAACTGCATGCTGACCCCAGCATCAGCCATGTCATCCTGATCCACTGCGAAACCGGCGCCGGCGTCGAGAACCCGCTGGCCGAGGTGGCAGCGGTGTGTGAGCGTCACGCCAAGGGCCTGATCGTCGACGCCATGAGCAGCTTTGCTGCGCTGCCTATCGATGCCCGAAGCGTGCGCTTCGACGCGCTGGTGGCCGCCAGCGGCAAGTGCCTGGAGGGCGTGCCCGGCATGGGCTTTGTGTTCATCCGCAAGGCGGTGCTCGAGCGTTGCGCCGGCAACAGCCAGAGCCTGGCGATGGACCTGCACGACCAGCACACCTACATGGAGAAAACCGGCCAGTGGCGATTCACCCCGCCTACGCATGTCGTGGTGGCGTTGGCCGAGGCGATCAGCCAGTTTGAAGAGCTGGGCGGCCAGCCGGCCCGGCTGGCGCGCTACACCGACAACTGCGCGGTGTTGGTGGCCGGTCTGTCGGCACTCGGCCTGCGGCCCTACCTCAAGCCCCAGCACCAGGCGCCGATCATCGTCACGTTCCATGCGCCCGAGCACCCGGCCTACGACTTCAAGCGCTTCTACGACGCCGCCAAGGCGCGCGGCTTTTTGCTCTACCCCGGCAAACTGACCCAGGTCGAGACCTTCCGGGTCGGCTGCATCGGCGCCATCGACCGCAACGAGATGCAGCAGGCGGTCAATGCGGTGGCCGAGGCGCTGCAAGATATGGGTATTCCGACCGGCCCGCCGGCGCTTTGATCTGAGAGGCCTCCGCATGGCAACCCGAACTCCCCGAAAGATCACGGTCAACACGGCCGACATGGCCGGCGCCGCGGTCAAGCCCGCCGCCGAGCACCCCGCCGTCGCGGCCATCCGGCAATCAACCGCCGGCAAGGTCAAAGTGGCCTGCAGCGACATCGACGGCATCCTGCGCGGCAAGTACCTGCACCGCGACAAGTTTCTCGGCGCTGCCGAGCCCTATCCCGACGGCGGTTTCGGCTTTTGCGACGTGGTGTTTGGCTGGGACTCGCAAGACCACTGCTACGACAACACCCAGGTCACCGGCTGGCAGCACGGGTTCCCGGATGCGCTGGCCCGGCTCGACCTCGACACCGCTCGCCACGTGCCCTGGGACAGCGGCGTGCCATTTTTCCTGGGCGATTTTGTCAATGCCGACGGCTCGCCGTTCGCGGTGTGCCCGCGCCAGACCCTCAAACGCGTGCTCAAGCGCGCTGAAAAGATCGGCCTGATGCCGATGGCGGGCATGGAGTTTGAGTGGTTCAACTTTGCCGAGACGCCGCAAACCTGGGCGGCCAAACAAGGCGTGGCGCCCTCACCCATCACGCCCGGCATGTTTGGCTACTCGCTGCTGCGCATGGCCGACCAGCGCGAGTTCTTCAACGCGTTGATGGACGAGATGGCGGCCTTTCGGGTGCCGATCGAGGGCCTGCACACTGAAACCGGGCCGGGCGTGTACGAGGTGGCCATCGCGTTTTGCGAGGCCTTGGAACAAGCCGACCGCGCCATCTTGTTCAAGACCGGCGCGCGCGAGATCGGCAAGCGCTACGGCATCATGCCCAGCTTCATGGCCAAGTGGAATGCGTCGCTGCCGGGCTGCTCCGGCCATATCCACCAGAGCCTGACGGACGGCTCGGCGGGCGGCAAAAAGAACCTGTTCTTCGACGCCAACAGCCCGCGCCACATGAGCCCGCTGTTCGAGAACTACCTGGCTGGCCAGGTCGCCTGCCTGATGGAATTTGCGCCGATGTTCTGGCCCACCATCAACAGCTACAAGCGGCTGGTCGATGGCTTCTGGGCCCCCGTCAAACCGACCTGGGGCATGGACAACCGCACCGCCAGCTTTCGCGTCATTGCCGGCAGCCCCAAGGCCACCCGGCTGGAAACCCGCTGCCCCGGCGCCGACGTGAACCCCTACCTGGCGATGGCGGCAGTCATTGCCGCCGGCCTGCACGGGGTCGAGAAAGGCCTGAAGCTCAGCACCCCGCCGATCACCGGCACCAACCAGGGGGCTGACGACGTGCCCCGTGCGCCCCGCTCGCTGATGCTCGGCACCCAGGTGTTCAAGCAATCGGAGATTGCCCGCGACTGGCTGGGCGACACCTTTGTCGATCACTTTGCCGCCACCCGCGAGTGGGAGCACCGGCAATGGCAGGATGCGGTGACCGACTGGGAACTCAAGCGTTACTTCGAAATCATCTGACACCCTGCGCCATGACCATCACCCGTTTTTCATTTCCCACCACCATCCACTTTGGCGCCGGCGCCCGCAAGCTGGTGGCCGCCCACCTGCTGGAGCAAGGCATCCGGCGGCCGCTGATCGTCACCGACCGGGCGCTGGCGCAACTGCCGGTGCTGGCCGAGTTCCGCAGCCACCTGGCAGGGCTGGACGTGGCTGTCTTCGACGGCGTTTTTGGCAACCCCGTCGCCAGCCAGGTGATGGCCGGTGCCGCCGCCTACCGGGCGCACGGCGCCGACGCGGTGGTCGGCTTTGGTGGCGGCGCGGCGCTGGACGTGGCCAAGGTGGTGGCGCTGATGGCGGTGCATGAGGGCGACGTGATCGAGTACGTCTGGGACCACCCGCAGGTGCGCAACATCGTCAATCCGTTGCCCCACTTCATCGCACTGCCCACCACCTCGGGCACCGGGTCGGAGGTGGGCCGGTCTGCCGTGGTGGGCGAGGACGGCAACCATGTCAAACGCGCCGTGTTCAGCCCCCACTTGATGGCCAAGGCGGTGTTTGCCGACCCCGAGCTGACGCTGGCGCTGCCGGCGCCCATCACCGCAGCCACCGGCATCGACGCGTTGACCCACAACATCGAGAGCTATTTGTCGCCGGCCTGGCACCCGCTGTGCGACGGCATCGCGCTGGAGGGTTTGCGCATCGGCGCCCGGGCGCTGGCCACTGCAGTCAACGACCCTGGCAACCTGCAGGCCAGAGCCGACATGATGATGAGCTCGATGATGGGCGCGATCGCGTTCCAGAAG
>JANMXG010000261.1:0-2957 GCA_031394235.1 Betaproteobacteria bacterium
CCGCCGTCGTCAGGCATCAGGCGCAAGAATCGGTACTGGATCTGTTGCTCGGCATGGGTCGCCACAAAGGTGCCCTTGCCCTGTCGACGTACCAGCAGGTTTTCAGCCGCCAACTCGTCGATGGCCTTGCGCACCGTGCCCTGGCTGACCTTGAACCGGGCCGCCAGATCCTGCTCGCTCGGTATGGCTTCGGCCGGCTTCCACACGCCCGCCTGCAACTCGCGCGTGATCAATTCCTTGATCTGGCGGTACAGCGGACTGAATGCCGGGCCAGAAGGCGCAGCAAGGTCGGGGATTGCAGCAAAAATAGGCGGGACGGCGGACATCGGAGCCGATTCCAGCACATGCGCTGCAACCCGTCCACCAAATGCTGACATATGTCTTATAGAAGACATAAGACCATTGACAACCCCCGTATGAACCCCTAGTTTGGCCTACACTCCGGGTCGGCTCGGGTGGCTGACTCCCGTCGCTGGCGTGCGCGGCACGCGGGCGGACGACCAGACAGCTGCAGTGGGCCGTACATCCCTGTCGTACGCCAGATTCGCCACCATCCTCCTGGAGCCTCCCATGAGCAAGAAACCCGTTCGCGTTGCTGTCACCGGTGCTGCCGGCCAAATCGGTTATGCCGTGTTGTTTCGCATCGCCTCCGGCGAAATGCTGGGCAAAGACCAGCCCGTCGTCCTGAGCCTGCTCGAAGTGCCGGTGGAAAAAGCCCAACAGGCGCTGCAAGGCGTGATCATGGAGTTGCAGGATTGCGCCTTTCCGCTGCTGGTCGGCATGGAAGCGCACAGCGACCCGATGGTCGCCTTCAAGGACGTGGATTACGCCTTGCTGATCGGCTCGCGCCCGCGCGGCCCCGGCATGGAGCGGGCGGAGCTGCTGGCCGTCAACGCCGAGATCTTCACGGCCCAAGGCAAGGCGCTGAACGCTGTGGCCAGCCGCAACGTCAAGGTGTTGGTGGTGGGCAACCCGGCCAACACCAACGCCTACATCGCGATGAAGTCGGCACCCGATCTGCCGCGCAAGAACTTCACCGCGATGTTGCGCCTGGACCACAACCGTGCCCTCAGCCAGATCGCTGCCAAGACCGGCAAACCGGTGGCAGCGATCCAGAAGCTGGCGGTGTGGGGCAACCATTCGCCGACGATGTACGCCGATTACCGTTTTGCCACGATCGATGGCGCGTCGGTCCAGGACATGATCAACGACCCCGACTGGAACGCCAACACCTTCTTGCCGACCGTGGGCAAGCGGGGTGCTGCCATCATCGCCGCGCGCGGCGTGTCGTCGGCCGCGTCGGCCGCCAATGCCGCAATCGATCACATGCATGACTGGGCGCTGGGCACCCAGGGCGGCTGGGTCACGATGGGCGTGCCCAGCAATGGCGACTACGGCATCCCCAAGGACGTGATGTTCGGCTTCCCCGTCACCTGCGAAGGCGGTGAGTACAAACTGGTCGAGGGCCTGGCCATCGACGCGTTCTCGCAAGAATGCATCAACAAGACCCTGGCAGAGTTGCAGGGCGAGCAAGACGGTGTCAAGCACCTGCTCTAACCACCGCAGCCTGACCCGCGAGGGTTAATAAACTGACAAGGGCCGCCGGCACACACTGCCTGCGGCCTTTTTTGATGGCCAGCTGGCCAAGATCCGCCGATCCCGTGCAACGATTTTCTGCACGCTGCTGTAACCATTCAACACCCCGCCATGACCGACGCCATCCTGCCCCGCCACGCCTTGTTCGACGACGGTGACGCCGCAGTCGACCTGCCCGTCTGCGACCACTATTGCGGCACCGAACCGCGCATGCGCAAGGCGCTGGCGCTACAGGCCGAGCTGGGCCCGGTGTTTGACATCACGCTCGACTGCGAGGACGGCGCCCCGATCGGCGCCGAAGCCGAACACGCCCATCTGTGTGCCGAGTTGGTACTGTCGGCCGACAACCGGTCCGGCCGGGTCGGCGTCCGGGTACACCCAGTCGATCACCCGTCATTTGCCGCCGACGTCGACACCCTGGTCGGCCGCGCGGGCGACCGCCTCGCCTACCTGATGGTGCCCAAGCCCCGCCACCTCGCCGACCTGCAGCAGGCCATCGCCCACATCGCGCACGCCAGCCGCGTTCATGGCCGCGGCGCCGCGCTGCCGGTCCATGCGCTGGTCGAAACCCACGGCGCGCTGCGCGACGTATTTGCGCTGGCCGCCTTGCCTCGCATCGAAAGTCTGTCGTTCGGACTGATGGACTTTGTCTCGGCGCACCGCGGCGCGATACCGCAGGCCGGCATGAGCGCGAAGGGCCAGTTCGAACATCCGCTGGTGCTGCGCGCCAAGCTCGAAATCGCCGCCGCCTGCCATGCCGCCGGCAAGGTGCCATCGCACTGCGTGGTGACCGAATTCAAGGACGAAAAGGCCATAGCCGCCGCCGCCAGACGGGCGGCACGCGAGTTTGGCTACACCCGGATGTGGAGCATCCACCCGGCACAGATCCGGCCCATCGTCGAGGCCTTCTCACCCAGCGTCGCCGAGGTCGACGAAGCGATCGAAATCATCCTCGCAGCGCAGGCCGCACACTGGGCCCCGATCCGGCACCGCGACACCTTGCACGACCGCGCCAGCTACCGCTACTTTTGGCAGGTGATCGAGCGTGCCCGCCGCACTGGACAGCCCCTGCCGGCGGAGGTGGCTGCGGCGTTGTTTGGTGGGGCGGACGCTTGACGGGCTGTTGTCGGCACTTTGCTGTCTTTCCTCTGGTGGGGATGCAGTCGTTCGATGTGCGGCGTTCGGCGTTCGGCGTGCGGCGTGCGGCGTGCGGCGCCAAGGCAACCAAGGTCGTCGGGCAACCGCCTCCGTGAATGTCCTCCATGTCGGCCGGTCGGCCGACATTTCCCCCTTTATTTCACTGCGCCGGTCACCCAACGCCCTTGGCCGCCCGAAGCGTTGCCGCGGGCGTTGGATTGAAA
>JANMXG010000262.1:0-10334 GCA_031394235.1 Betaproteobacteria bacterium
CTGGTGGCAAACAGCACGCTGCCGCCAAAGGCAAAAATTACCGCATTGGTGTGCAGCGGCCGCAGCCGGCCATAGCTCAGCCACGGGATGCCCATGCTGAGCTCGGGCCAGGCCAGTTCGGCGGCAATGATCACCCCCACCAACATGCCTACGATGCCGTACAGCACCGCGACCAGGGCAAAGCCCCTGATGACGGTGTCGCTGTAGACCGGCGCGGTCGCGACAGAACTGCTTGCCATTGAGACAACTCCTTGCAGGATTTCAAGAGGGTTCTTGTGGAACTACAGGCAATTGTTGGGGCGGTCCCGCGGCCGACGGTTGACCTTGGTCAAATGGCGCCGGATCGTCTTGCAATATTCGTTCGCCCTCGCGCTCGACATCGTCAAACTGGCCTCGGTGCAGCGCCCAGCCAAACACGCCCAGGATCAGCAGCACCAGCACGGCCGACATCGGGATCAGCAGGTAGAGGATGTCCATGGGCGACGGTGCTGTGGGGTGCGGGGTGCGAAGCAGGGGGCGCAGGCTTGGCGGCGCTGCCGCCTCAGCGCGCCAGCCGCAGCGAATTGACGATCACCAGCATCGAGCTGCTGGCCATGCCCAGGCCGGCGGCCCAGGGCGGCAGCCAGCCCACCAGCGCCAACGGGATGCAGACGCCGTTGTATGCCGCGGCCCAGGCCAGGTTCTGCCGCACCACCGCCATGGCGCGGCCGGCCACGGTGTGGGCCAATACCAGGTCGCCCAACCGGCTGGACGCCACCACCGCGTCGGCCTGGGCGCGGGCGACGAGGGCGCCCTGCCCCATCGCAAACGAGACATCCGCACGTGCCAGCACCGGCGCGTCGTTGATGCCGTCGCCCACCATCGCCACGCACAGGCCCTGGGCCTGGGCTGCCGCCACCTCGGCCAGCTTGCGCTCGGGTGTGGCGCCACCGATCACCGCCGAGACCTGCAGGCGCTGGCCCATGCGGTCGGCGCGCTCGGGCCGATCGCCCGACAGCAACACCACCTCCAGACCCCGGGCGCGCAACGCGGCCACCGCGGTAGCGGCGTCCGGGCGCAGCGATTCATCGAAGTCAAAACGGGCCAGCATCCGGCCTTCACAGCCGAGCCAGGTGGCCGCGCGCTCGCTGCCGGCGGCGCTGTGCCCGGTCGGGTCGGCACCGGGCGCGACAAAGTCGGCACGGCCCAGCCGCCAGGCGCGGCCCTGGGCATCCTGGGCCTGCACGCCCTGGCCTTGCAGCTCCAGCACGTCGTGCCAAGCCTCTGCGGAACCGGATTGGGCGTGCTGCGCAGGTGGGATGGCGGCCAGCGCCAGCGACAACGGATGGCTGGACCAACCCGCCAGCGTCGCGGCATGGGCCAGCAGGTCGGCGTCGGTCATGGCCTGGCGGTCAGCACCCGCGCACCGCACCAGCCCAGCAAATTGCAGCTGCGCATCGGTCACCGTGCCGGTTTTGTCGAAATAGAACCGGGTAACGCGGGTCAGCGCCTCCAGCGCGTCCAGCCGTTGCAGCAGCACGCCGCGCCGCGCCAGCGCGCTGGTGGCTGCCAGCAAGGCCGACGGCGCCGCCAGCGACAAAGCACACGGGCAGGTGACGATCAGCACAGACACCGCCACCCACACCGCCCGCGACGGGTCGATCACGCTCCACACCGCCGCCGCGCCCGTGGCCAGCAACAACACCGCCCACAAAAACGGCCCGGCCCAGCGGTCTGCGGCGCGGGCCAACGCCGGGCGCTGGCTCATGGCGTCCCGCATCAGGGCCACGATCGCCTCGATCCGGGTGTCCGCGCCCACCCGGTCGATGCACACGGTCACCGGTGCGCCCAAATTCAGGCTGCCCGCCACAACAGGGGCGCCGCACGGCTTGTCCACCGCGGCGCTCTCACCCGTCAGCAGCGATTCATCGGCTCGGGTGTCGCCGACGATGACCCGGCCATCGGCTGGAAATGCACCGCCCACCGGCACCCGCACCCGGTCTCCCGGCACCAGGCGCATCACGCTGACCGTCTCGATGTGGCCGGCCACATCCAGGCGCTGCGCGGTCTCGGGCAGGCCGTCCAGCGCGTTTTCCAGCACCTGGGCCACGCGGTGGCGGGCGCGGGTCTCCAGCAGGCGACCGGCCAGCAAGAAGCTGACAAACATGGTCAGCGAGTCGAAGTAGACCTCCTGGCCAAACAGACCGTCGGGCGCAAAGGTGGCGCCGCTGCTGGCCACAAAGGTTACCGCAATCCCCAGGGCCACCGGCACATCCATGCCGATCCGGCGAGCCCGCAGGCTGCGCCAGGCGCCGCGGAAAAAAGGACCGGCCGCAAACACCATCACCGGCAGCGTCAACAGCCAGCTGCCCCAGTTCAGCAGCTGGCGCAGGTCGGGCGCCAGCTCGCCAGGGCCCGCCACGTAGCTGGGCGTGGCCATCATCATGACCTGCATGGCACAAAACGCCGATACAAACACCCGCCAAATGGCGGCGCGGTGCTCGCGCTTGCGGGCCTCGCGGGCGTTGAGTGCGGCATCGGGCGTGGCGTCGTAACCGGCAGCCCGGATGGCGGTGACGATTTGGGCCACGTCGGTGCGTTGCGGCAGCCAGCGCACCCGCGCCCGTTCACCGGCAGCGCTGACGCTGGCCTCCAGCACACCGTCGACCCGGCCTAGCGCCTGCTCGATCAGCCCGGCACAGGCCGCGCAATGCATGCCGCTGATGCGCAGCGATGAATCGGCCAGTGCCTGGCCCGAAGGCCCGGTGCTGTAGCGGGTGAAGCGCCGCTGCTCGGCCGGGTCATCCAGCACCGCCAGCTCGGCAGCCGGGCTCCGCCCCACGCCGGAGGCCGTTGGCAGCACGGACTGCGGCAGGGCGGGGGTGGGCAAAGGCTGCATGTTGAAATGGACGGGGGCGGCGTCAGGCGGCTTGGCTACAGCACCGTCAGCGTCGCGCTTTGACACCGCGTTACTCTAGTGGTCTTCCCGAGGTTTCAATATGATTCAAATCAAGACAACCCGCCGGTCGGCGCAAGGCTCGCCCGCAGCGCCGGGCCGTCCGGCGCTGCGGGCGGCCGCGCTGGTTGGCGCGCTCGTTGGCGCGCTCATGGCCGCCCTGGCAGGCGCAACCAGCATGGCCTTGCCCGCCCAGGCCCAGGTCCAGGCGGTGGCCGAGCAGCCGCAGCGCCTGCAGGCGATCACGCTGGGCGCTGGCATGCACATCATCCGCGCCGAACTGGCGATCACGCCCGAGCAACGCCAAAAAGGCCTGATGCACCGCCGCGACCTGGCCACCCACGAGGGCATGCTGTTTGTCTTCGAGGAGCCCCAGCCGCAGTGCTTCTGGATGCGCAACACGCCCACCGCGCTGACGATTGCGTTTGTGACCGACGAGGGCGCAATCGTCAACTTGGCCGACATGAAGCCGTTCGACGAGGCGTCCCACTGCTCCACCGCGCCGGTGCGCTTTGTGCTGGAGATGAACCAAGGCTGGTTCGCCAAGCGCGGTATCAAGCCGGGATTCAAGCTGACCGGCGCACCCTTCAAGCCCTGAGCACAAAAAAGGCCGGACGCTTGCGCGTCCGGCCCCGGTCACGCTGCGGTGCAGCGCTAGCTGACCGCTAGATCAGGCGAAATTGGCCGCCGCGAAATCCCAGTTCACCAGAGCGTTGAGGTAGGTCTCGACGAACTTGGGACGGGCGTTGCGGTAGTCGATGTAGTAGGCGTGCTCCCAGACGTCGATCGTCAGCAGGGCCTTGTCGGCACCGGTCAGCGGCGTGGCCGCGTTGCTGGTGTTGACCAGATCCACCGAGCCATCGGCCTTCTTGACCAGCCAGGTCCAACCGGCACCGAAGTTGCCCACCGCACTCTTGGTGAAGGCTTCCTTGAAGGCAGCGTAGCTGCCCCACTTGGCGTTGATGGCCGCGGCCAGCGCTCCGGTGGGCTCGCCGCCGCCGGCGGGCTTCATGCTGTTCCAGAAGAAGGTGTGGTTCCAGACCTGGGCGGCATTGTTGAAGATCGGGCCGGCCGACTTCTTGACCACTTCTTCCAGCGGCAGGCCGGCAAACTCGGTGCCGCCAACCAAGTTGTTCAGGTTGGTGACATAGGCTTGGTGGTGCTTGCCGTAGTGGTACTCGAAGGTCTCGGGCGAGATGTGCGGCACGAGGGCGTCGGTGGCGTACGGCAGGGCGGGCAGGGTGTAGCTCATCGGGTGTGTCCTTGCGGGGTCGGCGCGGTCAAACGCCGGGGTTGCGGGAATCAAAGTGCTAACCATTGTAGGCAGCGCACCTTGTTCCTGCAGGGTGTGCTTGCAGGGTGGGCCGGCTGCCAGGATGGCCTTTGCCGCCGGGCCGGTCCCCACCACCCCGCGGTGTCAGGCGGTCGTTCCAGGCGGCCCGATTGAAACGCTGAGCACTTGCACCGCGGCGCTGCCGTCGGCCCATTGCGCGCCCAGCTGCGCACCGGCCTGCAAGCCGGCAGCGTGGGTGACGGGCCGGCCGCTGCCGTCGGTCAACCAGGCATAGCCGCGCGCCAGCACCTGGTGCGGATCTAACGCGGCCAGGCGCAGCGTGAGCCGCGCCAACTGATCGGTCTGCTGCTGACAACGTGCGCCCGCCGCGCTGCGCAGCCGATCGGCCAGGCTGTCGAGGCCCCGCTGCTGCGACGCCACATGCTGGCGCGCCGCCACATGCTGACGCGCCTGCAGGCTGTCCAGCCGCGCGGCCTGCTGAGCCAGCAGCCGGGTGGGCCGGCCCAGTTGCAAAGCCAGCCGGTCCAGTCGCTGCGCCTGCTGGTCCAACCGGCGCTGCACGGCCCGCCGCAGGCCGTCGTCCAGCGCCTGCAGCCGGGCCAGCACGTCCGTGCGCAGCGGCGTGGCCAGCTCGGCTGCGGCGGTGGGGGTGGGCGCACGAAGGTCGGCTGCCAGCTCGGCCAGCGTGATGTCGGTTTCGTGTCCGACACCGCACACCACCGGCAAGCTGCTGGCCGCCACCGCACGCACCACGGCCTCGTCGTTGAAGGCCCACAGGTCCTCCAGCGAGCCGCCGCCCCGGCAGACGATCAGCACATCGACCTCGGCCCGTTTGCCCGCCAGCTCGATCGCGGCCACCAGTTGTGCCGGCGCCTCGGCGCCTTGCACCAGGCTGGGGTAGACGATCACCCGCACCTGCGGCGCCCGCCGGTTGATGGCGGTCAAGACGTCGTGCAGCGCCGCGGCCCCAGTGGACGTGACCACGCCCACGGTGTGCGGAAACGCCGGCAGCGGCCGCTTGCGGCTGGCGTCGAACAGCCCGGCCGCGTCGAGCCGGCCTTTCAGGCGCAGGAACAACTCGTACAACGACCCCGCGCCCAGGCGCTGCAGCGCCTCGACCACGCACTGCAGCTCACCGCGGGATTCGTAGACCGTGATGCGGCCGCGCAACTCAACCTGCTGGCCGTCGGCCGGCCGAAAGTCCAACAGGCTGGCCGAACGGCGGAACATCGCGCAGCGCAACAGTGCGGCTTGGCCTTCGCTGTCCTTGAGCGTGAAGTAGCAGTGGCCGCTGGCTGCGCGGGTAAACCCTGATATTTCGCCGCGCACCGTCACCGACCCCAGCCGCGAGGCCAGGGCGTCGGCCACCGCCAGCAACAACGCGGCCACGCTCCAGGCGCGGGCGGCTGGCGTTGGCGGCGCGCTGGAAAAAGCGTCGGGCAACGCCATCAGGCGTCACCTGTCGAGGCGGCGGGGCGCTGAGCCCGGGCGGGAATTCCACAGCGCAGCATGTGTTGCCGCCCAGCCGCTAGCGCCCAGTAACCGAACTGTCTCATTCGTGCAAGTTCTTGATTTCGAATAGAAAAGATATGCCCTAAAAACGGGCAATCCAGGAAAAAGCCCGCAAAAACGGGGCTCTGGCGCAGACGAACGGCGCTTACCCACAAACTTATCCACAGATCCGGTGGATTGTTATGGCTGCCCGTGCGGGTGCCCACCGTGGCTCCGGGATTGCGCCATCGCAACGTCGAGGGCAGGCGGCTTCGGGGGCCATAATCCCGCTGCCTTGATGCAAGCCGGATCCAGCAGACCGGGCTGCCCGCCTACATTGGCGCTTGGCCATTCCGACCACCCCCAAACCCTCCGAGGCTCCTGTTGCTGTCGATCATACAAGCCGCTGGTTGGCCCATCTGGCCGCTCATCCTGTGCTCCGTGGTGGGGCTGGCGCTGGTCATCGAGCGCATGGTCAGCCTGCGCACCCGCCGGATCGTGCCGCCCACGCTGATCGACGAGGTGTTGGCGATCAGCCGCAACAACCTGCCGGCGCTGGACGTGGTCAACAAGCTGGCCGACAACTCGCTGTTGGGCCAGGTGCTGGCGTCCGGGCTGCGGGCGGTGATCGTCGAGCCGCGCATCAGTGAGCGAGGCCTGCGCAACACCTTCGAGAGCGCTGGCCGCGCCGCTGCGCAACAGCTGGAGCGCTACCTCAACGCGCTGGGCACCATCGCTGCTGCTGCACCCCTGCTGGGCCTGCTGGGCACGGTGGTGGGCATGATCGAGATCTTTGGCTCGCAGGCACCCACCGGCGCCAACAACCCGGCGGCGCTGGCGCACGGTATTTCGGTGGCGCTCTACAACACCGCGTTCGGGCTGATCATCGCGATCCCGTCGTTGATGTTCTACCGCTACTTCCGCGGCCTGGTGGAGTTACACCTGCTGGCGCTGGAGCAGGCGGCCGAGCGGCTGGTGCCGCACCTGATGCGGTTTGCGGTGCGCACGGTGCCGCCGGCACGCCCATGAAGCACGCATGAAATTCCGCCGCCGCCGCATTGAAGAGCCCGAGATCAACCTGATCCCGTTCATCGACGTGCTGTTGGTGGTGCTGATCTTCCTCATGTTGTCGACCACCTACAGCCGCTACTCCGAGCTGCAGATCAACCTGCCGACCGCCGACGCCGAGCGGCTGAAGGAGCGGCCGGCCGAGATCCTGGTCACCGTGGCCGCCGACGGGCGTTACGCCATCAACCGCCTGCCACTGGACGGGCGCAGCACCGAGTTGCTCAGTGCCGCGTTGCAACGTGCCGCCGGCGCTGCCGGCAATGCCCCGGTGGTGATCGTGTCGGCCGACGCGCTGACGCCGCACCAGTCGGTCATCAACGTGCTGGACGCCGCCCGCCGTGCCGGCCTGCCCCGCCTGACATTTGCCACCCAGCTGCCGAGTGACGCCGCGGCGCGTTGAGGCGGGCCGGGTGTCCCGCATCGGCGCGCTCGCAGGTGGCTGGATCACCCGGCAGTGGGCCGGGCCGCGCCCCAGCGCCGGCGCGCGCCTGCTGCAGCCGCTGTCGTGGCTGTACGCCCTGCTGGCCGACGCGCATGAAGGTCTGTATCGGCGGGGCTGGCGGGCGGTGCAGCGTGCGCCGGTGCCGCTGCTGGTGGTCGGCAATCTGGTGGCCGGTGGCGCCGGCAAGACCCCCACGGTCATGGCGCTGGTTGAGTTGCTGCGCCAACAAGGCTGGACACCGGGCGTGATCTCGCGCGGCCACGGCCGCCAGGGTGCCAATCGGCACACGGTGCGGGCGGTGCGGCGGCACAGCACGGCAGCCGAGGTCGGCGACGAGCCGCTGCTGATCCACCTGCGCACTGACGCGCCTGTGGTGGTGGCGGCCGACCGGGTTGCGGCGGCACGTGCGCTGTGCGCGGCAAATCCGGGCGTGGACATCCTGCTCGCCGACGACGGCCTGCAACACCACCGCTTGCGGCGCGACCTGGCGGTGCTGGTGTTTGATGACCGCGGCGCCGGCAACGGCCTGCGCCTGCCGGCCGGCCCGCTGCGCCAGGCCCTGCCAAAACAGCTGCCGCCGCGCACGCTGGTGCTCTACAACGCCGCCCAACCCAGCACCGCCCTGCCCGGCCTGACTGGCCAACGCCGGCTGTCCGGCGTGCTGCCGCTGGCCACCTGGTGGCAGGGCCAGACGGCGGACGCTGTCGATGGCGGCTGGCCCGCACTGCGCGGCCGCCGCCTGCTGGCCGCCGCCGGGCTGGCCAGGCCCGAACCGTTTTTTGCGATGCTCGAAGCCCAGGGCCTGCAGATCGACCGTCTGCCACTCACCGACCACCACGGCTTTGCACCGCTCCCCTGGCCCGCAAGTACACCGGACGTGATCGTCACTGAAAAAGACGCCGTCAAACTGTCGCCCGCCGCGGTGGGCGCCACCCGCGTCTGGGTGGCAACGCTAGACTTCCAGCTCGAGCCCGGTTTCGCCGAGGCCTTGCGTCTTTTGTGCGCGCCCTTCAAACCCCACCATGAGCCTTGACCATCGCCTGATCGACCTGCTGGTGTGCCCGCTGTGCAAAGGCCCGCTGCAAATGGCCCGCGACGAGAAGTTGCGCCCGCTCGAGCTGATCTGCCCGGCCGACCGGCTGGGCTTCCCGATCCGCGACGGCATCCCGGTGATGTTGGAGTCCGAGGCGCGGGTGCTGGAGCCCTTCCCCGCTCCGCCGCCCAGCCCGCTGGCGCCGCTGTAGCCGGGCCGACTGTTTGCAGCCGATGCGCTTCACCGTCATGATCCCGGCACGCCTGGCCAGCAGCCGCCTGCCCAACAAGCCATTGGCCGACATCGCCGGCCTGCCGATGGTCGTCCGGGTGGCGCAGGCCGCCGGCCGCAGTGGGGCAGCGCGGGTCGTGGTGGCGGCCGACGCACAAAGCATCGTCGATGCTTGCCTGGCCCACGGCACCGAGGCGCTGCTGACCCGCGCTGACCACCCCAGCGGCAGCGACCGCCTGGCCGAGGCCTGCGAACAGTTGGGCCTGGACGGCGACGACCTGGTGGTCAACGTGCAGGGCGACGAGCCGCTGATCGCACCCGCGACGATCGACGCCTGCGCAACACTGCTGCGCCAGCGGCCCGACTGCGTGATGGCGACCGTGGCCCACCGCATCGACGACGTGGCCGAGTTCAACAACCCGAACGTGGTCAAGGTGGTGCTGGATGCGGCGGACCGGGCGCTGTACTTCTCGCGCGCGCCGATCGCCTGGTGGCGCGACGGCTTTGCTGGCGGCATCACGCAATTGCCCAGCCACCCGGCGCCGCTGCGCCATGTCGGGTTGTACGCCTACCGTGCGGGGTTCTTGCGGCGTTTTCCCGGCCTCAGCGTGGCGCCGCTGGAAACCCTGGAATCGCTGGAGCAACTGCGGGTGCTGTGGCACGGTGAGCGCATCGCCGTGCACGTCAGCGCCGACCGGCCTGGCCCCGGCGTGGACACCCCCGACGACCTGGCACGGGTTCGCGCCCTGTTTGCTTGAGGCCCTGCGCCAGCACGGCCACCGCGCTGTCCCGCAGCTCGCTGTACACACGTCCTTCAATGCACCGCTGCGTCAGCTTCACACAAGGGCACGCGTGCTATTCTCAAAACGACGATATGGTTTGGAACTCCAGCCAGACTTGGCGGCGCGCAGACGCCCTGACCCACACAAAATGATGAGGCACGGATGAGACTGATTCTGTTGGGGGCGCCCGGCGCCGGCAAGGGCACGCAAGCCGCCTTCATCTGCCAGAAGTTTGGCATCCCGCAAATCTCCACCGGCGACATGCTGCGCGCTGCGGTCAAGGCCGGCACGGCGATGGGCCTGGCTGCCAAGCGGGTGATGGACAGCGGCGGCCTTGTGAGCGACGAGATCATCATCGGCTTGGTCAAGGAGCGCATCACCCAGCCCGATTGCGCCAATGGCTTCCTGTTTGATGGGTTCCCGCGCACCCTACCGCAGGCCGACGCGATGAAAGCCGCGGGTGTCAAGCTGGATCTGGTCTTGGAGATCGACGTGCCCGACGAGGCCATCATCGAACGCATGAGCGGTCGGCGTGTGCACCAGCCGTCGGGCCGCAGCTACCACCTCAAGTTCAACCCGCCCAAGGTGGCCGGCAAGGACGACGTCACCGGCGAGGACCTGATCCAGCGCGACGACGACAGCGAAGCCACGGTGCGCCACCGTCTCAACGTCTACCAGAGCCAGACCCGGCCGCTGGTCGAGTACTACGCCTCCTGGGCCGCCAGCGGCGATGCCCAGGCGCCCCGGTATGCCCGCATCGCCGGCCTGGGCACCGTCGATGAAATCACCACCCGAGTGATGTCCGCGCTTCAAGGCTGACGGCACAGCGCGCAGCAGCGCCGCGGGGCGACCGACCGATGTCCGCCCCGCCGCACCCGACCGACGGCCACATGACGTGGCCGTTTTGCTTGCAGTGGCCGAACCGGCCCTCACCGCTCTCATACCTCGCACCTTTCTGACCCCGCTCAAACGCCCACCAGGAGAATTCACATGGATATCGCAGGCAAGGTTTTTATCGTCACCGGCGGCGCTTCGGGCCTGGGTGAAGGCACCGCGCG
>JANMXG010000263.1:0-9822 GCA_031394235.1 Betaproteobacteria bacterium
GGCACGGTGTGAATCTGCAGCCGCTTGAACAAGCCGTTGCGCAGATAGCCTGCCGCCTCGCTCAAGCCCGCCTCGCACTCGGTGACGTCACCGACCAGCACCGAGAAAAATACCTTGGCATGGGCGTAGTCGGGCGTGACCTGCACGCTGTTGACCGTGACCAGGCCGATGCGGGGGTCTTTGAGCTCGCGGATCAGCTCGCCAAGATCCCTCTGGATCTGGTCGGCTACGCGGACACCGCGGTGGGGGATGGCTCTTTTGTGGCGCATGTTGGGGTATTCCTGGGCAAGCCCTTAAGTGCAAACCCCGCCATCTTTTCAGAAGGCGGGGTTTGCGGGTGAGGGCAAATCCGCCTTACAAGGTTCGGGCGACTTCCTTGACCTCGAAGAATTCCAGCTGATCGCCCTCGGCGATGTCGTTGTAGTTCTTCAGCTTGATACCGCACTCGAAGCCCTCGACCACCTCGCGCACATCGTCCTTCATGCGCTTGAGCGAATCGAGCTCGCCGGTGTAGATCACCACGTTCTGGCGCAGCAAGCGGAACTTGGCGTTGCGCCGCACCACACCGGCCGTGACCATGCAACCCGCCACCGTGCCGATCTTGCTGGCCACGAACACCGTGCGGATCTCGGCCGCGCCGATCACCTCTTCGCGCTGCTCCGGTGCCAGCATGCCGGTCATGGCCGCCTTCACCTCGTCGACCGCGTCGTAGATGATGTTGTAGTAGCGCAGATCGACGCCGTTGTTCTCGGCCAGCTTGCGCGCACCGGCATCGGCCCGCACGTTGAAGCCAATGATGACGGCCTTGGACGCAATCGCCAGGTTGACATCGCTCTCGCTGATGCCGCCCACGGCGCCGTGCACCACCTGCACCTTGACCTCGGGCGTGCTGAGCTTGACCAGCGACTGCGCCAGCGCTTCTTGCGAGCCCTGCACGTCGGCCTTGATGATCAGCGCCAGGGTCTGGGCCTGGCCCTCGCCCATGGTGTCGAAGATGTTGTCGAGCTTGGCGGCCTGGCGACGGTTCAGGTTGACCTCGCGGTATTTGCCTTGGCGGAAGGTGGCGATTTCTCGTGCCCTGCGCTCGTCGGACAAGACCATGAACTCGTCACCGGCTTGCGGCACTTCGGTCAGGCCCTGGATTTCGACCGGGATCGACGGACCCGCCTCTTGGCAAGCCTTGCCGTCTTCGTCGGTCATGGCCCGCACCCGGCCGAAGCTCGACCCGGCCAGCACCACGTCGCCGCGCTTGAGCGTACCGCTCTGCACCAGAACCGTGGCGACCGGTCCGCGGCCCTTGTCCAGGCGCGCCTCAATCACCAGGCCCTTGGCCATCGAGCTGGTCGAGGCTTTCAGCTCCAGCACTTCGGCCTGCAACAGCACCTGTTCGAGCAGGCTGTCGATACCGTCACCGGTCTTGGCCGAAACCGGCACAAACGGGGTCTCGCCACCGAAATCTTCGGGCACGACACCTTCGGCCACCAGTTCGCCCTTCAGGCGCTCCAGGTTGGCGCCCGGCTTGTCGATCTTGTTCATGGCCACCACCAACGGCACGTTGGCCGCCTTGGCGTGGGCAATCGCCTCCTTGGTCTGGGGCATCACACCGTCGTCAGCCGCCACCACCAGGATCACCAGGTCGGTGGCGGTGGCGCCACGGGCACGCATCGCGGTCAACGCGGCGTGGCCCGGGGTGTCGAGGAAGGTGATCATGCCGCGCGGCGTCTCGACGTGGTAAGCGCCAATATGCTGGGTGATGCCACCGGCCTCGCCCGCAGCCACACGGGCACGGCGGATGTAGTCCAGCAACGAGGTCTTGCCGTGGTCGACGTGACCCATGATCGTGACGACCGTGGCACGGGAGACCTGCTCGCCCACCACCGCGACGTCTTCTTCTTCGAGGAAAGCGTCCGGATCGTCGAGCTTGGCGGCAAACGCTTTGTGGCCCATTTCCTCGACCAGGATCATGGCCGTTTCTTGGTCCAGCTGCTGGTTGATGGTGACCATCTGGCCCAGCTTCATCAGCTGCTTGATCACCTCGGCGGCTTTGACCGACATCTTGTGCGCCAGGTCGGCCACGCTGATGGTCTCGGGCACGTGCACTTCCTGGATCACCTGCTCGGTGGGGGCCTGGAAGTTGCTGGCGCCGGCTTGCTCGCGTTCACCACGGCGACCACCACGGGGGGCACGCCAGCCAGGGCGGTTGGCGCCCGGGCCGTCGGTGCGGCCCTTGCCGGCCAGTGCACGCTTCTTGGCAGCGTCGTCAGCCCAGCTCGACGACAGCTTTTCGCTCTTGACCGACTTCTTGTCGCCCGGTTTGGCGGCGGTCGTGGTGGTGGCGCCCGGCGCACCCGGCACCGGCTTGGGCTTGTGGATCGTGCCGGAGATGGCCTCCTTGCCCGGCACCGGCTTGACCGGCTCCTCGGGCTTCTTGGCCATCATCACCTTCTTGGGCGCGCTCATCATCGCCCGGATCGCAGCGGCTTCGTCCTCGGCCGCCTTGCGGCGCTTGGCCACGGCCGCCAGCGCCAGCTTCTCGGCGGCCTCGGCATCTCCAGCCTTGACGATGCGGATGCCTGGCTTGGGCGGCTCCACCGGTGCGGCGGCCGGCGAAATAACAACCGATGGAACTTCAGCAACCGGTGCAACGGCCGGTGCGAGCGCCGCAGCGGTCGCGGCAGCAGCCTTGCCAGCGCCACGGGCGGCGGGCGCTGCGGCTTTTTCAATCGCAGCGGCCGCCACGGCCTTGGCGGCAGCTTCGGCGGCTTGCTGAACGGCAACAGCGTCGGCAGCGGCCTTGGCTTCGGCGGCAGCTTTGGCTGCGGCTTCTGCGGCCTCGCGCTCGGCGCGTTCGCGCTCGGCGCGGGCACGGGCCAACTCCGCCAGCTCTTCTTCCTGACGGCGCAACTGCTCAGCCTGCGCGTTGGCTTCGTCCTCGCGGCGCTGCAACTCGGCGTCTTCGGCGGCGGTCGTGTTGACCTCCTCCACACCGGTCGGCGCATCGTCGCGTTTGACAAAGGTGCGCCGCTTGAGCGTGGTCACGGCAATTGTCCGTGCCTTGCCCGAGGCGTCGGCCTGGCGGATCTCGCTGACGGCGGGACGGGTGAGCGTGATCTTCTTGCGGTCAGCACTGCCCGTGCCGTGCGCTTGGCGCAGGAACTCAAGCAAGCGCGCCTTGTCAGTCTCGGTCAGCGCGTCGTCGGGTGAGCGCTTCGCGACACCGGCAGACTGCAGCTGCTCAAGCAGCGTCCCTGCAGGACGGTTGAGCTCGGCTGCGAACTGGGCGACGGTCGTCACGGCCATGGGTGGATTTCCTTGCGAAACTTCAATACGGTGCGGTTTGGGAGCGCGGGTGGGGCAGACAGCGTTTTCGGCTGTCAGGCCGTGAACCAGTGCTCCCGCGCCTTCATGATCAGGGCCTTGGCGGTAGCCTCGTCGACCGAGGTGATCTCGATCAGCTCATCAACCGCCAGGTCGGCGAGGTCGTCACGGCTGTGCACACCGCCGTCGGCCAATTTGCCGATCAGGTCGGTGGTCAAGCCCTGACCGTCGAACTCCAGGTCGCGCAAATCTTGCGAAACCTCTTCGACGCTCTCTTCGTGGGCGATTTCCATCGTCAGCAACGCATCCTTGGCCCGGGTGCGCAACTCGGTGATCGTTTCCTCGTCGAAGGCTTCCATCTCCAGCAGCTCTTGCAGCGGCACATAGGCCAACTCTTCAAGGCTGGTGAAGCCTTCGGCGATCAGGATGTCCGCCACCTCGACATCGACGTCGAGCTTTTCGACAAACAGCTTGCGGCTGGAGTCGCTCTCGATGGTCTGCTTGGCGTGCGATTCTTCAGCCGACATGATGTTGATGCGCCAGCCGGTCATCTCGGAAGCGAGACGCACGTTCTGGCCGCCACGGCCGATGGCGATGGCGAGGTTTTCCTCGTCGACCACCACGTCCATGGCATGCTTTTCTTCGTCCACCACGATCGACTGCACGTTGGCCGGCGCCAGCGCGCCGATCACGAACTGCGCCGGGTCGTCGGACCACAACACGATGTCGACCCGCTCACCGGCCAACTCATTCGTCACACCGTTGACCCGCGAGCCCCGCACGCCGACACAGGTGCCGATCGGATCGACCCGCTTGTCATGCGAGACCACAGCGATCTTGGCGCGTGAGCCGGCATCGCGGGCGCAGCTCTTGATCTCGAGCAGGCCTTGCTCCATCTCGGGCACTTCTTGCGCAAACAGCTCCATCATGAAGCCGGGCGCCGAACGCGACAACATGATCTGCGGCCCGCGGGCGGCGGTATCAATGCCGGCGATGAACGCCCGCACCCGGTCGCCAATGCGCAGGTTTTCTTTCGGGATCATCTCGCTGCGCTTGAGGCGACCTTCGACCCGACCGCTCTCGACGATGATGTCGCCCTTGTCCAGGCGCTTGACAGTGCCGACGAAAATCTTGTCGCCACGCGACAGGAAATCATTCAGCAGGGTTTCACGTTCGGCGTCGCGGATCTTTTGCAGGATGACCTGCTTGGCGGCCATCGCGCCGATACGGCCGATCGGCACCGAAGCCACCGGCTCTTCGATGAAATCACCCACCTCAATCTCGGCGATGCGGTCCAGCGCATCCGACAACATCTCCTCGCCGTCCGGATTCTGCAGACCAGCCTCGTCGGGCACGACCAGCCAGCGGCGGAAGGTTTCATACTCGCCGGTATCCCGGTCCACTGCCACGCGGATATCCACCTCGCCGCCGTGCAGCTTCTTGGTGGCTTGCGCCAGCGCGGCCTCGACCGCGCCAAACACGACATCGCGGTCCACGCTCTTCTCGCGCGAGATGGCTTCAACCAACATCAACATTTCGCGGTTCATCAGTCCTGACCTCCGTCTACCTTCTGGTCCTCGGGCACATGCCCCAGGTCCTGCTCCGCATCAACCTCCGGACCCTGACCACGGCGCCCCTTGAAGTCGACCAACGGCACGAGGCGAGCCTCGCGCACCTCATCCAGCACAAAATCCAAAGTTTGAACGGCCGTCGCGCCCTCGTCCACCAACCCGGCGGCGGCCGCTTTGGCTGCCCGCTTGGCGGCAGTACGCGACACCGGCTTGTCAAGCGGCAACACCAAGCGCCAGGACTGCCCAGCCAAACCCTCAGCGTCGCCGGCCGCCAACTCGCCGCGCCACTTGCGGCGGTTCTGGAAAGGCTCACACAACGTGAGTTCAATCTCGCTGCCCACAAACCGCGACCAGTCCGCCGGCTTTTTCAAGGGACGGTCCAGCCCGGGCGACGACACCTCGAGCCGGGAATAATCCACCGCCTCGACTTCCAGCAAATACTGCAACTGGCGCGTGACTATTTCGCAATCCTCGACAAGCACAGCCTCACCCAACCCTGTACCGTAGACTTGACCGGGCAGCCGATCAATGGTTACGCGCAGCAAACCGCCCGCCGATCGCTCGACGTCCACCAGGTCGTATCCCAAACCCGTAACGGTGCGCTCCAGCGCCTGCTGCCAACTCATCGTGCCGCGTCAGTCCTTGCCCAAAAATTGCCGGGTCCGATTTCTGCACAATGCATCTATCCCCCTGCCGTGTTAATGCCCCGCCGCCAAGCCGCATGAAATGCGATCGCGCAAAAAAAATGGGCTGGAAAATCCGCCCAAATTTGCCAACTCGTGCTTGCACGGCACCAAACCGTGTTCGCACATCTGTCCGTCCGTGCGACCCACCCTGCGTCGTTAAACGAGCCTTGCGGCTTGTCAAACGGCGCTGCATTCATTGCTTCTCAGCGAAAGCGGGATTGTAGCCTGACGCCGCCCCACCGGCAATACCCAGGGGCGCCCTGCGGGCAGGTCATGCGAGAATCCGAGGCTCGGACACGGGTCGCTGCGACCTGCCAATCACAGGACTGTCACCCATGGGTTTTCTCGCCGGCAAGCGTCTGCTGATCACGGGCGTGCTGAACAACCGCTCGATTGCCTATGGCATCGCCAAAGCCTGCCACCGTGAGGGCGCTGAGTTGGCATTCAGTTACCAGGGCGAGCGTTTCAAGGACCGCATCACCGAATTTGCCGCCGACTTTGGCTCCAAGCTGGTGTTTGAGTGCGACGTGGCCGACGAT
This sequence comes from Betaproteobacteria bacterium, assembly GCA_031394235.1. GTDB lineage: Bacteria > Pseudomonadota > Gammaproteobacteria > Burkholderiales > Burkholderiaceae_C > Pseudaquabacterium. Next base: position 6,115 of record JANMXG010000263.1, read on the forward strand.
GCCCAGATCGCTGCACTGTTTGACCAACTGGGTGCGCATTGGGACCAGTTCGACGGTTTTGTGCACGCGATCGCCTTCGCTCCCCGCGACGCGATTGCCGGCGATTTTCTCGACGGCATGACCCGCGAGAATTTTCGCATTGCGCACGACATTTCGGCCTACAGCTTTCCGGCGCTGGCCAAGGCCGCCCTGCCCCGGCTGCGGCCGGGCGCTGCATTGCTGACGCTGAGCTACCTGGGCGCCATGCGCTATGTGCCCAACTACAACACCATGGGCCTGGCCAAGGCCTCGCTGGAGGCCAGCGTGCGGTTCCTGGCGCAAAGCTTGGGCGCACGCGGTATCCGCGTCAATGCCATCTCAGCCGGGCCGATCAAGACCTTGGCGGCCACCGGCATCAAGGATTTCGGCAGGTTGCTGAGTGAATTTGCCGCCACCACGCCAATCCGGCGCACCATCACCACCGAGGACGTGGGCAACGCGGCGGCGTTTTTGCTGTCGGACCTGGCCAGCGGTGTCAGCGCCGAGATCATGTACGTGGACGGCGGCTTCAGCCACGTGGCCATCGGCAACCCGGACGCCTGATCCGGCCCGGCCACCACGTCCGAAAAAAAGCCGGCCCCAGGGGCCGGCTTTTTTGTGGACCCACGCGGCCGGTCAGGCGCTGTCCCGCACGCAGTCCACGTAGTAGCGGCCCTCAATCCCGCCCTCGTCCGCCACCAAACCGTGCACGTCCGTGGCAAAACCCGGGAAGGCCTGGTTAAACGCCCGCGTGAATTTCAGGTACTGCACGATCTTGCGGTTGAAGCGCTCCCCCGGGATCAGCAGCGGGATGCCCGGCGGGTAGGGCGTGAGCAGCGCGGTGGTGATGCGGCCTTCCAGGTTGTCGATGTCGACCCGCTCGGTTTCGCGCCGGGCAATGTGGGCAAAGGCGTCGCTGGGCTTCATCGCCGGTTGCAGGTCAGACAGGTACATGTCGGTGGTCAACCGGGCAATGTCGCCCTTTGCGTAGGCCTCGTGGATGGCCTGGCACAAATCCTTCAGGCCCATCTTCTCGTAACGCGGGTTGGCCTGGATGAACTCCGGCAGGATGCGCCACATTGGTGCGTTGCGGTCATAGTCATCCTTGAACTGCTGCAAGGCGGTGAGCAACGTGTTCCAGCGGCCCTTGGTGATGCCGATGGTGAACAGGATGAAAAACGAGTAGAGACCCGTCTTTTCGACCACCACGCCGTGCTCGGCCAGGAACTTGGTCAACACACCGGCCGGGATACCGGTCTTGGCAAACTTGCCCGACATGTCCATGCCGGGCGTGATGATGGTGCACTTGATCGGGTCGAGCAGGTTGAAACCCGCCGCCAGGTCGCCGAAGCCGTGCCACTTTTCCTTGGTCTTGAGGGTCCAGGCCTCAGCCCGGCCGACGCCCTCTTCGGCCAGCTTGTCGGGGCCCCAGACCTTGAACCACCAATCTTTGCCAAATTCCTTGTCGACCTTGCGCATTGCACGGCGAAACTCCATCGCCTCCTTGATGCTTTCTTCGACCAGCGCGGTGCCGCCGGGCGGCTCCATCATCGCGGCAGCCACATCGCAGCTGGCGATGATGGCGTACTGCGGGCTGGTGCTGGTGTGCATCAGGTAGGCCTCGTTGAACAGGTGCTTGTCCAGGTGCACGGTCTGCGAGTCCTGCACCAGCACCTGCGAGGCCTGGCTCAGGCCAGCCAGCAGCTTGTGGGTGGACTGGGTGGCATAGACCATCGCCTGCTTGGGCCGCACCCGGTTCTTGCCCATCGCGTGGAAGCTGCCGTAGAACTTGTGGAAGGCGGCATGTGGCAGCCAGGCCTCGTCGAAGTGCAGGTTGTCGATGTAGCCATCGACCATGCCCTTGATGACCTCGGTGTTGTAGAGCACACCGTCGTAGGTGCTCTGGGTCAACGTCATGATGCGGGGGCGCACCGTCTTGGGGTCGACACCGGCCAGCAGCGGGTTGTTGGCGATCTTGCGCTCGATCGCCTCGCGCGTGAACTCGCTTTGCGGAATCGGGCCGATGATGCCGTAGTGGTTGCGGGTGGGCGTCATGAATACCGGCACCGCACCGGTCATGATGATCGAGTGCAGGATGCTCTTGTGGCAGTTGCGGTCCACCACCACGATGTCACCCGGCGCCACCGTGTGGTGCCAGACCATCTTGTTGCTGGTGGAGGTGCCGTTCGTCACGAAAAAGCAATGGTCGGCGTTGAAGATGCGCGCCGCGTTTTTCTCGCTAGCGGCCACCGGGCCGGTGTGGTCCAGCAACTGGCCCAGTTCCTCCACTGCGTTGCACACGTCGGCGCGCAGCATGTTCTCGCCGAAGAACTGGTGAAACATCTGGCCGACCGGGCTTTTCAGGAAAGCCACGCCGCCTGAATGGCCGGGGCAGTGCCAGGAGTACGAGCCGTCCTGCGCGTAGTCGATCAACGCCTTGAAAAACGGCGGCGCCACACCGTCGAGGTAACTCTTGGCCTCGCGGATGATGTGCCGGGCCACAAACTCGGGCGTGTCCTCGAACATGTGGATGAAGCCATGCAACTCGCGCAGGATGTCGTTGGGCAGGTGCTGGCTGGTGCGGGTCTCGCCGTACAGGTAGATCGGAATGTCGCTGTTCTTGAAGCGGATCTCCTCGATGAACTTGCGCAGGCTCAACACCGCCGGGTCGAGTTCAGGGCCGGGCGTGAACTCTTCGTCGTCGATCGACAGGATGAAAGCCGAGGCCCGGCTCTGCTGCTGGGCAAACTGGCTCAGGTCACCGTAGCTGGTGACGCCCAGCACCTCGAAACCCTCTTTCTCGATGGCCTGGGCCAGCGCACGGATGCCCAAGCCCGAGGTGTTCTCGGAGCGGTAGTCCTCGTCGATGATGACGATCGGAAAGCGGAAATGTTGCAATCGGGGCTCCTCGGGAGCGGGCAAGGTTCAGGCGGGGGTCGGACGCGCTTTGGGCGGAACGGGCCTTCGATCCGCAGGTCTCGCCTGACAGACTTTCGCCGCCGGTCCACCACAGGCGAGCCGCGAAGTGTAGGGGCGAACCCAGGTGCGTCGATGACAGGGCGAAAGTCCGGCCTACACTGGCTTCATTCCCGCTTTTGGGGCGCAGGGAGTTGACGATGGACTGGACCGCATCCACCGCTTGGTGGCTGGCAGCCGGGGCGCTGGTGGCGGTTGAGCTGGCAACCGGCACCTTCTACCTCTTGATGTTGGCGCTGGGCGCTGCGGGCGGCGCGGTGGCAGCCCACCTGGGCCTGTCGGGCACAGTCCAGACTGCGACGGCCGCCGTGTTGGGCGGCGGCGCAGTGGCGATGTGGCACCTGCGCCGCACGTCGGCAGCGCCCAAGCTGCCTGCCGGCGCCAACCCGGACGTCAACCTCGATATCGGCAGCCCGGTGCAAGTGACCCACTGGCAGGCCGATGGCAACGCCCGGGTGTACTACCGCGGCAGCGAATGGGATGCCCGCCATGTCGGCGCCGGCCCGGCCACCGCGGGCGAACATACCATCCGTGCGATCGAAGGCAGCCGCTTGCTGCTGGACCGCAGCGCCCACTGAACCGCCGCAAAAACACCGGAAATCGCCATGGAAATCGTTGTCATCCTGTTGGTCATCGCCGTCATCTTCATCGTCCGGTCGGTCAAGGTCGTGCCGCAGCAAAACGCCTGGGTGGTCGAGCGGCTGGGCAAGTACC
>JANMXG010000264.1:0-7245 GCA_031394235.1 Betaproteobacteria bacterium
CGCCCGGGCGATGGTGGCCAAACCGCGGCTGATCCTGCTGGACGAGCCCAGCGAGGGCATCATGCCGCTGCTGGTGCACGAGATGTTCGGGCTGTTCCAGCGCATGAAGGCCGAGGGCACGACGCTGCTGCTGGTTGAGCAGAACGTCGAGCTGGCGCTGCGCATCTCGGACCGCGCTTACATCATCGACCAGGGCCGGATCGTGCACACCGGCACCGGTGAGGCGCTGCTGGCGGACCGGGAGATCCAGGAGCGGTATTGCGCGGTGTAGCGCGGAACACCGCGGCATGGCGCGCTGTCGCGCGGTGGCCACAGCAGGGCGCGCTGCTGCGCCCCGCCCGACGCGTCAGCGACTGAACGGCCGCAGTTGCGGATCCAGGCACTGGCGCAGCGGTGCCGGCAGCGCCGGCAGCCGGTCCGCCAGAAAGCGCCGGATGAACACCGGCGCCGACCACGGCCCGGTGTCACCGCTCCACACACCGCCGGCCTGCACCTGCAGGACACCACCCCTGCGTGCCAGCGGCACGATGGCCGGGTCCAGCGGGGCGATGGCGCTGCCGCCCCAGCGCACCTCCGCCAACAGCCACTGCGCATCGCCTTCGCCCCAACTCAGCACTTGCACGGGCCGGGCCGCCAGCGACGCGGGTGGGCTGTAGCCGGCCAGAACGCGCTGCGCCTCCTGCCAGGCCGCCGAGCCATCTGCCAGCGTGGTGACCGTGCCGCAGCGCCGCACCAGCCGCAGCCAGGCGCCCTGCAACTGGCCGGCCGCGTCCACCGGCCGGCCGCTGACCTCCAGCAGCACGCCCTGGTCCTGCGGCAGCAGGCGCAGTTGCGACAGCAGCAACAAGCCGCTGGCGACCACCAGGCAAGCGGCAGCGGTGCTTCGCCGCATCAGATGCGCCGCGCGGTGCGCCGCGCCGCCGCCACCACCAGCGGCTGGTACCACGAGCCCAACAGCCGCACCAGCTTGTCGGCCCAGCGCGCGTCGCGGCCCACCAGCACCCGACGCTGGTTGCGCTCGACCGCCCGCAGGATCTGCAGCGCGGCCGATTCGGCCGAGGTGGTGTCGAGCAGCTTGTCGAATTCGGCCCGCGCCTGCTCGGCGTCGCGCCCCAGCAGTGTGGCGGTGCTGGAGTCCATGCGGGCGCTGCGCGCAATGTGGGTGCGCACGCCGCCCGGGTGCACGCAAGTCGCGCTGACCGGCGCGCGGCCCAGCTCCAGCTCCATGCGCAGCGCTTCGGTGTAGCCGCGCACCGCAAACTTCGACGCGTTGTAGCTGCCGTTCAGTGGCATGGCCATCAATCCGAACAGGCTGGAGGTGTTGACCACATGGCCGTCGCCCGAAGCCCGCAGGTGCGGCAAAAAGGCTTGCGTGCCCCAGACCACGCTCCAGAAGTTGATCGCCATCAGCCACTCGAAGTCCTCGCGCCGCACCTGCTCCAGCGGGGCCGACAGTGCCACGCCGGCGTTGTTGAACACCAGGTTGACGCGGCCATGCTGGGCCGCGGCCTGGTCGGCCCAGGCGTAAACCGCAGCACGGTCGGCGGTGTCCACCCGGGCGGTGGTGATGCGCACGCTGGCATTGGCCCGCCGTGCCGAATCAGCGGTGTCCGCCAGGCCAGCCGCGTCGATGTCGGACAAGGCCAGGTGGCAGCCGCGGCGCGCCAACGCCAGCGCCAGCGCTCGCCCCATGCCTGAGGCTGCGCCAGTGATGGCGGCGACCTTGTTGTCAAAGCTTTTCATCAGCGCCTCAGGCAGTGAAGCCACGCACCGGCAAGGCCGCGCTGCGCCGCAGCCAGTTGTGCTCGGCACAGTGGGCGCGGCCATCGGTGGCGTGCAGGGTGTAGGCATGGCGCGATGCGTCGGACCGGTTGGGCGCGCTCCAGTGCGGCAGCCGGCCGTGAAAGCAGACCAGCGTGCCGGCGGCCACCTCCACCGGCACGGCGCTCCCCGCATCCGGCCAGGGCGTGGCGTCCAGTGCATCCATGCGCACGGCACCGTGCGGGGTGTCGTCATCAAAGCGCACAAATCGCTCGCGCAGCGGCCCCCGGTGGCCGCCGGGTTGTACCCACAGGCAGCTGTTGGCCTGGGTGGCGTCTTCCAGCGCAAACCAAAACGCGGTGACCGAAGACGGCGTGGTGTCGAAAAAGCTGGCGTCCTGGTGCCACTTGACCTCGCCGCCGATGCCGGGCTGCTTGAAGATGTACATCGACTGCCAGAGTTGCGGGTTCACCAGCCCCAGGTCGCTGGCCAGCTCAGCCATCGCCGGGTTGCGCGAGAAGCGCTCGAACACCGGGTCGAGGTCGTGCATCGCATGGCCGATCTTGTTGATCGACAGCGCCTTGGCCTGGCGCAGGCGACCGGCGTCATCGAAGGCTTCCTCTTCGAAAAAGCACTGGATGCCCTCGGCCGACGCCAGAAAGTCGGTACCCGCGCTGCGCCGGGCCTGGTCGGACGTCGTGAAGATGCTGCGGTGCGCATCGGCGTCAAAGGCGTCGACGATCTGCAGCGCACGCGCCCGCAACGCGGCCAGTTCGTCCGCCGGTTTGAAGCCGGGCAGCACCAGATAACCTTCGGCCTGGTACTGCACTTGCTGGTGGGTGGAAAGCATGACCAGATGATGCCACCGGGCCCTTTCCCGGGGTACGCTGGTGCCCATTGCGCCATTGCGCCATTGCGCCATTGCGCCATTGCGCCGTTGCGCCATTACCCGATTGCCCCATCCACCCGACACGACCCGAGGACACCGATGCTGATCCGCAATGCCACCCTGCCTGACGGCCGCACCGGGATCGACCTGCGGGTGCAGGACGGCCGCATCCAGGCGCTGGGCCCGCACCTGTTTGACGGCCAGCCCGCGCCCGCCGGCACCGAGCTGATCGACGCAGCGGGCTGCCTGCTCAGCCCGCCGTTTGTCGATGCCCACTTCCACCTGGACGCCACGCTCAGCCACGGCTTGCCGCGCATCAACACCAGCGGCACGCTGCTGGAGGGCATCGCGCTGTGGGGTGAGCTCAAGCCGCTGCTGACGCACGAGGCCCTGGTTGCCCGCGCGCTGCAGTACTGCGACTGGGCGGTGGCCAAGGGCCTGCTGGCGATCCGCAGCCATGTCGACATCTGCGACGACCGGCTGTTGGCGGTGCGGGCGCTGCTCGACGTCAAGCAGCAGGTGGCGCCCTACCTGGACCTGCAACTGGTGGCATTTCCGCAGGACGGGCTGCTGCGGTCCCCTGGCGCGTTGGCCAACCTGGAGCGTGCACTGGACCTGGGCGTGGACGTGGTGGGCGGCATCCCGCATTTCGAGCGCACTTACGCGCAAGGCACCGACAGCGTGCGCCAGCTGTGCGAGCTGGCCGCCCAGCGCGGCCTGCGGGTGGACATGCACTGTGACGAAAGCGATGACCCCCAGTCTCGCCACATCGAAACCCTTGCCCACCACACCCAGCGCCTTGGGCTGCAGGGCCGCGTCACCGGCTCGCACCTGACGTCCCTGCACTCGATGGACAACTACTACGCCGCCAAGCTGATCCCCTTGATCGCCGAGGCCGGTGTGCATGCGGTGGCCAACCCGCTGATCAACATCACGCTGCAGGGCCGGCACGACAGCTACCCCAAGCGGCGCGGCATGACGCGGGTGCCCGAGCTGATGGCCGCCGGCGTGAATGTCGCCTTCGGCCACGACTGCGTGATGGACCCGTGGTACAGCCAGGGCTCGGCCGACATGTTGGAGGTGGCGCAGATGGGGCTGCATGTGGCCCAGATGACCAGCGCGGACCAGGTGCGCGCCTGTTTCGATGCGGTGACCGTCAACGCCGCGCGGGTGATGGGCTTGCAGGACTACGGCCTGGCGGTGGGCTGCAACGCCGATTTTGTGCTGCTGCAGGCCCGCTCACCGGCGGACGCGCTGCGCCTGCGTGCCCCCCGGTTGGCCGTGGTGCGGCGCGGCAAGGTGATTGCCCGCACGCCCCCGGCCACCGCCACGCTGGCCCTGGCCGGCCGGCCCGCCCAGGTTGATTGGAACCTGGCGCGCTGAGCAACCGCGCCACGCCAACCTGGACAAACCAGCGTGGCTAAAATCAAAACGTCAGGGATATCCCGCCAATAAAACCACCATGAAACTTATCGGATCGCTCACCAGTCCCTACGTGCGCAAGGTGCGCGTGGTGATGGCCGAGAAAAAGCTCGACTACCAGCTGGTGATCGAGGACGTGTGGGGCAGCGACGTGATGCTCAAGTCCAACCCGCTGGGCAAGGTGCCCTGCCTGGTGATGGAGGGCGGCGAGGCGGTGTTCGACTCGCGCGTGATCGTCGAGTACGTTGACACGCTGTCGCCGGTGGGCAAGCTGATCCCGCCCTCAGGCCGCGAGCGGGTCGAGGTGCGCACCTGGGAGGCGTTGGCCGACGGCATGTGCGACGCCCTGCTGCTGGCCCGCATGGAGGCCACCTGGGGGCCACGCGAGGGCGCGCGCTGCACCGCCTGGATCGACCGCCAGATGAGCCGCGTGCACAGCACGCTCGCCGCCATGAGCGCTGGACTGGGTGACAAGCCCTGGTGCAACGGCAACCATTTCACACTCGCCGATGTGGCGGTGGGCTGTGCGCTGGATTACTTGTCGTTCCGCTTCGGCCATGTCGACTGGCGCAGCGAGCATGCCAACCTGGCCCGGCTGGCTGAAAAGCTCGAAGCCCGCCAGAGCTTCATCGACACCGCACCGCCCAAAGCCTGACGCTGGGTCTGACCTGGCTGCGGGTCAACTGCCGGCGGGCCGATCTGGCGGGTTGGGGCCGGCGGTTGCGGCAAGCGCGAAGCGTGTCACACCGCCACAGCCACCTCGATGCTGCGGCGGCGGACGGGTTCCTGCCGGGCCTGGAAGCTGTCGCTGCGCGCCAGTGGCCAGTACAGGCTGAACACGGCGTGCGGCCAGCCCACCTCGCCCCGCTCTGCCGCCAGCAGAGCACCCGGCGCCACAGTGGCCAGCAGGCTGCTCATCAACCGCACCTCCTGGTCGGCGGTACGGCGCACGATGTGCGATGCGCTGATCTGGTTCGGGTGGGTCAGGCCGGCGGCCTGCACCAACTCCTGCAGCGCCTCCAGCGTCTGGCGGTGGAAGTTGAACACCCGCTGGGTCTTGTCCGGCACCACCAGCGCCTGCTGTCGCAGCGGGTCTTGCGTGGCCACCCCGGTCGGGCAGGTGCCGGCGTGGCAGTGCTGGGCCTGGATGCAACCCAGCGCAAACATGAAGCCACGGGCCGAGTTGCACCAGTCCGCACCCAGCGCCATCGCCCGGGCGATATCAAACGCGCTGACGATCTTGCCGGCGCAGCCGATGCGGATCCGGTGCCGCAGGTTCAGGCCCACCAAGGTGTTGTGCACCAGGCGCAGGCCTTCCTGCATCGGCGCGCCGACATGGTCGGTGAATTCAAGTGGCGCAGCGCCCGTGCCACCCTCGGCGCCATCCACCACGATGAAATCAGGCAGCAGATCGGACTCCACCATCGCCTTGGCCAGCGCAAACCATTCCCAGGGGTGGCCGATGCAGAGCTTGAAGCCGACCGGCTTGCCGCCCGACAGGGTGCGCAGCCGGTCGAGAAACTGCAGCATGCCGATGGGCGTTGAGAACGCGCTGTGCGCGGCCGGCGAAACGCAGTCCACCCCCTCTGGCACACCGCGCGCTTCGGCGATCTCGGCCGACACCTTGGGGCCGGGCAGCACACCACCGTGGCCGGGCTTGGCGCCCTGGCTCAGCTTCAACTCGATCAGCTTGACTTGCGGGTCGCGGGCGTTGGCCTCGAACCGGGCGTCGCTGAAGCTGCCGTCATCGTTGCGGCAACCGAAGTAGCCCGAGCCAATCTCCCAGATCAGGTCACCGCCGTGTTTGCGGTGGTGCGCACTGATCGACCCCTCGCCGGTGTCGTGCGCAAAGCCGCCCGCCTTGGCGCCGCCGTTGAGCGCCATGATCGCGTTGGCACTGAGCGCGCCAAAGCTCATCGCCGAGATGTTGAACAGGCTGGCCGAGTAGTGCTGGCTGCAGCGGCTGCCGCCAATGGTGACGCGGAAGTCATGGCTGGGCAGTTGGGTCGGTTGCAGCGAGTGGTTGATCCACTCGTAGCCCGCCTGGTGCACGTCGAGCTGGGTGCCAAACGGTCGCTTGTCCGACTCGCCCTTGCTGCGCTGGTAGACCAGCGAGCGCTGCTGGCGTGAAAACGGCACCGCCTCGCGGTCGCTCTCGAGAAAGTACTGGCGGATTTCGGGCCGGATCCATTCGAACAAAAACCGCAAATGGCCGATGACGGGGTAGTTGCGCAGCAGCGCGTGCCGGGTCTGGCGCAGGTCGCGGATGCCGGTGATCCCGCCCAGCGCGCCCAGCAGCACCAGCAAAGCCGGCCAGGCCGATGGGCCGCCGGCAAACCACAGGTACCCGCCCAGCGCCAACAGCAGCGAGACTGAAACCAAGGTCAGGTAGCGGATCGGAAAGTGGCGGTCCAGCGCAATCAACCAGAGGGGCATGGCGGTCCTTTTTGGGCCAGGGTTCGGTCTCGCGGCGCGGTTGCGGGCCGCTGCCGGGTCAGTCGCGCAGGCGCTGGCCAAATTACAGCGCGAGTGTCCAGTGACGACGGACCGGTCAGAAGGCCGAGTGGAGGGGCAATTTGCCCTCAATCCCCGATTTAGCGTGCGCCTGCCGGTGCCAGCCGGGTTTCCCGCCTACGGCGCGCTCAACCGGCGGGAGTTGGCCGGATCGCGGAAGACCAACGGGTGTTCGGTCGCTTTCGGCGTTGCCGCCTGCGCCACCGCGGCCTGCACCAGGTGGTGCTGCGGGCTGAGCCGGCAGGCCGGGTCGGCGGCGGCGGCATCTTGGGCCAGCATAAAGGCCTGGCAGCGGCAGCCGCCCAGGTCTTCTTCCTTGTGCGCGCAGCTCGCGCAGGGCTCTTTCATCCAGCCCGTGCCGCGGTAGCGGTTGAAGCCCTCGGACTCGAACCAGATCTCGCGCAGCGCCATCTCACGCACGTTGGGAAACGCCAGGCCGGGCAACATGCGCGCGGTGTGGCAGGGCAGCGCAACGCCGTCGGGCGCGACCGTCAAGAACATGTTGCCCCAGCCGTTGACGCACTTCTTGGCCTTGCCCTCGTGGTAGTCGGGGGCGACAAAAAAGATGCGCATGGCGTCGCCCAGCCGCGCGCGCCAGGCATCGGTCACGGCTTCGGCCTGCTGCAGCTGCGCATGGGTCGGCAGCAGCTGGTCGCGGT
>JANMXG010000265.1:0-2005 GCA_031394235.1 Betaproteobacteria bacterium
GCTGGCCATCGGTGGCACCGCGGTCGGCACCGGGCTCAACACACACGCTGAATTCGGCGCGCGTGTTGCCAGGGTGTTGGCCGCTCGTCTTGATGCGCCCTTCGTCGTGGCCGACAACCTCTTTGCCGCGATGGCCGGACATGAAGCACTTGTGGGCCTGCATGGCGCGCTCAGAACGCTGGCCGTGGCGCTCAACAAGATCGCCAACGACATTCGCCTGATGGGCAGCGGGCCGCGTGCCGGCCTGGGCGAGCTGCGACTGCCCGCAAACGAGCCTGGCAGTTCCATGATGCCGGGCAAGGTCAACCCCACGCAGGTCGAGGCGCTGACGATGGTTTGCGCCCAGGTGATGGGGCACGACGTGGCGATCGGTATCGCCGCGAGCCAGGGGCAGTTTGAACTCAACGTCTACAAGCCGCTGATCGCCTGCGATGTGCTCGACAGTCTGCGCCTGCTGGCCGATGCCATGACTAGCTTCCGATCTCACTGCATCGAGGGCATCGAGGTGGATGCCGACCGTGTGCAGTCGATGATCGAGCATTCATTGATCGGCGTGACGGCGCTGGTCCCGCACATCGGATACGACCGCGCGGCGAAGATCGCCCGACATGCCCATGTCAAAGGCCTCGGTCTGCGACAAGCCGCGTTGGACGTCGGTGGTGTCAGCGCTGCCGAGTACGACGCATGGGTGGACCTGCAGGGCATGTCAGCGCCTGACCGAGCCAAAGCACCGCCGCCGAAGTCGTGAGCACAGCCGCGCCTGAAGCGATGTCCGCCGCTCCGATCACCGGCCCCGCCGGGCTCAGGGGATCAGTTCTTCGACGGTGAGCGCCCGGTAGTAGACCGCCACCGTTGCACCTGAGGCGCGGGCCAGCGCAGCGGCCGCCGCAGCACGTTCGCTGTCGTTGGCCTGCACCAGCAGCCACCGGTAGCCTTCCTCCGTGAGGGCCACCTAGCGCGTCAGCAACGTGATCTCAGAACCGAAGCCTGCAAGGGGGCCGGCGTTGTCGACCATCGCCCGCAATTCGGCCACTTTCACCGCCTGTGCCGGCCGCGTTGGTGGAACGGACGGCGGAGTCGTTGTGGCGTTCAAGGATGGTCAGGGTCTGTAATTCGTTGGACTGGCATGTTCGGGTACACGCCGGCAAGCAGTCTGTGCGCTGACGAACAGCGTTCGGTACTGGCAAAGACCGGGGGTAAAGCCAGGGCTTGGCCTGCGTTGGGGCGGCTACCGCCCAGGAATCCGACTCGAATCTCGCAATGCTTGCAACCCGAAAGGCATGGCCTGAGCGCACGGCAATGCGGGGATCAACATGCCGGGTCTGTTCGCTGAGGCACAGACTCGACGGCGCCATGCACCGACCATGAACTCATGGTGCAGCAGTCCGGGTGCAATGGCCCCAGCGCGATCAGGACGACCTTGGGACATACCGCCTTGCAAGACCCGCCCTTGTCCGATGACCACCCATGCAACAAGCACCGACAGTCAGCGAGTGGCAAGCAATGTCATCCGCTGAGCTCCGCACAGTCCTTTGAAAGGCTCCACCATGATCGAGAAAACCGCCAGCGTTCACTGGGAAGGCCCGGGCAAGAAGGGCAAGGGTCAGATCAGCACCGAGACCGGCGCATTGGAACGCTACCCCTATGGCTTCGCCAGCCGGTTCGAGGACGACCGCCGGGGCACGAACCCGGAGGAGATCCTGGCCGCCGCGCATGCCGCCTGCTTCACGATGGCCTTCTCCTTTGCCTGCGACAAGGCCGGCTTTGCCACCGGCAAGGTCGACACGCAGGCTAGCGTTCGGCTGTCGCCGCAAGGCGAAGGCTTCGTGATCGACCGGATCGCGCTCACGCTGAATGCCGCCGTGCCAGGGATCGACGAAGCCAGGTTCCAGGAGATCGCCCTGGCCGCCAAGCGCGATTGCCCGCTGTCCAAGGCGCTGGCCGCCGTGGCCGAGATCAGCCTGCAGGCCAAGCTCGAAGCGGCGGCACCATGAGCGACGCCGCG
>JANMXG010000266.1:0-6194 GCA_031394235.1 Betaproteobacteria bacterium
TGACGGCAGGCGCGTTGGCGTCAGCGGTGACAGCGGTGTTCAGGGCCATGGTGTCGGGGGGTCAGGAGAGTGAGGGGGTCAGGCAGGCGGGTGGGGTTGGCAGGGGGTGGCATCGGCAAGGGCGACGCTGGCGACCGTGTGCCATCACGCGTCAGGCATCGCGCATCGCGCATCAGGCATCAAGGTCGATCTTGCGGTCACGCGCAAGCCGGGTCCAGCGGGTAATGTCACTGCGGATGTACTGGCCGAAGGCCTCGGGCGACATCGGCTGCGGCTCCACCGCCTCGGCGGCCAGCCGGTCGCGCAGGTCGGGGCCGGTCAGCACGGTGTTGAGCGTGTCGTTCAGCTGCTTGACCAGCACCGCCGGCATGCCCGCCGGCCCGACCACGCCGTACCACTGCACCGCATCAAAGCCTGGGTAGCCGGTCTCGATCAGCGTGGGCACGTCCTTCAGCAAGGGATGGCGGGCCGCGCCGGTGACGGCCAGCGCGCGCACCCGGCCCGAGCGGATATGCGGCAGCGCCGCGGCCAGGCCCGGAAACATCGCCTGCGTCTGCCCGCCCAGCAGGTCGTTGAAGGCCGGCGCAATGCCCCGGTAGGGGATGTGCAGCGCAAAAGCACCCGCCGCCTGCTTGAACAGCTCCATCGTCAGGTGCGTTAGCGTGCCCTGCCCGGCCGACCCATAGCTGACCCTGCCGGGATTGGCCCGCAGGTACTGCACGAACTGGGCGACGTTCTGGATCGGCAGGCTGGCATTGACCACCAGCACGTTGGGCGTGGCGCCGATCATGCCAATCGGGCTGAAGTCCTTGATGGCGTCATAGGGCAGCTTGCTGCGGGTGGCCGGCGGCGTGCCGTGGGTGCCAACATAGCCTTGCAGCAGGGTGTAACCGTCGGGTGCGGCCTTGGCCGTGGCCTGGCAGGCGATAGCACCCCCGGCACCGCCGATGTTGTCCACCACAAAACCCTGGCCCAGCAGCTTGCCCCAGCGCTCGCACACGGTGCGGCCCACCAGGTCGCTGCCGCCACCGGCGGCCACCGGCACGATGTAGCGCATCTGCCGCGTCGGAAATACCTGGGCCTGGGCCGCTGCTGAACCCAGCAGCGCAGGCAGGCCGGTCAGCGCGGGCCAGGCCGCAACGCCAGCGATGAAACGTCGCCTGTGCAGGGGGGGCGCTGTGCTCAAAACTCGAACCCGCCTGCTTCGCGCAGCGCACGCGACCCGGCGCCAGCCAGCAGCGTGATGAAGCGCTCGGCCAGTGCCGGCTGCGCCGCCGCGCTGCTGACTGCTGCGGTGTAGACCGTGGCCAGCTCGAACGGGTCCGGCAAGGCGCCGACCAGCGCAACACCCTCGGTGTAGAGGATTTCGCTGATTTGGGTGCAACCGATGTGCGGCGGCCCGCCCACGGCCGTGTGGACTGCCAGCTCACGCATCGTGGTGGCGCCGTTGGGATAGGTGTGCATGCGGGGCAGCAACGCCTCGAAGATGTCCAGCTCGCGCAGCACATTGGCAAAGTGAATGCCTGCGGTGGCCCGCGCCGGGTCGGGAAAGTACACCGCCCCGGCCGCCAGCAGCGCCGCCTTCAAAGCCTGCGGTGTGGACACATCGGGCCGCGCCGCGCCGGCGGGCACGGCCATGCCGGTTTTCACGCGACCCAGCGCGCTGCGGGTCTCGCCGCGCAGGCGGCCGGTAGCCACCAGCTCGCCGACCATTTTGTCGGTGACGATCATCAGGTCGCAGGGCTCGCCCGCCAGCAGCGCCTCCTGCATCACGCCAACGGCGCCAAAGCGGGCCACCAGGGTGGCGTCGGTCAGCGCCTGCAATTCGGGTATCAAGGCCTTGACCAGGCCTTGCGCCGCGCCAGCGCACAGCAGGTGAAGGTAGACGGTCACAGGCTCGCTTTCAGGTCCGATTGGGGAGAGCAACACAAGCGGTAGCGCGACATCGCTCTACTCAATCTTGGCGCCCGAGATCTTGACGATCCGGGCCCACTTGGCGATGTCGGCATTGAGGTAGCGGGTGAACTCGTCGGTGCCCATCGTCATCGCCGCCGTGCCTTGGGCGGCCCAGGCCCGACGCACCTCGGTATTGGCGGTGATCTTGCCGATTTCGGCGTTGAGCTTGGCCACCACTGCCGGGGGGGTGCCCTTGGGCGCCATCAGGCCCAGCCAGATCGTCGCCTCGTAGCCCGGCACATTGGCCTCGGCCACCGTGGGCACGTCCGGCAAGGTGGCCGAGCGTTGCCGGCCGGTGGTGGCCAGCGCCCTGACCTTGCCCGACTTGATGTGCTCGGACATCGTGGGCACGGCGTCGAACATCATCTCCACCTGGCCGCCCAGCACGTCGGTGCGCGCACCCGAGCTGCCGCGGTACGGGATGTGCACCATCGAGATGCCGGCCATCGCCTTGAGCAGTTCACCGGCCATGTGGTACGGCGTGCCCGGCCCCGACGAGGCGTACGACAAGCTGCCCGGCTTGGCCTTGGCGGCCTTGATCAGATCGGCCAGCGTGGCCACCGGCAGGCTGGCCTTGACCACCAGCACCAGGTCGGACGCGTTGATCGGTGCCACCGGTACAAAGTCGCGCATCAGCTGAAACGGCTTGTTCGGGATCAGCGACTCATTGACGGTGTGGGTGTTGGACATCAGCAGCAGCGTGTAGCCGTCGGGCGCGCTTTTGGCCACCGCATCGGTGCCGATCACCGACCCGGCGCCGGGCCGGTTGTCCACGATGAAGCCCTGCCCCAGCGACTCTTGCAAGCGCTGGGCGATGAAGCGGCCAAACACATCGGCCGAGCCGCCCGGCGCAAACGGCACGACGATGCGCACCGGCCGGCTGGGGTAATCCTGCGCCGCGGGCTGTGCCCAGGTTGGCACAGCAGGCAGCGCCAATAACGCCAGCAGCGCCAGCCTGCAGCCGCGGCGAATACCTGAGAGGGTGCGAATGATCGTTGTCAATTGGTTCTAATTGGTTTTGAAAATAGCCAAATCTCACCCAATGTAGCGAGCTGATGCCGGCCGGTCAACATGGTCAACCTGTGTCGCACAGCCTGCCCCGCCCCGGCTCAAAACCCCAGCATGTTGGTGCGCACATGCAGCAGGTGCACCAGGCACAGCCGGCGGGCACGCTCGGCATCGCGGTCCTTGAGCGCGGCCACCAGCGCCCGGTGCTCTTGCTGGTACTCGAGCCGGCGCTCAGGCGTGGCGCTGCGTCGTTTCAGCGCGCCCCACTCGCCCTGCGCCCTGGCCTCGTTGACCATGCGGAACACGCTGGACATGAAGCCGTTGTGCGCCGCGTCGGCGATCGCGCCGTGCAGTTCACCGTCCCAGTGCTCGAAGGCCTCCAACGTCGTGGCCGCTTCGGCTTGGGCGTTGCAATCGTCCATGCGGGCAAAGTCGGCGGCCGTGGCGTTGCCGATCACCATCTCGATCAGCGCCGGCTCCAGCACCAGCCGAGCACCCATCAGCTCGGCCGGGCTGACCGCGCGCGCCGCCGCGCCGGGCGCCTGTGCCGCCAGGCCGGCCAATGCGGCCTGCACCGCGTCACTGACGTAGGTGCCGCTGCCAACGGTCTGGGTGATCAGGCCCTGGCGCTTGAAATCCTGCATCACCCGCCGCACGGTGGACCGGCTGACGCCGTACTGATCACTCAGCGCACGCTCAGTCGGGATGCGGTGCCCGGCACGCCACTGGCGCGACCTCAGGTTCTCGGCAATCGCCTCCCGCAGCAGCGCAGCAGCGTCCATGGCATCGGGCTTGGGTGGATTTAATGGGCCTGAATGGTAGCATTTGGGCTCAACATTTTGGAGCGTCACCATGCGTCTTGCCAGCTACCGCCACCAAGGCCAGATCCGGGTTGGGCAGGTCTCGCCCGACGGCGCCACCGTCACCGCCTTTGCATTGGACGCCGCTTGTGCCCAGCACGGCGCGCTGCGCCTGATCGAGCAGGCCGCGGCCGGACTGCTGCTGCCAGCGCTGACCGGCCCCGCCATCGCGCTGGCCGCGGTGCAACTCGTCGCCCCGCTGCCGCTGCCAAGGCGCAACCTGTTTTGCGTGGGGCGCAACTATCACGCCCATGCCCAAGAGCTGCAGGGCAGCGTGTTCAAGAACAACAACACCAATACCGAGGCCTGGCCGATCGTCTTCACCAAGGTGCCGGAGTGCGTGGTCGGGCCGGACGCCGAGGTGCTGCTGCCCGGCGCCGCCATTTCGTCGCAGATCGACTACGAGGCCGAGCTGGCAGTGGTGATCGGCCGCGGTGGCCGCAACATCCCGCGCGACCAGGCGATGGACCATGTGTTCGGCTACACCATCGTCAACGACGTGACGGCGCGCGATGTGCAAATGCGCCACGGCCAATGGGACCTGGGCAAAAGCTTCGACACCTTCTGCCCGATGGGGCCGTGGATCGTCACCGCCGACGAACTGGACGGCTGCGACACCCGCGTGCGCTGCTGGGTCAGCACCGCCGGCGGCGCGCCCGAACTGCGCCAGGACGGCCGCACCCGCGACCTGATCTTCGACATCAGCGCGCTGATCGAGACCTGCTCACGCGGCATCACGCTGTACCCGGGCGATGTGATCGCCACCGGCACACCCGCCGGCGTGGGCATGGCGATGACACCGCCGCGCTGGTTGCAGGCCGGTGACGCAGTGCGCATCGAGATCGATGGCATCGGCACGCTGCAGAACCGCTTTGTGGCGGCCGGCGCATGACGCGGCCGCAGACCACCGGCCGCGCCCGGCGGGTCACTTTGGGGCTGGCTGCGCTGATTCTGGCGAGCGAGCTGTTGCTGCCCGGCAGCAGTTGGGCCCAGGCAGGGGCGGCCTATCCCGACAAACCGATCGTGCTGATCGTGCCGTTCCCGCCCGGCGGTGTGGCCGACACCGTGGCCCGGCCGGTGGCCGAAGCGCTGTCGCGGGAACTCAGGCAGACGGTGATCGTCGAGAACAAGGTGGGGGCCGGCGGCGCGCTGGGCATCGGGGCGGCGGCGCGAGCGCCGGCCGACGGTTACACCTTGCTGCTGAGCCTGTCGTCGATCTCGATCCTGCCCGAGGCCGACGCCATCCTGGCGCGCAAGCCGGCCTACAGCCTCAAGCAGTTCACACCCATCGCCCGCTTCACCGCCGACCCGACGGTGCTGGTGGTGCGTGCCGACGCGCCCTGGAAGTCCCTGGCCGAGTTTGTCGCCGACCTCAGACGAAAGCCTGGCACCTACAACTACGGCAGCTCGGGCAACTACGGCACCATGCATGTGCCGATGGAGATGCTCAAGGCCAGCGCGGGTTTCCGCATGGTGCACATCCCCTACACCGGCGCCGGGCCGGCCGTGCTGGCGCTGATCGGTGGCCAGGTGGATGCGGTGGCCAGCGGCCCGTCCACGGTGCTGCAGCAGATCAAGGCCGGCAAGCTGCGGGCGCTGGCGCACTGGGGTGACAAGCCCCTGGCCGCGCTGCCCGACCTGCCCAGCCTCAAGCAGGCCGGCTACCCGGTCCAGTTTGCCCAGTGGTCGGCACTGTTTGCGCCCGCCGGCACGCCCGACGCGGTGCTGCAGCGCCTGCGCAGTGCCGCCCGCAAAGTGGCCACCGACCCGCAGGTGGTGGCCACCATCAACCGCGCCGGCAGTCCGCTCGAGTACCTGGACGCACCCGAGTTCCAGACCTACTGGGATGCCGATGCCCGCCAGATGACCGAGGCGGTGCGACAGATTGGCAAGGTGGAATGAGTACGCCGGTCGGCGACGACAAGGGTCGTTTGAGGGCAAGCAGCCCCGAGGACGACATCCGTGCGCTGGAGCAAACGCGCGTGCAGTCGCTGCTGCAGCGCGACATGCCCACCGCCTGGCGGCTGCATGCGCCCGACTACCAGCTGATCACGCCGTCGGGAGCGACGTGGTCACGCGAGCGCTACCTGGGCATGGTCGAAGCCGGTACCCTGGTCTACCTGCTGTGGCAGACCGAGGCGATGCAGGTCAGGCTGCGCGGCAGCATGGCGGTGGTGCGTTACCCCGCCACGCTGCAACTGGACGCAGGCACCGCTTTCAAGTGCTGGCACACCGACAGCTACGACCAGACCGTGGGCCTGTGGCAGGCGGTCTGGTCGCCGGCCCCCGCGATCCGGCCGGATGGACGGCCGGCCGACGGGCAGGCCGACAGCTTTTAGCGACCCAACTCGCCCAGGTAGGTATCGCGCG
>JANMXG010000267.1:0-10178 GCA_031394235.1 Betaproteobacteria bacterium
CAGCAACCCGGCGAACCCGAAACCTGGCGCTGGCGCGATGCCTCTGGCGCCAGCGTGACGGTGGTGCTGCAGGCCGGCCGGGTGAGCGACTGGACGCTCGGCCGGCCGGCATCCGACAACCTGCCGCCCACCGGTAGGCCGACGGCCGCCGACGCCAGCAACCCACCCGCCACCACCCCCGGCGCCTAAAATCGCCGGTTCCACCCACCCGACCCAGCCCCCGAAGGAGACTCACCCCATGTCCATGTCCGACCGCGACGGCAAGATCTGGATGGACGGGCAGATGGTGGAGTGGCGCGACGCCAAGATCCACGTGCTGACCCACACGCTGCATTACGGCTGCGGCGCCTTCGAAGGCGTGCGGGCCTACAACACCGCCCACGGCACGGCCATCTTCCGGCTGCAAGAGCACACCGAGCGGCTGTTCAACAGCGCCAAGATCCTGCGCATGAAGATCCCGTTCACGCCCGAGCAAGTGATGGACGCGCAAAAGGCGGTGGTGCGCGAAAACAAGCTGGAGAGCTGTTACCTGCGCCCGCTGGTCTGGATCGGCGATGAGAAGCTGGGCGTCTCACCCAAGGGCAACACCATCCACCTGATGGTCGCGGCCTGGCCTTGGGGCGCCTACCTGGGCGAAGACGGCCTGGCGCGCGGCATCCGTGTCAAGACCAGCAGCTTCACCCGGCACCACGTCAACATCACGATGACGCAGGCCAAGGCAGTGAGCAACTACACCAATTCGATCCTGGCCAACATGGAAGTGACCGACGAGGGTTACGACGAAGCGCTGCTGCTCGACCCATCGGGCTTCGTGTCCGAAGGCGCAGGCGAAAACATCTTCATCATCAAGAAGGGCGTGGTCTACACCCCCGACTTGTCGGCGGGCGCCTTGAACGGCATCACCCGCGACACGATCCTGGCGATCTGCAGCGACCTGGGCCTGAAGCTGGTGGAAAAGCGCATCACCCGCGACGAGGTGTATATCGCTGACGAAGCGTTTTTCACCGGCACCGCCGCTGAGGTGACGCCGATCCGTGAGTTGGACCGGATCGAGTTGGGCGCTGGCTCGCGCGGCCCGATCACCGAAAAGATCCAGAGCGCCTTCTTTGACATCGTCAACGGGCGCAATCCCAAGTACCTGGGCTGGCTGAGCAAGGTGGCCGCATGAGCAAACCGGAGACCGTGGTCGAAGTCACGGCCGCGGATGTGCAAGGCCCTGGCGTGGTGACCTGCCCCAACCCGAAGATGAGCTTGTGGAGCGAGCATCCGCGGGTATTCATCGACGTGGCCACCACGGGTGAGGGCAAGTGCCCCTACTGCGGCACGGTTTACCGGCTCAAGGCTGGCGAAAAGCTGCATGGTCACTGACAGCGGCCGCTGAGAGCTGCAGTGGGCGGTCGCCGCAAGGCGGCGACCGCTGTGATGCTCAGAGTTGCAGCTTGCCGGCAAACACGACCGGTCCGGTGGGCACGCCGGTGGGCGACCCGCCCGGCGGCTCGACGCTGACCGCCAGCGCGGCGGTATTGCGGTTGTCCAGCAGCGCTTGCGGCAGCTTCTCGCGCCGAATCACCGTGACCCCTGCGGCAGAGACCAGGCCGAGCGAGCGCGGATTGCCTTGTGGCGGCACGGCCCAGAGCTCCAGCACCCGGTCGGCCGCCAGCGCCACCGGCATCACTGGCCGCGCCACCAGCGCCCGGCCGTCGGCGCTGACGCTGGCCACGAACGTGGTGGTGGCCGGGCCGCCAGCCTCGGTGCCTTGCAACACCACCACCACCGGTGGGGCTTGCGCCGGCGGGTTGGCCAGCAGCACGCCCAGGCCCACGGCCGCAACCGTGGCCAGGCCGGACGCGGCGCGCCAGAAGCCCAGGCCGTGCCACCACGGTGCCCGCTGGGCGGTGCTGGCGCCGGCCGTGGCCGGCCACAGGCGATTCTCGATCGCCGCCCAGGTGCGTTCGGGCGGTGCTTCGGGCACCACCACGGCAGTCAGCGGCATCAGCCGGGCCTGCCAGTCGGCCACCGCCGTCCGCAGCGCTGGGTGGCCGGACAGCAGGGTCTCGAAGCGGCGGCGGGCAGCACCGCGCAGCGTGCCGGTCACGTACTGGGCAGCCAGCGCGTCAGCGAGGGATTGTCGGGCGTAGTCCATGTCAGTACGGCATGGCCGTTTTGGAGGTAACAAGCGCCCCCGCGGGCGGCGAAAGAACGGATGGCGT
Organism: Betaproteobacteria bacterium; assembly: GCA_031394235.1. Taxonomy (GTDB): domain Bacteria; phylum Pseudomonadota; class Gammaproteobacteria; order Burkholderiales; family Burkholderiaceae_C; genus Pseudaquabacterium. The sequence goes on from JANMXG010000267.1 coordinate 2,211, forward strand.
GTGGCGGGTCATGTCAGGCCTCCATGGCGTTGTCGCCCCGGGCTGCGCGCTCGAGGCAGCTCTTGAGCGTCATCAGCGCACGCCGGACCCAACTCTTGACCGTGCCCAGCGGTTCGCGCAACTGCTCGGCCACCTCGGCATGCGACAGGCCGTCGAAAAACGCCAGCGCCACGCTCTGGCGTTGCTGCGCCGACAGGCCCTCCATGCAGTGGCCCAACTGTCGGGCGTCGCTGGCGCGCTCCAGCAGGGCGGCCGGGCCGGGCGCGTCGTCCACCAGGCGCTGGCTGGCGTCAGGCCGGTCGTCGTCGTCGTCCGCAGGGTGGAGACTTTCCATGCGCGGTTGCGTCTGGGCACGGCGCAGGCTGTCGATGGCCTTGTTGCGGGCGATGTGGGTCAGCCAGGTCAGTGGCTGGGCGCGCTGGGCATCAAAACTGCCCGCCGCCTTCCAGGCACTCACAAATACATCCTGCAGCAGGTCTTCGGCCAGATTGCGGTCGCGCTGGATGCGCAGGACCACCGCAAACAGATGGCCGCTGGTCAGGCTGTAGAGCCGCTTGAAGGCGACACGATCACCCAGCGCGCTGCGCGAAAGCGCGTCGGCCAGGTCGCGGCTGCGTTGGGTCCAGTCCTCGGGTGCGGTGTTCATCGGCGGGCTTGTCGGTGGGTGGTTTGTCAAGGCTTGTCGTACTGCAAGTGTGCACTGGGCGGTGGTGGTCCGCTGCCTACAATCTGCGGCCATGCCGCGCTCTCACGAATTCATTCTCACGCTGGCCTGTCGTGACACGACCGGTATCGTCTACGCAGTGTCCGGCCTTTTGTTCCAGGCCGGTTGCAACATCATCGATTCACAGCAGTTCGGCGATGTGCAGGGTGACGACGCGACCGGGCTATTTTTCATGCGGGTGCATTTTTCAGCGCCCCCGCACCTGACCGGCGCGGGCGTGTTGGAGAACCTGTTCTCTCATTTACGCACGCAGTACGGAATGGATGCACGCATCCATGCCTTGGCGCAGCGCCCACGCCTGCTGTTGATGGTCAGCCAGCACGGCCATTGCCTGAACGACCTGCTCTACCGCTGGCAAAGCGGACAGCTTGACGTGGACATCCCGGCCATCGTGTCGAACCACGCCACCTACCGGTCGCTGGCCGACAGTTACGGCATCGCCTTCCACCACCTGCCGCTGCCGGTTGGTGCCGATGCTGCCACCAAACGCGCCCAGGAGCAGCAGGTTGAAGCCCTGCTGGCGGCCGAGCAGATCGACCTGGTGGTGCTGGCGCGCTACATGCAGATTCTGAGCCCCGAGTTCTGCGCCACGCTGAAGGGCCGTGCGATCAACATCCACCACAGCTTCTTGCCCAGCTTCAAGGGCGCCAAGCCCTACTTCCAGGCCCACGCTCGGGGGGTCAAGCTGATCGGCGCCACGGCGCATTACGTCACTGCCGACCTCGACGAGGGCCCGATCATCGAGCAGGACGTCGAGCGGGTGGACCATTCGATGTCGGCCGAGCAGATCACCGCGGTCGGTCGTGATGTCGAGTGCGTGGTGCTGGCACGCGCCGTGCGGTGGCATGTTGAGCGCCGGGTGCTGATGAACGGCCACAAGTCGGTCATTTTCCGGTGAGTTTTTGGTGATCCTCCAAGAAGGGTGCCCCATGCAGCGCAGCAAACCCCAGACCGCCCACCTGATGGCATCACCCGACGATGTCGAGGCCCAGTTCTACGAGGCGCTGCGCGAGGGCGATCTTGAAAAACTGATGGCCGTCTGGGCCGACGACGACGAGGTGATCTGCGTGCACCCGGGCGGCCCCCGGGTGGTCGGGCCGCGGGCGATCCGGGCCGCGTTCGAGGCGATGTTCGCCAACGGTCGCATCCACGCCCACCCCGAGCGGGTGCGCCGGGTGCATTCGCTTGAGGCTGCCGTGCACAACCTGGTCGAGCGCATCGAGCTGGCCACCGCGGAGGGCCAGCGCACCGGCTTTGTGCTGGCCACCAACGTCTACCTCAAGACCGCACAAGGCTGGCGCATGGTGGCGCACCACGCCAGTCCGGGCACCCCCAACGAGACGACCGAGGTGGTCGAGGCGCCGGCGGTGCTGCATTGAGGCGGCTGGTGCCGCGCCGGCAGCCGGGGACGCCGCGCTGATGCAGGCTTTTCGTGCCCCTTGGTGGCTGCCCGGCGGCCATGCCCAGACGATCTGGCCGGCCCGGCTGTCCCGCCTGCACACCGGGCCGGGGCGGGCGCCACCACGCTACCGGCGCGAGCGCTGGACCGCGCCGGATGGCGACTTCATCGATGTCGATTTTCTCGATGACGCTGCGCCTGCCAACGCGCCGATGTTGGTGCTGTTTCACGGCCTGGAGGGCTCGTCGCAGGGCATGTACGCACTGGCCTTTGCGCATTGGGCGCGGCAAAACGGCTGGCATTTCGTGGTGCCGCACTTCCGCGGCTGCTCTGGCGAGCTGAACCTGGGGCCACGCGCCTACCACTCGGGTGATTTTGAGGAGATCGGCTGGGTGCTGGGTCGGCTGCGCCTGCAGCACGGTGCACCGCTGCGGGCGGTGGGTATCTCGCTGGGCGGCAATGCCCTGCTGCGCTGGGCCGAGGAGGCCGGCGACAGCGCGTCCGCCGTGGCCAGCGCGGTGGTGGCGGTCTGCTCGCCGGTGGACCTGGCCGCCAGCGGCCATGCCATCGGCCGGGGCTTCAACCGGCAGGTCTACACCCGCATGTTCTTGAACACGATGCGGCCCAAGGCACTCGCCAAGCTGGCACAACACCCGGGATTGTTCAAGCGCGACGCGATGCTGGCCGTGCGCGACCTCTATGAGTTCGACAACCTGTTCACCGCGCCGCTGCACGGCTTTCGCAACACCGAGGACTACTGGTCGCGTGCCTCGGCCAAGCCGCACCTGCACCGCATCCGCATTCCCGCGCTGCTGTTGAACGCCCGTAACGACCCGTTTGTGCCCGCCGCCAGCCTGCCGCAAGCCCATGCTGTGGGCCGGCATGTCAGGCTGTGGCAACCTGCGCACGGTGGGCATGTGGGGTTTCCGGGCGGGCGGTTTCCCGGCGACGGCCAGCAGCTGCCCGAGGGCGTGATGGGCTGGCTGCGCGAGCACGGCTGACGGTCACGCTGTTTTTTCGAGGACATCCGCTATGGACGACATCGTCAAGGCCGCGCTGAAAAAATGGCCCAATGTGCCCGACTGCCACGGCTGGCTGGCGCTGGATGCCCGCGGCGACTGGTACATGAGCGACGAGCTTGTCCAGCACGCCGGGCCGTTCCCGCAGGTCAAGGGCAGCCGTATCACGCACGACAAGCTCAAGGCTTTCATCGAGCGCAACTACGGCGCCGACAGCACCGGCTGCTGGTTCTTCCAGAACGGCCCGCAGCGGGTTTATGTGCAGCTGGAAGCCGCACCCTGGGTCTGGCGGCTGATGTGGGAGTCGCCGTCGGCCGGCGCTGGCGCCGACCGGCAGCTCACCGTCACCAGCCACACCGGGCTGCCAGCGGTCGTGCGTGGTTGCTGGCTGGACGCCGAAGGGCGGGTCTACCTCGACACCGACCTTGGTTTTGGCATCGTGCACAGCCAGGACATGCTCGACGCCGCGCAAGCCGTGGAGCTGGGCCTGTGGTCACCAGAGCCGTTGGTCGCGACCGACGCGCCGGCACGCTTCGGCTATGTGCGGGAGCCAGCATCGGGCACGCCTGCCGTGCATTGACCCTGGCCTGATGGCTGCGCGTCGGCCAGGAAAAAGCCGCCCGAAGGCGGCTGGTAGGGGCACAGCCCTTGGTTTTACTTCGAGGCCGCAGCGTCCGCTGCCGACGCGGCCGCGGCCGGCGCTTTGGGCTCGTCGAACTTGGCGCCACTCTTGTTGGTCATGTAGACCACCGCGCGGCCGATCTCGGTGTCGATGTAGTCGCCGCCGCCCGGCGCGCCCATGGCGTTTTTGCCCTTCAGTGCCGACAGCAGCAGCGCGTCGTAGCCCGTCTTGATGCGCGGACCCCAGGCGGCGTCGTCACCGATTTTCGGCGCGCCGGCCGCGCCGCTGAGGTGGCACGCACCGCACTGGGCCTGCACCACCTGCTCACCGGTCTTGAGCACGCCCGGGTTGGCGGCGTCCTTGATCTCGATCCGGCCCACCGGCTGGATGCGGCGACCCACCGCATCTTCGGTCATGCCGTCACTGCCGGCGCCGGTCTTGCCACCGAAATTGACGAAATTGGCCAACATGATGATCACCACGATCGGGATCACGAATGACGCCACCACCGCACCCACCAACTGCTTGGGCGTCTTGATCGGGCCTTCGTGGTTTTCTTCGTGCTCGGTGTGCTGGGGGTCGCTCATGTGAATCCTCGTTGTGTCCGTGACCTGGCTGCGTCGGAAGCCCGCTGTACGGCAGTAAATTTCCGCCATGTTGCCCGCAGGCCCAAGGCAAAACCTCTTGATTATAACGGCGTGTGCGGGTTGACCCGAGGGCGCAGGCACACGGCATTCGCGACTTGCGCAGCGTGGCATAGAATACGCGGCTGTACCCGCTGCTGCGACCGTGGTGAAGTGGATATCATTGGGCCCTCCGAAGGCTTAGTCGCAAGTTCGATTCTTGCCGGTCGCACCACCTTTTTGCACGGTTTGTCCTTTCGAATCCTGGCGGATGCCGGACTGATGCAGGATTGAACTGTGCCCCTCGGCTCACCTGACCTGACCTGACCTGTGTTGTCCGGCGGCTGTGCGGCCCGCAAGGCAACGGGTCGGATCGGCAGGCTCAATGCCGCAGCCCGCCTGGTGGTGCGCCGTGAACTGCTTTCAGGCGTGTCGAAGGTCTGGCCTGCAACCGAGCCCCCTGGCCGGCGCTGTGGTGGGTCCGCTGCCGTCGGGAACCAACGCTTCCCGCACTGGCTTCATCGGCGTGCCGCCGTCGGCAAGATTCTGGCTGGCGATCAGCCTGCGCCGATTGTTCAGGCGCTGTCTATGTGCAGGCTCGCCGGGCAACCGGCCGCATTTGTGCGGCCCGGATGTCGCGTCCGACCGGATAGTCGGCGCGAGGTGGGGCGGTGTGATTGCAGCGTCTTTGCAGCCGCCGCAGTGCTGGGCCCGTCTGGCATGAGGCTGGCAGCCAACATCGGTCAGGTTGATGGCCGAAGGCGCGGCGCCATCTGTCACGCAGCCCGAAGGCTGCGTGTGATTTCAGGCCTTGCGGCGGCGTGTCAGTGCCAGACCGGCCAGTGCCAGACCGACCAACGACAGCGCGCCCGGCTCTGGCACGTTGTTGCCAGCCCTGGTCGCAAACATGACGTTGTCGATGCCGGTGGTGTCGCCCGTGTTGCTGTTGACATCGGTGAAGACCAGCTTGGCAATGTCACCAGCAGAACTGGTCACGCCCATGAAATACATGTTGTTGGCTTGAAAATTGGCCGCGACCGACGAATACAGCCCCAACGACATGTTGGCGGCATCAAACGCCTCGATGGTCAGCGGGTTGCTGCCGAACGGGTTGAAATAATCGATGACATACAGGCCGGCGCCATAGACCGGCGTGCTGAACAGCAGCGTGAACGACGACGCGTTGCCGCCATCGAACAGGAAGTTGGACGCCGCATGCGGGCCTTCGCCGCTGGACAGAGGGCCTGAGGAGGTGTTGCCTTGGCCTGGCCCGGCGCCGAATTGCACCGTGTTCGAGTCGCCGACCGAGCTCATCGTCACACCCAAGCCAGCGTAGAAGTTGTTTTGCAACGGGCCCGTCGGGTGGGTATCAAAATTGATGCTGGTATCGATGGTCGCGCCCAGCCCGTTGGCCGATGCCGTCCAGGCCGCGGCGTTGCCGGTGGCGTTGCTGGTAAAGCCGATGACTGCGGCTGATGCCGGCGCAGCCGCCACCAGCAGAGTCAGGACGGCGGTGGCGATGAATGTGTGGTCAAGATGCTTCTTTGGTGCTTTCGTGCGATGTTGTCAAGCGGGCGGGAACTGGGGCTTTTGCGTCAATCTGTCAATAAAGCAGATATGACAAAAATACCAAGCATGACCCGTGCCACTCATCAACATCCCATGAAATCAAACACTTGCGGCGCAGACGCCAGGCTAATCGGTTTGGGGTGTAAAGGTTTCCGACAGCGCGGCGTGCCGTACCGGCTGGCAGGGTCGCGCCGACACAGGCGCCGCACGGCGCCCTATTTCACCGTTGAGGCATCCTGGCCAAAAAGCACTTTTTTGGCCGCCTCGTCCATCACCGGCTGGCTGTTGACCTCCAGCGCGCGGGCGTAGGCCTGCTGGGTGGCGGGCCTGGCCTGCACCCGCTCAAACCAGGCTTTGAGGTGGGAGAAGTCGGCCAGCTTCTGGCGTTGGCGCTCATGCGGCACCACCCAGGGGTAGCAGGCCATGTCGGCAATCGAGTAGTCGCCGGCAATGAAGTCGTGGCCCTGTGTGGCCATCTCGCCCAGCTGTTTGTTGAGCACGCCGTACAAGCGCGCGGTCTCCTTGACGTAGCGCTCGATCGCGTAGGGGATGGGCTCGGGCGCGTACTGGCCGAAGTGGTGGTTCTGGCCCGCCATCGGCCCCAGCCCGCCCATCTGCCAGTACAACCACTGCAGCACCTGGTTTCGGCCGCGCAGGTCTTGCGGGATGAAGCGGCCAGTCTTGTCGGCCAGGTACTGCAGGATCGCACCCGACTCGAACAGCGCGATCCGCGCGCCGCCGTCGATGGGTGCCTGGTCAACGATGGCCGGGACGCGGTTGTTGGGCGAGATCTTCAAGAACTCGGGCTTGAACTGCTCACCCCGGCCGATCGCCACCGGCAGGATGCGGTAGGGCAGGCCCGCCTCCTCCAGAAACATCGTGATCTTGTGGCCGTTGGGCGTGGTCCAGTAGTAGAGGTCGATCATGGTTTTCAGGTCGCCAGCCGGGCGTTTTGCGGGAACATGGCCTGCTTGGCCTCGTCGTCCATCTCAGCCTTGAAGGCGTGTCGGGTGCGCAGCGCCTCAACCCGTTGCACCGCCGGCCGGGCGTTGACCTCGTCCAGCCAGCGCTTGGTGTGCGGCAGCTTGTCCCAGGTCTCAGCGCCCAGAACAAACGGCAGGATGCGGGCCCAGCCCCAGACCGCCATGTCAACCAGTGTGTAGTGCTCGCCCAGCATGAAACGGTGCTGGCCGAGCTGGGCCTCGATCAAGGTCCAGTGGCGCCAGGCCTCGAAGTCGTAGCGGTTGACGGCGTAGGCCTTGGGCTCGGGCGCAAAGTTGCGAAAGTGCACCAGCTGGCCCGAATAGGGACCAATGCCGCTGGCCACCAGCATCATCCAGGACAACATCTGCCCGCGCGCCGCCGGTGTATTGGCGGGCAGGAACTGACCGGTTTTCTCCGCCAGGTAGAGCAAGATTGCATTGCTGTCGAACACCGTGGCCTCGCCGTCCACCAGTGCCGGGCACTTGGCATTGGGGTTGATGGCGGTGTAGGCGGCGGTGTGCTGCTCGCCCTTGCGGGTGTCCACCGGCACGGGGTTGTAGGGCAGGCCCGCCTCCTCCAGAAACAGCGCGACCTTCATCGGGTTGGGCGCGAGGTTGTAGTAGAACTGGATCATGCGGGTCTCCTCAGGGGTGGATGGGACGGCGTGCGGCTGTGGCAGATTTCACCAAAGATTTTGCGGCCAGCGCACGCCGGTCGCCCGGATCGCGGTCAAAAGCCCCGTCGCGGCGGGTTGGCGGGGTTGGATTGGCCTGTCGCCGGCAGGCGGGCCGGGTCGGGTCGGGCATTGCCCGCAGAATCGAGGCTGACGATGGTCAAACCCCTGAACGATCTTCCCGCCGCAACGCAGCGCGGCCGCCAATGCCGGCCGGCCGGCCCGTTTGCAGCGCGTGCCGTCGTGTTGGCGGCCGCGTTGGCCGCCGCACTCGCCGGCTGTGCCAGCCCGCCCGCGACCCGCTCCAGCGGCCCGGCACAGGCCATGCCCGCCGGCAGCCTGCCCGCGCCGCCTT
>JANMXG010000268.1:0-36397 GCA_031394235.1 Betaproteobacteria bacterium
GCCAACAACCAGATGAAGGTGATCAAGGCGTCGATCAAGGGACTGGGCCAATGTTTCAAGGGCAGCAAGTTCAACAAGGCGCGCTACATGGAGCTGCTGGCGCTGATGTTCGACATTCTGCAAAAAGCCCGCAAAGAGGGCTTGATGTCGATCGAGAAAGATGTTGAAGACCCGCACAGCTCGCCCTTGTTCCAGAAGTACCCGATTGTTGGCAACGACCACCATGTCACCGAGTTCATCACCGACTACCTGCGCATGATGGTCTCGGGCAACTTGAACGCCCATGAGATCGAGAGCTTGATGGACAGCGAGATCGAGACCCACCACAACGAAGAGCATGCCGCCGTGGCGGCGATTGCCCGGCTGGCGGGCGGCCTGCCGGCGTTTGGCATCGTTGCGGCGGTGCTGGGTGTCGTCAACACGATGGGCTCGGTGGGCCAGGCGCCGGCCATCCTGGGCGGCATGATCGCCTCGGCGCTGGTCGGCACCTTCCTGGGCATCTTGCTGGCCTACGGTTTTGTCGAGCCGTTGGGCGGGTTGCTGGAGCAAAAGGTCGAGGACGCCGGCAAGGAGCTGCAGTGCATCAAGACCACGCTGCTGGCCAGCATGCAGGGCTATGCGCCCCAGGTGGCGATCGAGTTCGGCCGCAAGGTGCTGTTCTCGGGCGACCGCCCGTCCTTCACCGAGCTTGAAGCGCACGTGAAGAAGAAATGACAGCCCCCAAGACGCTGAGTACAGGGTCGCCCCCCCGAGGGGGAGCGGCCGCCTTGGGAACTGCCCGGCGCCGGCCGTTTTTTCCATTGGTGAGGACCGAGCATGGCCGGTGACGCAAAAAAGCTGCAACCGATCATCATCAAGCGCATCAAGAAGGGCGGCCATGCGGTGCATGGCGGTGCCTGGAAGATCGCTTACGCCGACTTTGTGACGGCGATGATGGCTTTTTTCCTGCTGATGTGGCTGCTGGGCAGCACCTCCGAGGGCGACAAGAAGGGCATTGCCGACTATTTCCAGAGCCCGCTCAAGGTGGCCTTGCTCAACGGCGGCTCGGGGTCGGGCGATTCATCGTCGGTGCTCAAGGGCGGCGGGCAGGACCTGACACGATCGAGTGGCCAGGTCAAGCGGGGTGACGTCGAGGCGCCGCGCAGCACCATCAATTTGCAGGCGCTGCGCCATGAGCAGCGGGTGGCCGAGGCCACCAAGCTGCAGGAGCTGAGCGAGCAGGTGGAATCGGAGTTGAAAAACAACGCCAAGCTGGCCCAGTACGCTTCGCAGATCAAGCTCGACATGACCCGTGACGGGCTGCGCATCCAGATCGTCGACGGGCAGGCTCGGCCGATGTTCGACTCCGGCAGTGCCGTGGTCAAACCCTATATGCGAGAACTGCTCCGCGCCATCGGCAGCGTGTTGTTGGAGGTGCCCAACCGCTTGACGATGGAAGGCCACACCGACGCCACGCCGTTTCCGGGCGGTGACCGGGGCTACAGCAACTGGGAGCTGTCGGCCGACCGGGCCAATGCGTCCCGGCGCGAGTTGGTGGCGGGTGGCCTGACCGAGGACCGGGTGCTGCGCGTGCTGGGCCTGGCCAGCAGCCAGCCCTTCAACCGCAACGACCCCGTCGAGCCGCAAAACCGCCGCATCAGCATCATCGTGATGAACCGCGATGCCGAGGACCGCTTCTACCGGCCCACCGCCGACCTGGTCGAACCGATGGCCAAGCCGGCGGTCGATGGTGCGTCGGCCGAGGCGCCGATACGCCCAGACAAGCCGGTGTTGGTATCAAGTCCGCCCCGCACCGGCCGATAAGCCCCCATTGACAGCCGTCGCACCCGTTTTCCCTTTCCGCCCCCAGCCCCAAGGACTGACATGAGCCATCCCTCCGACCTCAAGTTCCTGGTCGTCGACGACTTCTCCACCATGCGCCGCATCGTGCGTGGCCTGCTCAAGGAAATGGGCTGCACCAATGTAGACGAGGCCGAAGACGGCGCCGTCGCCTTGCAGATGCTCAAGGCCAACCGCTACGACTTCGTCGTCAGCGACATCAACATGCCCAACATGAACGGGTTCGACCTGCTCAAGGCCGTCAAGGCCGATGCCAACCTGAAGCACATCCCCGTGTTGATGGTCACGGCCGAAGCGCGCAAGGAGGACATCCTGCTGGCCGCCCAGAGCGGCGCCGCCGGCTACGTGGTCAAACCCTTTACCAAGGCCACGCTGGAAGAAAAAGTGACCAAGATCATGCAGAAACTGGCCTCGGCCACCGCTTGACCGGACCGACGGAGCCCACCATGAAGATGGACGATATTGCCGCTCTGATGCCTGACCCGCCGGTGACGACCTCGCCCGAGGTTTTCCAGCAGATCGGCGCGATCACCCGGCAGCTTCACGACACCATGCAGCAGTTGGGCGTGATGCCCAAGCTGCGGATCGCCACCGACGGCCTGCCCGACGCGCGCAGCAGGCTCAGCTACATCGCCAACAAGACCGCGGAGGCGGCCGACAAGGTGCTCACGTCGGTTGACCAGGCCAAGGCCGAGCACAGCGCCATTGCCGAAGACACCCGCCGGCTGGCCGCCGCGCTGCTCGCCGACCCGGCCAAGGCTGTGGCCTCTGGGGCGGTGTTCAACTTTGTCAACGACATCGAATCGCGCACCAAGGCCATCGATGCCCACCTGACCGACATCATGATGGCGCAGGACTTTCACGACCTGACTGGCCAGGTGGTGGCCAAGGTGGTGGCGCTGGCCAATGACCTGGAGGACAGCCTGGTCAAGCTGCTGGTGCAGGTGGTGCCAGCTGAACACCGCGAAAAGGTGGACCTGAGCGTGCTGCACGGACCGGTCGTCAACCCCGAGGGCCGCACCGATGTCGTGACCAACCAGGGCGAGGTCGATGACCTGCTGGCCAGCCTTGGGTTCTGAGCCGGCACCAGGCCGCGGGCCGATCTCACAGCAGACAGCGGCCCTCGGCCGCTTTTTGCGTTTCTGAAACCCTGAACCCGGCCGATTAGCGCCCGATAGCCTGGCCTTTTGCCCCGCTAGCCGCAGGTACTGCGCTCCTACCATGGCTTGCCCACTTTGCCGTGCCCGAGAGAGACCATGCCCGAAGCCCTGCTCAGCCCTCCTGCCGTTCTGACCCTGGCCGAACTGGTCAGCCAGGCCCATCGCCTGCAGCAAGCCGGCCAGGCCGATGCTGCCGTGGCGCTGTACCAGGGTTGGGTGGTTGACGGGCCGCTGGCTATGCGCCATGTCGCCTGGTTCAACCTTGGCACGCTGCTGGGCGGGCTGAGCCGCCATGCCGACGCCGAGGCCGCCTACCGCCAGGCGGTGGTCCTGCAACCCAACTTTCCGCATGCCCGGCTCAATTTGGGGCATTTGCTGGAGCGAGCCGGCCAGCCCGACCAAGCGCTGGCGCAGTGGCGCGCGGTGCTGGCCAGTGGCGCCTCAGCTGACCTGCGGGTGCATGCCTGGAACAACCTGGGCCGCCTGCTGGAGTCGCTGCGGCGCTTTCCAGAGGCCGAGTCCTGCCTGCGCGACAGCCTGATGCTCGATGCCCACCAGCCCAGCGTCATCCAGCACTACCTGCACCTGCGGCAAAAGCAGTGCGCCTGGCCGGTCTACCAGACCCTGGGCGAGGTCACGCCCAACATGTTGCTGACCGGCACGTCGCTGCTGGCGATGATGAGCGCCAGCGACGATCCGGCGCTGCAACTGATTGCCGCCACCCGCTTTGCCACCGACCGGGTGCCCAAGCTGGCGCCGGTGGCGCTGCACAGCACCATGCCGGCGCGCAGCGGCAAGATCAAGATCGGTTACCTGTCGGGTGACCTGCACATGCATGCGGTGGGCCTGCTGACGCCCGAATTGTTCGAGTTGCACGACCGCAGCAAGTTTGAGGTCTACGCCTTTTGCTGGACGCCTGAGAGCGCCCAGCCGCAGCGCCAGCGCATCCTGGCCGCGATGGACCACCTGGTGCGCCTGGACGGGGTGGACGACGCCACCGCCGCACGCCTGATTGCACAGGCCGGCATCGATGTGCTGGTCGACCTGCAAGGCCTGACCAGCGGCGCCCGGCCCGCCATCCTGGGCTACCGCGCTGCGCCGGTGCAGGTCAGCTACCTGGGCTTGCCCGGTACCTCGGCCCTGCCCGGGGTGGACTGGATCGTGGCCGACCACTACGTGATGCCGCCCGAACTGGAGCCGTACTGCACCGAGCAACCGATCCGCCTGCCGCACTGCTACCAGGTCAGCGACCGCAAGCGGGACGTCGCGCCGCGCCCGCAGCGCAGCACCTACGGCCTGCCCGAAGACCGCTTTGTCTACTGCTCGTTCAACAACACCTTCAAGTTCACGCCCGAGGTGTTTGGCGCCTGGATGCGCATCCTGGGCCAGGTGCCCGGCAGCGTGCTGTGGCTGCTGGCCGACAACGACACCGCCCGCGACAACCTGCAGCGCGCCGCACTGGCGCAGGGTATTGCCGCCGACCGGCTGGTCTTTGCGCCGCGGGTGGCGCCGCCCGAGTACCTGGCGCGCTTCCAGTGTGCCGACCTGATGCTCGACACCTTTCCGTACAACGCCGGCACCACCGCCAGCGATGCGCTGTGGATGGGCACGCCGATCGTCACGCTGTCGGGCCGCAGCTATATCTCGCGCATGGCCGGCAGCCTGCTGAGCGCCGTGGGACTGCCCGAGCTGGCCACCACCAGCCTGGCGGACTACGAACGCCTGGCCGTGCTGCTCGGCCGCCACCCGGCCCGCGTGGCCAGCTACAAGCGCTACCTGGCCGAGCACGGCCGCAGCTCGCCGCTGTTTGACCTGCCCAGCATCGTGCGCAGCCTCGAGACCGCCTTCGAGCGGCTGGCGCTCAAGCACCGCGCCTGACCCTTGGTTCCCCGACCGCTGACCTCCGACCCCTGACCCGTGTCCGCTCGCGACGATCCCTTTCTGCACCCGGTGCCGGCCCCCGCCGAGCCGGAGGCCGTTGGCTTGACCGACGATGCACTGGCGCACGCGCTGGTGTGGCTGACGTGCTACCACGGCCACGAGCGCTCGATTGCTTCGTTGTTCGAGGGCCAACAGGTCGAGGGCCTGGTCGGCCCCGATCAGGCGCTGCGGGCGCTGCGCGAGGCGGGTTTCAAGGCCGGCCTGGTCCAGCGCGCAATCCCCGACATGCCCGACCTGCTGATGCCGGTGGTGCTACTGCTCAAGAACGGCGATGCCTGTGTCTTGCTGGCGCGCCGCCAGCAGACTTCCGGCCCGGCGATCTGCACCGTGCTGCTGCCCGGCGCCGTGCCGCGGGAGGTGGTGGCCACCGAGACCGAGCTCAATGTCGAGTACACCGGCATGGCCCTGGTGGCAACGCCACAGCCGCCGGCCGCCGCGCCGTCGGCCAACGCCAGTGCCGAGCAGGCCGCGGCGCTGCGCGACCCGGCGTCGCACTGGTTGTGGGGCACGATGCGGCGCTTCGCGCCGTACTACCGCTCGGCCCTGCTGGCCGCGATGCTGAGCAACACGCTGATGCTGGTGACCGGCACCGTCACGTCGGTGATCTACGACAAAGTGATCCCGCACCAGGCCTTTGTCACCTTGTGGGCGCTGGCCATTGCCGGTGGCCTGGCGCTGGTGTTCGACCTGGCGGCGCGCCAGTTGCGCGCCCATTTGATCGAGCTGGCCGGCAAGAAGGTAGACCTGCTGGTCGGCACCACGCTGTTCCGCCAAAGCCTGGGCGTGCGCATGGAGCACCGGCCCGAGTCGGCAGGGGCGTATGCCCACCTGGTGAGCCAGATCGAGCAGGTGCGCGAATTTTTTGGTTCGGCCACGCTGTCCGCGGTCAGTGACCTGCCGTTTGTCTTCATCTACATCGCGATGACCTTTGTCATCGGCGGGCCGCTAGGCTGGGTGACGGTGGCAGCAGTCCCGTTGATCCTGGGCGCGTCGTGGCTGGTGCAGGGATCACTGCGGCGATCGATGTCGGCCAACATGGTGCAGCAGGCCGACCTGCACGGCCTGCTGGTGGAGTCGGTCGAGGGCATCGAGGACGTCAAGGCCACGGGCTCGCAGGGGCGCTTTTTGCACCACTATGAGCAGACCACCGCGGCATCGGTGCACAGCCAGCTCTCGGCCCGCCGCATCAGCAGCCTGACGATGAACCTGTCGATGATGTCGCAGCAGGCCGTGACGCTGGTGATGCTGGTGTGGGGCGTCTACCTGATCGACGCCAAGGTCATCACCGGTGGTGCGCTGATGGGGGGCGTGATGTTTGCGATGCGGGCGATTGCGCCGCTGAACTCGGTGGTGATGCTGGCCACGCGCTACCAGGGCGCACGTGCCGCGATGCGCGGGCTGGACCGGGTGATGGCGCAACCGACCGAGCGTGAAGTCGGCCGCAACTACATCCCGCTGCGCAGCATGTCCGGGGCCATCGGCCTGCACGACGCCGGTTTTGCCTACCCGGCGCCCACGGGCCAGCAGGCGCCGCAGGTGCTCAAAGGTGTGAACCTGCGCTTCCAGGCCGGTGAACGGGTCGCCATCCTGGGCCGCATCGGCAGCGGCAAATCCACCATCCTGCGCCTGATCGCCGGGCTGTACCGCCCCACCGACGGCACGGTGGAGGTGGACGGCATCGACCTGCGCCAGCTCGATCCGGGCGACTTCCGGATGAAGGTGGGCTATGTGCCGCAAGACTCACGGTTGTTCCACGGCAGCTTGCGCGACAACGTGCTGCTGGGCCGCGCCGGGGCCGACCCCGCCCGCCTGGCCGAGGTGGCCAAGCTCACCGGCCTGACACGGCTGGTGGAAGGCCATCCGCTGGGCTGGGACTTGCCAGTGGGTGAGTCTGGCGGGTTGCTGTCAGGCGGTCAGCGCCAGTTGGTGGCGCTGACGCGCAGCCTGATCACCGCGCCCAAGCTGTTGCTGATGGACGAGCCCACCAGCTCGATGGACGCGCAAAGTGAAATGGCCTTCCTGCGCCAGCTCAAGGAGGCCGCCAGCGACTGCACGCTGATCATGGTCACGCACCGCCCAGCCGTGCTGGAGCTGGTGCAGCGCATCATCGTGATCGATGGTGGCAAGGTGGTGATGGACGGCCCCAAGGCGCAGGTGCTGGCCGCGCTGTCGGGCGCCAAGCCCGCGGCGCAGGCGGCACCGCCCACGGCCACGGGTGAGGCCGCTGCAGCCACCAATGTGCACCGCCATCCCAGCACCCAGCCGTCCGACAGCCGCGCAGCCGTCTGAGCGCAGGCCACCCCATGCTCCCATCCGACTCGACCACTGCCGGACCTGCCTTGCGCCGCGGCGACGCGCAGTACCTCAGCCCGTCCCAGGCGGCCTATGAGCTGGAGCCGGCCCGCGGCGCGATCTGGTCGATATATTTGATGCTGGCCGCGCTGGTGGTGGGGTTGACCTGGGCCGCTTTTGCCCAGGTGGACATGATCACCCGCACCGACGCCCGGGTGATCCCGGAAGGCCGCGAGCAGGTGATCGCCAGTCTGGAGGGTGGCATCCTGCGCGAGCTGAAGGTGCGCGAGGGCGAGGCGGTGGTGGCCGGCCAGCCGCTGGCGCTGATGGACCCGACCCGGGTCGAGGCCCAGCAGGGGGAGAGCCGGGCCAAACGCCTGTCGCTGCTGGCCACGGTGGCGCGCTTGCAGGCCGAGGCCACCGGCCGGCCGCTGAAGTTCATGCCCGAGCTGGCCGCCGTGCCGCTGGTGGTGCAGGGCGAGACTGACTCGTACAGCGCCCGCCAGCGGGCGCTCAACGACGCGGTTGGCATCAACTCGCGCAACCAGCGGCTGCTCGAGCGTGAGCTGGGCATGGCCGAGTCGATGTCGGCCAAAGGCTTGATGAGCGATGTCGAGGTGATGCGGCTGCGGCGCCAGGTCAACGACATGAACATGCAGACCCAGGAGCGCATCAACCGTTTCCGCCAGGATGCCAGCGCCGAGCTGGTGCGGGTGCAGACCGAGCTGACGATGATGGGCGAGCAGCAGGTGGTGCGCGACGACATGATCAAGCGCACCGTGCTGACGTCGCCGGTGCGCGGCATGGTCAAGAACATCCGCATGAACACCCTGGGCGGCGTGGTGGCCGGCGGTGCGCCGGTGATGGAGATCGTGCCGCTGGGCGATCTGGTGCTGGTGGAGCTGCGCATCAAGCCGGCCGACATCGGCTTCATCAAGCTGGAGCAGAGCGTTGAAATCAAGCTGACGGCCTATGACTATGCCGTCTATGGCAGTTTGCGCGGCAAGGTCATGACGATGAGCCCCGACGCGCTGGGCGACAGCGAGCGCAACGCCGGTGCCGAGGGCACCTGGTACCGCGCGCTGGTGCGGGCCGACCCCAGCACCTTGAAGGCCGGTGGCAAACCGCTGACGGTGCTGCCCGGCATGGTGGGCACGGCCGAGATCAGCACCGGGCGGCGGTCGGTATTGAGCTTTTTGGTGCGACCGATGATGAAGGCGCAAGAGGCGTTCACCGAGCGGTGAGCGCTGGTGCACCCGCCAGCGGGTGCGGCCGAGGTCGGGATTTGGGGTGCAAAACGGGCCGCAGTTTGACGATCGCGCGCAGCGCGGCAGGCGTCTACTGCCGCTAGAGCCCGCGCTTGGCACGCCGGCAATCACCCGCGATACCCGCACCCCAACCAGCGCCACTTTGGCCGCCACCATGACGCTCACGCCTCCTGCCCCGACTTCTGCCTGCCCCGCCCCGGGCCGGTGCAACCGTGCGCGGCATGCTGCTGTCGTGCTCGGTCTGCTTGCTGGCCTGCAGGGCGGCTGTTGGGCGGCTTGCCTCGACGAGGTACGCCCCGAGCCGGCCGCTGGCGCGGCGCCGGCCGCCGGTCCGCAGGCCGCCAGCAACCCCCGCGGCCAGTTGCAGACGCTGGTGCATGAAGCGCTGAACCGCAGCAACGGCATCGGTGCGGCCCGCTTGCTGGCCGAGGCGGCCGAGCAGGACGTTGATGAGGCGCGGGCCAGTAAAAAGCCGATGGCCTCACTCAACGCCTTGATCAGCCCTGAGCTGAACACTGGCACCGCGGGCGCGCCCCGCAGCAACCTGCAGGTCCGCGGCGGCGTCACGCTCAGCCAGACCATCTACGACGGCGGCCGCAGCGACCGCATCATCGACTGGCGACGCTTCCAGGCCGAAGCGGCCCGGCTGGGCCTGCTGTCGACCCAGGAGCAGATCACCCTGGCCACCACCTCGTTGGCCTTTGAGCGCAGCCGCTTCCGCATGCAGGCGGTAATCTACGGCCAGCAACTGCGCAAGATGGCCTGCCTGGTGGAGTCGCTGGAGGCGATCGTGCAAGCCGACAAGGGCCGCACCAGCGAGCTGGTTCAGGCCCGCAAGCAACTGCAACAGACCGAGCTGCAGCAAACCCAGGCCCAGTCGCAGGCCCGGCAGGTCGAAGCCCGGCTGCGCCGCATCGCCGGTGACGGCCTGCCCGGCACCGAGGGCATGAGCACCTTGTTGCTGGCGGTGCCTGACCTGCCCGGCGTGCTGGCCGCTGCCGAGCGGTCCGCCGACATCAGCCAGCTCGATGCCAACACCCGGTCGCTGCGCGAAATGGCGCGGGTGGTCGAGGCCGGCAACAAGCCGCAGCTGAGCTGGAGCGTGGGCGGCAACGCCCAGGTGACAGCTGTCGGTGGCGCACCGCACTCCGCGGGCGTCAATGCGGGCGTCACCGTCAACATCCCGCTGCTCAATCCGTCGCTGGAGTACTCCACCCAGGCTGCGCGCAAGCGGGCTGATGCCGCCGGGCTGCAGCGGGCCGAGGTGCTGGAGCAGCGCCGCCAGCGCATCGTCGAGGTTTATGAGCAGGCCGACTCGGCCTTCGACCGGCTGCGCCGCATCGGCCTGGTGCTGCGCGACAGCGACCGGCTGCGCAACTTCACGCTGCAGCAGTGGCAGCAGCTGGGCCGGCGCTCGCTGTTCGATGTGATCGGCGCCGAAACCGACCACTACAGCCTGCGGGTGCAGTACGTCAATGCGCTGCACGATGGCCAGCAGATGAACGCGATGTTGACGTCGCTGGGCACCGGGTTGTCGGCATGGCTGCAATGAGCCCGCGTCTGGCGTCGAACTGACCGGGAAACCTGCGGTTTTCGGGCGACCCCGGACCCTCAAGATCTGGAGAATCGATTGTGCTGCGCGTGGCGCCCCGCTGCCGCAGCACGAGCGCAGCACAAGCGCAGATTCTCAAACAGGCGGTGACCACATGTGCGGGATTGCAGGCATTCACTTCAAGCAGGCTGTGGACAGCGGCGTGCTGGACCAGGCGGCGGCGCACTTTGCGCGCAGCCTGAAGCACCGCGGGCCAGACGCCTTTGGCGCACACCGCACCGACCGGGCGGTCTACGCCAACCTGCGGCTGGCCATCGTTGACCGCAGCGGCGGCGACCAGCCGATCTACGCGCCCGATGCCGCACGCGGCATCGTCTACAACGGCGAGGTCTACAACTGGCAGGCGCTGCGCCAGCCGCTGGAGGCCCACTACCCGTTTTCCACCCAGGCCGACACCGAGGCCGTGCTGGCCACCGTGCTGGCCCAGGGCGACGCCGGCCTGGCCCGGCTCAACGGCATGTTTGCGCTGTGCGTGTGGAACGACCATGACGGCTCTTTCCTGCTGGCGCGCGACCGCTTTGGCGCCAAGCCGCTCTACGTCTACGAGGACGCCAACTGCATCGCCTTTGCGTCCGAGCTGCGCACGCTGCTGGGCCTGCCGGGACTGGACCACACGCTGGACCCGGTGGGGTTTCAAGACTACCTGAGCTACCGCTACAACCTGGCGCCGCACACCCAGTTCGCCCGCATCCGCAAACTCACTGCCGGCTGCGTGCTGCGCATGAATGGCGGTGTCAGCGAGATCCGCCGCTTTGCCGAAGTCAGCCTGCACGAGCCTGTACCCAATCACACCCGCCCCGAGCAAAGCTACATCGACGAGCTCGACCAATTGCTGGGCAAGGCCGTGCAATCGCAGCTGATGGGCGAAGTGCCGATCGGCGTGCTGCTCAGCGGCGGGCTGGACTCCAGCGCGATCGCCGCCTATGTGCACCGCGCTGGCGCCCGGCTCAAGGCCTACAGCATCGGCTTTCCGGAGGTCAACGAGTTCGAGTTCTCGCGCGAAGTGGCGCGCCACTTCAACCTGGACTATGTCGAGATCAGCATGGGCCGCGACGAGCTGTGCAGCGGCATGGACACGGTGATCGCGCAGCTCGACGAGCCAATTGCCGACCCGGCCTGTTTTGCGCTGTCGCGGCTGTGCCAGCGCATCCGCGAGGACGTGACCGTGGTGCTGTCGGGCGAGGGCGGCGACGAGATGTTTGCCGGCTACAGCCACCACCAGCTGGCGCTGCAGCCGGGGCTGGAGCGCAACCATGTCTTTGCGCACTTCTTCCACCAAAGCGCCAACAACCTGGACGCCAACCAGTGGATGACGGACAAGGCCATGCCGCCGCACCACCTGCGGATGCGGCCGTATTTCGACCAGGCCGACACGGTGCTCAACGGCATGCAGCGCTTTGAGCTGCACAGCTGGATGCCCGAGAACCTGATGATGAAGGCCGACAAGGTGCTGATGGCGCATTCGCTGGAGGGGCGCTTTCCATTTCTGGACCTGGACCTCTACCAGTTCGCCTCGACCCTGCCCCAGGCCATGAAGCTGCCGCACGCCGGATCGAGCAAGCATGTTTTGCGCCGGCTGATGGCCGACCAGCTGCCCCGCTCGGTGATCGAGCGCCGCAAGATGGGTTTCACCGTGCCACCCGCCTTCATGCTGGCGCCGTTGCGCCAGCGCCTGCTGCAGGCGGTCGAGGCGCTGCGCGGCCAGCCGGTGGCCGAGGTGCTGGACCTGTCGGCCATTGCCGACCTGCTGGAGCGCCACTACCGCGGTGAGGCCGTGCCGGTGTTCAAGGTCTGGAACCTGGCGGTGCTGCTGCTGTGGTGGGCCGATGTGTACCCCGCGGTGCGGGCGCAGGGCAGGCCGGTGGTTGCCAGCGCCGTGACGCTGCTGCCGTTGGTGGCCGAGGCCGGCTTGCAGGCCCAGGCCGGCGCGGCCGATCAGCCCCGCACCCGGCTGGTTGTCTACACCGCGATGGTCGGCGCCAAGGAGGCGCTTGCCAATCCTCTGGCGGTCTTGCCGGCCGATGCCACGACCGACCTGGACCTCGACTTCGTCTGCGTCACCGACGACCCGGCGCTGCGCTCGCCGGTGTGGCGCTGCCAGTTGCTGGCCGGTGGCCATGTGCCGACCGAGAAGCTGTCGCGCCGGCCCAAGGCGATGCCGCACGAGTACTTCCCCGAGGCCGAGTACAGCCTGTATGTCGACAACACCGTCACCTTCAAGCGCCTGCCGCAGCTAAGTGATTTGGCCACTGACCGGCCCAGCCTGTTCAAGGCTTTCCGCCACGCCACCCGCCACGACCCGGCGCAAGAGGCCGAAGCGGTGGCGATCCTCGGCTACGACGATGTGACAACGATCTGCGCGCAGATGGACTTCTATGCCGCCCAGCAGCCGCTGGACAGCGTGACCCCGCTGACCACCGCCACCGTGCTGCTGCGCGCCCACCACCGCCCCGAGATCGTGCGTTTTGGCGTGACCTGGTGGGAGAGCATCCTGGCGTTTTCCAAACGCGACCAGCTGTCGTTCGACTTTGCGCTGCGGCGCAGCGGCTGCGCGGTCGAATACTGGCCGGGTGGCACCCACGACAACCCGCTGGTTGAATGGAACGGCAGCGTGCTGCAGCACCGCGTCAAGGCCAGTTTTGATGCCAAGCGCTATGCCTGGATGCACCGCGCCGAGCCCGAGGCCCAGCGCGACCCAAAAGCGCATTTCCTGGCGCACGGCGCCGGCCAGGAGGCCAGCTACCTCAAGTCGGCACCGCTGCTGGAGTTCATCTGCCACCGCCACCACAGCAGCCTGGGCGGCCAGGTGTCGCCGCGCCGCAACCTGGCGCCAGCGCTCGAGTCCTTGCTGGGCGCACACCGCCGCGCCAGTTGCCGCTACCTGCTGGTGCGGGTGCAGGGCAGCCCGCAGCGCCATGCCTTCGACGCGGCTGAGTTGGACGCCGCGTCGCGTGCGGTGTCGGTGTTCCTGAGCCCGGCCAACGGCACGGTGCTGGATTTGCCCTGCAGCGACCTGCAGGCCGACGGCAAGGTCTACACCAGCACCCAGGACCCGCACGACCTGATGGTGGTGCTGGGTTTGCCGGGCGAGTTGCTGGTGGCGGCCAGCCAGAAGCTGCAGCGCCTTCTCAACCCGCAGCGTGGCGCCCTGGTGGCCGTGCTGTGCAGCCCGGTCAACCTGAAGCAGGCCGCCGAGGCCGAACGCACGATCGAGGCCACGCTGCAGGCGAGTGCCCTGAGCGCCCTGCACGGCTCGCAGCATGATGACGAGCGGTCGGCCCTGCCCAACACCCTGATCGGCATCAGCTGGCAGCACGCGATCTCGCCTGCCGTGGTGCCGGAGGTCTTGGCATGAACCACGTGCTGTGCGACGGCGGCCTGTGCAACCGCCTGAATGCGCTGATCTTTGCGCTGATCCTGCAGCGCAAGTTCGGCGCGCTGGGCCATGACTGGCAGATTGCCTGGCCGCAGAACAACTGGTGCGGCGCGTCGTTTGGCAGCTTGTTTACCAGCCCGCTGCCGCAGGACGGCCGCAGCATCGAGGACTTCAAGCAACAACAGGCCGGCCACCTGCTGCTGATGCATGAAAACCAGATCGGGTTCGATGCCGACCGGCTGATCCTGAACCGGTCGCTCACCAGCTACGACGACTACCGACGCTTGCTCGACAGCGCACGCGCCGATGGCCTGAGCGTGGTCTATTTCAACAGCCTGTTGCCGGCCTTTGTGCAAGACGACGAGGTGCGCGATGCGCTGCAGTTGCTGGGCCTGAACCCGCAGCTGGCCAGTACCGCGGGGCGCTTCGTCGAGGCCCGCCAGATCGATCGCAGCACGCTGGGCCTGCACATCCGCAAGACCGACTTTGGTGACCTCGTCGATGACCAGGCGCTGTTCGCGCAAGCCCAGGCCAGCCCGCGCCGGTTTTTTGTCTGCTCGGACGATGCGGCCGTCAACCAACGCTTTGCCGGCCTGCCAAATGCCGCAGTGTTCGAGAAGTCGGCGTTCCCGGAAAAGCTGGCCGGTGACGCCGCCTGGCGGCACTGGACCACCGACGCCGAGGGCCGGCGCTTTCCGTTCAACATCACCCGCTCCGGCGCCTCGGTGGTCGAGGGCCTGATCGATCTGCTGATCCTGTCGCAGACCGAGATCGTGCCCACCTCGGGCTCGACCTTTCTGGCCACCGCGCGGTTGTTTGGCCGCTGTGGATTTTTCACCCCCGCCGTGGCGGACACCGCCGCCATTTCCAAGTTCGCCCCCGCCACCCCCCCAAGAGGCCCCGCCATGACCGATCACGCCACCGCCCCCGTTGACCTCACCGCCGCCATTGATGCCACCGCCACCAGCCCGGCGGCACCCGCCGTTGTCAAGCCGGTGACCCAGCCCGAGCTGTTCAACCTGCT
This sequence comes from Betaproteobacteria bacterium, assembly GCA_031394235.1. Lineage (GTDB taxonomy): Bacteria > Pseudomonadota > Gammaproteobacteria > Burkholderiales > Burkholderiaceae_C > Pseudaquabacterium. The sequence goes on from JANMXG010000268.1 coordinate 14,513, forward strand.
CAACCTGATCCGCCCCTGGCAGATGATCAGCGACACCAAGCTGCGCATGGGCTCGGACGCCGACGGCGGCTACGTGATGCCGTCGTCGTCGCGCCGCAGCAATACCGTGATCTCGATTGGCATCGGCAACGAGGTCAGCTTCGACAACGAGCTGGCCCGGCTGGGTGCGCGGGTGATCCAGTTCGACCACACCATAGCCGCTGCACCCAGCACGCTGCCCGGCATCGAGTTCAACCGCCTGGGCTGGGGCGCACGTGACGAGCACCCGTTTGTCAGCCTGCAGGCGATGGTCGGCATGGTCGACTGGGACCGGGCGGTGCACCCGATCCTCAAATTCGACACCGAGGGCGCCGAGTGGAGCTGCCTTATCGACGCCCGCAGCGAGGACCTTGATCGGTTCGAGGTGCTGACGGGTGAGTTTCACGATTTCCACAACCTGGTCAACCGGCCGCACTTCGACCAGGTGATGGCGGTATTTACCAAGCTGTGCAGCACCCACCGGGTGATCCACCTGCATGCCAACAACGCCGGTGGCATGGTGATGCTGGGCGGCATCCCATTTCCGCGGCTGCTGGAGCTGACCTTCATGCGCAAGCGCTCGGCGTCGTTCCACGGCCATTCGTCCGAGCCGATTCCCGGCCCGCTGGACCGACCCAACGTGGCGCAACTGCCAGACCTGGTCCTGCGCGCCTTCTGATCCCGCAGCCCGGACCCACGGAGCCCCCGATGACGACCCAGATCACCGACGCGCCTGGCGCGACGACCTTCGCCAACCCGGCCGGCAGCCCGCCGCCAATGACACCGTTCCAGGCCATGCTGGCCGAACTTGATGTCGGTGCGGCGATCGACGCCCGCCGAGCCATGGACAAGATCGCCGCCGCCGGGCCGGGTGCACGCGGCCTGTTCATCGACTGTGGCTCCAACCTGGGGCAGGGCTACAAACAGTTTGCGCGGCATTTTGCAACCCGTCATTTCGACTACATCCTGATCGAACCCAATCCGAACTGCCTGCCCGAGCTGCAGCGCCTGGCCGCATTGGCCGAGCGGCCGCATGAGATCCTGGCGCAGGCGGCCAGCACCCACGTGGGCAGCGTCAAGTTTTTTGGCCTGGAGCAAGACCCGACATCGCAGGGTGGGTCGATGCTGGCCGAGCACAACAGCCGCTATTACGCGGCCGACGACGCGCGTGCGCTGGAGGTGCCGTGCTTCTCGCTGGCCGATCTGATCCGCAGCCGCGGTGAGGGCTATGCCGCGGTGGTGCTCAAGCTCGACATCGAAGGCGGCGAGTACGAGGTGCTGCCCGACCTGATCGCCCAGCAAGCCCACCTGCTGCTGGACGCCGCCTACATCGAGTTCCATTCGCAGTACATGGCCGAACCCAAGGCCACCACCTACCGCGCGCTGGAGGCGGCGATCCGCCAAAGGCTGAGCCAGGACCGGGTGCCCTACCGCATCTGGATCTGAGCCCAGGCCACAAGGCTGCGTTGCCGCCCCGGCAGGGGCGCCAGGTTCGACCTGGATCACCCCCTCTGACCGATCGAGCCCGCCCTGTGCGGGCTCGCTGCTTTTTGAGGCACGGTTCGGGGGCGGGCAGCGGCCGGTGCGCCGCACCACCGGCGGCTTGACCGCCGACTTTCCCGGTGTCCGGTCTCGGCAAGACCGCCGCACCATAAAAAAGCCCGGCGGTTGCCGGGCTGTTGGGGGTCGGACGCTGGGCAGGGATTGCTGCTGACCGGCCGGCCTGGGTTGCGGTCTGGCCGGTCAGATGCAGGTCAGATCAGCGGCCCCTGCTGGCTGCGCAACAGCTCGTCCTCGAGCGTGCTGCGGTGCAGCCCGGCATGGCTGGCCGGCGTGCCTGCTGCATCGCCTGCCGCCGTCCCCGCCATGGTCGGCGTCGGCGGCGTAGGCGCCCCGGCGGGTGCTGCCGGCAACAAATCGGCGGCCGGTGCAGCCAGCACATCATCCAGTTTCACTGGCGTTTCTCGTGGTGCCGCGCGAGCCAGCCAGACGTCGGCCATTTCATGCGTCTGGCCGTCTGCCGTCTTGTAGCCCGATATCAGCGCCACCGCGTTGCCGTTGTCCATGCGACTGCTGTGGCCGTAGCTCAGGTCCAGCTCGGTGATGCCCAGATCCACCAGCCCCTTCAACTCGCCGGCATCGGTCTTGCCGTCGTGGTTGGCGTCAACCCAGACCTTCAGGTCGGCAAACGCAGCGTCGTGGCTGTTGATCTTGTGGTCATGGTTGAGGTCCAGTGCACCCAGTGCGTCGTAGCCATGCGCCGCCGACTGACCGTTGGCCAACTTGGTCGCCGAGCCGAACAGCTCGCTGCCGTCGTTGATCTTTCCGTCGTGGTTGCGGTCCATCGCCAGCAGGCCGTCGTTGCCGCCAACCCAGCCGTACTTGGCTTGGTTGCCCGTGCCGGTCAGGTCGAAGTTGACGCCGTTGGCCGCCGACACCGTGCTCACGCCGTTGCCGTCCAGGTCCAGCATGATCGGGGTGACGAAGAAGTTGTCCAGGAAGGCCTGCTGCTGCGCCGTGCCCAGCGCATGGATGCTGGTCGTGGTCAGTGCTTGCACCTGGGCGTCTGTCATCGCCGCGATATCGGCAACGGTGAAGGCATTGAGTTGGCTGGTACTCAGCGTGAAAATCTGTGCGGTGGTCAAGGACATGATCTGGTCGGGTGCCAGCGCCCGGATGTCATCCGTGCCCAGCAGCACGATCTGGTCTGTGGTCAGCTTGGCGATCTGGGTGTCGCTGAACCCGCCAATCTGGGCCGAGCTCAGGGCATTGAACTGACCGCTTGTCAGCACCTGCAGGTTGGCGGTGCTCAACCCGATCATCATGTCTGCCCGCAGGCTGCCGATGTCCGCCGTCTCGATCGCCAGAACCTGGGCCGATGTCAGCGCGGCCAGGTGATCCTCTCGGAAACCAGCCAGGTCGCCGGTGTCGAGCTTGACGATGTCGGCAGTCGTGATCGCCATGATTTGGGCGGTGGTCAAGGCGGCCAGATCGGCGCTGTCCAGGCTGGCGAACTGGGCGGTCGTCAGCGCGGCGATCTGCGCCGTACTGAGCGAGAACATCTGGTGCCCCGTCAGGTTGTTCAGGGCCGTTGTGGAGAGAGCTGCAAACTGGTCGGTGGTCAGCGCCTGCAACTGTTCCGCCCCCAGCGCCTGCCACTGGCCGGATTGCAGTGCGTTGAGCTGGGTGGAGGTCAGCACCTGCATGCCGCTGGTGGACAGGCCAGGTATGGCGTCGGCCGTCAGCGAGGCCAGATCCACCGCCTTGATGCCCCTGAGCTGCGTGGTGGTCAGCGCTGCTGCCGCATCAACCCCCAGCCCTGCCAGCGCACCGGCGCTCAACACTGCCAGGTCGCTGGTGCTGATGGCCTGGATCTGCGCGGTGGTGAACACCGAGAAGTCGCTGCTGTCGAAGCTGGCAAACTGCGACGCCGTCATGGCCGCGATCTTGTCGGTTGTCAGGCCGGCAAACTGGTCTCGCGTCAGGATGTTGAGGTTGGCGGTGGTCAGCGCGGCGATCTGCGCGGTGCTCAGGTAGTTCAACTGTTGGGTGCTGAAGGCGCCCCATTGCGAGGTCTCCAGGGCTCGCAGTTGCGAGTTGCTCAGGGCGCGGATGTCGGCACTGTTCAAGCCCGCCATCGCGTCGGCGGTCAGGGCCTTGATGTCGGCGTTCTGGATCGACTGGATCTGGTCGGTCGTCAGTGCGGCAACCTGCTCCGAGCTGAACCCAGCCAGCACCCCGGTCTGCAGCGCAATGATGTCTGCCGTGCTGATGGCCCGGACTTGTGCGGTGGTCATCACCGACAGGTCGGTGCTGTCCAGACTGCCAAACTGCTTGAGCGACAGGGCCTGGATCTGGGCGGTGCTGAGCGATGCGAACTGCGCACCCGTCAGCGCGTCCAGGTCGTCGGTGGTCAGCAGTGCGATCTGGTTGCCCAGGCCGCGCAGCTGGGCTGTGCTCAGCGCCTGCCACTGGCCCGATGTCAGACCGGCCAGTTGAGACTCGTCCAGCTGGCTGATGTTGGCAGTGCTGATGCCAGCCAGACCGTCCGCTGTCAGGCTGCTGATGTCCGCCGACTCGATGGCCTGCAGCTGCGCTGTGGTCAGCGCGGCCACCTGGGCCGAGCCAAAGCCAGCCAGATCGCTGCCGTGCATCGCAATGATGTTGTCGATGCTGATGGCCTTGACTTGAGCGGTCGTCAAACCGGCCAGGTCGGCGCTGTCCAGGCTGTTGAACTGGGTGGTCGTCAGTGCGTTGATCTGCGCGGTGGTGAGCGACTGGACTTGGGCGCCGGTCAGGGCGTTGAGGTCATCGGTAGTCATGCCGGCAATCTGCTTGACCGTCAGGCCTTGCAGCTGGTCGGTGCTCAGTGCCTGCCATTGGGCAGAGGTCAATGCCGCCAGCTGGAGGGTGCTGAACGCGGCGATATTGGCGCTGGAGATGCCGACGATGTTGTCCGCATTCAGGCTGGCCAGGTCAGCGACCTCGATCGCCTTGAGTTGGGCACTGGTCAGTGCACCCACCTGGGCCGATCCGAAGCCACCCAGGTCGGCAACGTCCAGTGCGACGATGTCGGCGGTGCTGATCGCGGCCACCTGCGTCACGGTCATCCCCGACAGATCGGCGCTGTCCAGGCTGGCGAACTGGGCCGTGGTCAGCGCGGCGATTTGTGCGGTGGTCAGCGTCTTGAACTGGTCACTGCTGAGCGCGTTCAGGTCTTCGGTGGTCAGGCCGGCGATCTGCTTGGTCGTCAGGCCTTGCAGCTGCGGGGTGGTCAGCGCCTGCCACTGGGCTGAGCTCAGTGCGGCGAGCTGGTCGGTGCTCAGTGCACCGAGGTTGGTGCTGGCGATGCCGATGATGGCGTCGGTGCCCAGACTGGCCAGGTCAGCCGTCTCGATGGCTTTGAGCTGGGCCGTGGTCAACGCTGCGATCTGGGCCGAACCGAAGCCGGCCAGGTCGGCAGTGTCCAGCGCCACGATGTCGGCGGTGTTGATGGCCTGCACCTGGGCGGTGGTCAGGGCCATCAGCGTGGTGCTGCTCAGGCTGGAGAACTGGGCGGTGGTCAGCGCATTGATCTGGGTGGTGCCCAGCGCAGCAAATTGCACGCTGGTCAGGGCGTTGAAGTCGTCCGTCGTCAGGCCGGCAATCTGCTTGCTCGTCAGGCCCTGCAGTGCGGCCGTGCTCAAGGCCTGCCACTGGGCAGAGTCCAGCGCTGCCAGCTGGGCGGTGCTCAGGATACCCACGCTGGTGCTGCTGAAGGCGGCGATGGCATCGGTGCTGAAGCTGCCGATATCAGTGGCTTCGACCGCTGCCAGCTGGGCGGTGGTCAACGCAGCGGCCTGCGCCGAGCTGAAGCCACCCAGGTCCGCGGCGTCCAGCGCGGTGATGTCGGCCGCGGTGATCGCCCGCACCTGGGCGGTGGTCAGGGCGGCCAGGTCGGCGCTGTCCAGGCTGGCAAACTGGAGCGTCGTCAACGCGGCGATCTGTGCGGTGCTCAGCGAGCCGAGCTGGCTGGAGCTCAGCGCGTTCAGATCGTCGGTGGTGAGACTGGCGATCTGCCGGGTATCCAGGCCCCGCAGTTGGTCGGTGCTCAAGGCTTGCCAATGGGCCGAGTTCAGCGCTGCCAGCTGAGCCGTGCTCAGGATGTTGATGCTGGTGCTGCTCAGGCCGACGATGGCGTCGGCGCCCATGCTGCCGATGTCGGCGGTCTCCAGCGCCGCCAATTGGCCCGTGGACAGCGCGGCCACCTGGACCGCGCTGAACCCGGCCAGGTCGCCGGAGTCCAGCGCCGCGATGCCTGCAGTGCTGAGGGCCCGCACCTGCGCCGTGCTGAAGGTCGACAAGTCGGTGCTGTCCAGGCTGGCCACCTGCGCGGTGGTCAGGGCGTTGATCTGTGCGGTGCCCAGAGCGGCAAACTGGTCGCTGCTCAGGGCGTTCAGGTCGACCGTGCCCAACGCTCGCAGCTGGCCGGTGGTCAACAGGCTGACCGCCTGGGTACCCAGGCCGGCGATCGCGGCCGCGCTCAGGCTGCCGATGTCGGCGGACTCGATCGCCCGCAGCTGGGCGGTGGTCAGTGCGGCCACCTGGGCCGATCCAAAGCCGGCCAGGTCGCCGGTATCCAGCGCGACCATGTCCATGGTGCTGATCGCCTTGACCTGTGCGGTGGTCATCGCGGCCAGGTCAGCGCTGTCCAGGCTGGCGAACTGGCGGGTGGTCAGCGCGCCGATCTGGGCGGTGCTGAGGCTGCTGAACTGGTCGGTCGTCAGGGCGTTCAGGTCCTCGGTGGTCAGGCCGGCGATGTGCGCGGCATCCAGGCCGGCCAGTTGGGCCGAGCTGAGGGCGCGCCACTGGTCGGACCCGAGTGCGGCCAGTTGGCCTGTGCTCAGTGCGTGCAGATCAGCACTGCTCAGGCCGGCGATGGCGTCGGTGGTCATGCTGCCGATGTCGGCGGTGCCGATGGCCTGCACTTGCGCGGTGGTCAGTGCGGCGATCTGCGTTGACCCAAAGCCGGCCAGGTCGCCGGTGTCCAGCGCCATGAGGTTGGCGGCGCTGATGGCGCGAACCTGCGCGGTGGACATCATCGCCAGGTCGGCACTGTCAAAGCTGGCGAACTGGCTGGTGGTCAGCGCAGCAATCTGGCTGGTGCTCAAGCCACCGAACTGGTCACTGGTCAGCACGCTCAGGTCGTTGGTGGTCATGGCCACGATCTGGGCGGTGCTCAGTGCACGCAGCTGGTCCGAGCTCAGGCCCATGAAGGCGGCGCTGGACAGTTTGGCAATGTTGGTCACGGACAGTGCCTGGATCTGGGCGTTGCTCATGCCGGCCAGGTCGGCGCTGTCCAGGCTGGCCACTTGCGCGGTGGTCAGCGCAGCCATCTGGGCGGTGTTGAGCCCCAGGAACTGGTCGGTGGTCAGGCCGTTCAGCGCGGACGTGGTCATCGCCGCGATCTGCGCCGTGCCAAAGGCACCCATTTGTGCCGAACTCAGGCCCTTGAAATCCGAGCTGTCGAGCTGGCTGAAGTTGGCCGCGGCAATCGCCCTGATCTGGGCCGTCGTCAAAGCCGCCAGGTCACTGCTGTCCAGGCTGGCGAAGTGGGCGGTCGTCAACGCGCCGATCTGGGCGGCATTGAGCGACGCCAACTGGTCGCTGGTCAGGCTGTTCAGGTCGCTGGTGTTGAGGGCTGCAATTTGGCTGGTGCCCAGGCCGTCGAGTTGGGCAGCCGTCAATGAGCGCAGCTGGACCGAGGTCAGGCCGTCGAGCTGGGCGTTGCTCAGGCCATTGATCTGGCTGCTGCTCAGGCCCTGCAGGGCGTCGGTGCTCAGGCCTCGAATGTCGACCGAGCCGATCGAGCGCACCTGCGCTGCGGTCATTGCGGCCAGCTGCGCCGAGCCGAGACCTTTGAAGTCCGTGCTGTCGAGTTGGGCAATGTTGCCGATGCTCAGTGCCTGGATTTGGGCGGTGGTGATCGCGGCCACGTCGGCACTGGTAAAGGTGGCGACTTGGGATGTGGTCAGCGCACCGACCTGGGCGGCGCTGAGCGATGCAAATTGCGTGCTGGTCAGCGCATTCAGGTCGTCGGTAGCCATGCGGGCGATCTGGGCGGTGCTCAGACCGTCGAGCTGTGCCGCAGACACGGCTTGCCACTGGGCGGCGCCCAGGCCGATGAGTTGCGCGCTGCTGAGCTGGCTGAAGGCGGCAGAGCTCAGGCCAGCGATGGCGTCGGTGCTGAGGCTGCCGATATCGGCCGCCTCGATTGCGCGCAGTTGGTCAGAGGTCAGGGCCGCCACCTGGCTGGAGCCAAAGCCGCCCAGGTCGTTCGGATTCAACGCAACGATGTCGGCGGTGGTGATCGCCTTGATCTGCGCGGCGCTCATGGCGGCCAGGTGGGCGCTGTCCAGGCTGGCAAATTGCGCGGTGGTCAGCGCGCCGATCTGCGCTGCACTCAGCGAGGCAAACTGGCCGGTGATGTTGAGCGCGCCCAGGGCGTCGGTGCTCAGCGCTGCGACCTGCGCAGTGCCGATGGCAGCCAGTTGGCTGGAGTTCAGGCCCGAGAAGTCGCTGCTGTCGAGCGTGGCCATGTTGGTTGCGCTGATCGCCTTGATCTGGGCGGTGGTCATGACCGCCAGGTCGCTGCTGTCGAAGCTTGCAAATTGGGCGGTGGTCATGGCCGCGATCTGCGTCGCGCTGAGGCTCTGAAACTGGTCGCTGCTCAGGCTGTTGAGGTCGGTGGTGTTGAGTGCGGCGATTTGCGGTGCGCTCAGACCGGCAAGTTGACCGGTGCTCAGGCTGCGCAATTGGTCGGACGTCAGGCCGTCGATCTGGGCGTTGGTCATCGTCCGGATGCTGGCACTGCCCAGACTGCTGAGCGCGTCGGTGGTCAGCCCGCCAAGCTCGGCCGCGGCGATGGTGCGCAGTTGCGCGGTGCTCAGTGCGGCCAGTTGGGCCGAACTCAAGCCTTGCAGGTCGCTGCTGTCAAGCTGGGCCATCTGGCTGGCGGTAATCGCCTTGACCTGGGCCGTGCCCATCGCAGCGATGTCGCTGCTGTCGAAGCTGGCGAACTGCGCGGTGGTCATCGCGGCTATTTGGGCCGAACCGAATCCCTGGAACTGGTCCGAGCTCAGCAGGTTCAACGCTGCAGTGCTCAGCGCGGCAACCTGGGCGGTGCCAAAGGCGCCCAGCTGGCCCGCACCCAGACCGGCAAAGTCGCTGCTGTCCAACTTGCCGAAATTGGCGGCGGAGATGGCACGGATCTGGGCGGTGCTCATCGCGGCCAGGTCAGCGCTGTTGAAGCTGGCGAACTGGTCGGTGGTCATCGCGGCGATCTGCGACGTGCCCAGCGCGGCAAATTGGCTGCTGGTCAAGGTGTTGAGCTCGTCGGTGCTCAGGCCAGCGATTTGCGAGGCGCTCAGACCGCGCAGCTGGTTGCTGCTCAGGGCTTGCAGCTGGTTGCTGTCCAGGCCGTCGATCTGGCTGTTGCTCAGCGTGGCGATCTGGCTGGTACTCAGGCCCGCCAGTGCGGCAGTGGTGATGCTGGCCAAGTCAGCGGACTCGATCTCGCGCACCTGGGCCGTGGTCAGCGCTGCCAGCTGGGTCGAGTTGAAGCCTGCCAGGTCACCGGTGTCGAGCTTGGCGATATTGGCGGCGCTGATCGCGCGGATCTGGGCGGTGCTCATGGCAGCCAAGTCGGCGCTGTCCAGGCTGGCGAACTGGTAGGTGGTCAGTGCGGCGATCTGGGCGTTGCTCAGTTCTTGCAACTGGTTGAGCGTGGTGGTGCTCAGCGCGGCGATTTGTGCGGTGGCAAATGCACCGATCTGGGCCGGGCTCAGGCCGGCAAAGTCGCTGCTGTCGAGCTGGCCGAAGTTGGCGGCGGTGATGGCCCGGATCTGAGCCGTGCTCATCGCCGCCATGTCGGTGCTGTCGAAGCTGGCGAACTGCAGGGTGGTCAGCGCAGCGATCTGTACTGTGCTCAAGGCCGCAAATTGGGCGCTGGTGAGGGTGTTCAGATCGGCGGTGTTGAGCGCGGCGATCTGCGCCGTGCTCAAGCCCCGCAGCTGCGCATCGGTGAGGCTGCGCAGTTGGACGGACGTCAGGCCGTCGAGCTGGGCATTGCTCAGCGCACGGATGTCGGCCGAGCTCAGACCGGCCATCGCGTCAGTGCTCAGGCCGATGATGTCGGCCGTGCCGATGGCCTGCACCTGCGCGGTGGTCAGTGCCGCCACCTGGGACGAGCTCAGTCCATTCAGGTCGCTGCTGTCGAGCTGGCGAAGGTCGGCGGTGGTGATGGCCCGGATCTGGGCAGTGCCCAGCGCGGCGATGTCCGAGCTGTCAAGGCTGGCGAACTGGGTGGTCGTCAGGGCAGCGATCTGGGCGGTGCTCAAGCCCAGCACCTGATCGGTGCTGAGCGAATTCAGGGTGTCTGTGCCCATCGCGGCGATTTGGGCGTTACCGATGGCACGCAGTTGGGCCGAGCTCAGGCCCGCAAAGTCGGTGCTGTCGAGCTGGCCAAACGCGGCCACGCCAATCGCCTTGATCTGGGCGGTGGTCATCGCCATCAGATCGCTGCTGTCGAGGCTGCCGGTCTGGTAGGTTGTCAGCGCGCCGATCTGGGCGGTGCTCAGCGACGCAAACTGGTCGCTCGTCAGGCTGTTGAGGTCGGTGGTGTTGAGCGCGGCGATCTGGGTCGCGCTCAGGCCGCGCAGCTGTGCCGGGGTGAGCGAAACCAACTGGTCCGAGCTCAGGCCGTCGATCTGGGCGTTGCTCATTGCACGGATGCCGGCGCTGCTCAGGCCCAGCAAGGCGTCGGTGCTCAGCCCGGCGATGGCGCCGGTGCCGATGCCCTGGATTTGGTGGGTGCCAAGTGCAGCTAACTGGTCGGACGCCAAACCGCGCAAATCAGCGCTGTCGAGCTGGCGCAGGTCGGCGACGGTGATGGCCTTGATCTGGGCGGTGGTGAAGCTGGCCACGTCGCTGCTGTCGAAGCTGGCGAACTGGGCGGTGCTCAGTGCAGCGATCTGTGCGGAGTTCAAGCCCTGGAACTGGCCGGCGGTCAGCGAGTTCAGCGCTTCCGTGCTGATCGCCGCGATTTGGGCGGTGCCAAAGGCGGCCAACTGGGCGGCGCTCAGGCCTTTGAGGTCGGTGCTGTCGAGCTGGCGCACGTCGGCCACGCTGATCGCCTTGATCTGGGCGGTGGTGAATGCGGCCAGGTCGCTGCTGTCGAAGCTGGCGAACTGGGTGGTGGTCAGCGCCGCGATCTGGGCCGTGCCCAGCGACTGCATCTGCGCCACGCTGAACGTGTCGAGGTCCGTCGTGCTCAGCGCGGCCAGTTGCCCGCTGCTCAGGCCGCGCAACTGGTCGGCGCTCAATGCCAACAGCTGCTGCGATGTCAACGTGTCCAGCTGTGCGGTGGTCAAGGCGCTGATCTGGGCCGAGCCCAGCGCAGCGATCGCCAGCGTGTCCAGCGCCGACAAGGCCGCGGTGTTCAGCGCCTTGATCTGTGCCGAGTTCAGGGCACCGAGCTGGGTCTGCGACAAGGCGGCCAGGTTGCTGCTGTCCAGCGCGGCAATGCCGGCGGTGGCGATCGCCCGAATCTGCGCCGTGTTCAGCGCGCCCAGGTGGTCAGCGGCCAGAGTCTGGATCTGCGCACCGGTCAGTGCCGACACCTGTACCGCCTTGAGCGCGCTGAACTGCTCGGTCGTCAGGCTGTTGAGGTCGTCGGTGGCCAGGGTGCCCATCTGGGCGGTGGTGAAACCCTGCACCTGTGCGGTGGTCAGCGCCTGCAACTGGCTGACAGTCAGCACACCGAGCTGTCCGCTGGCCAGCGCGGCGATCTGCGCAGATCCAAATGCCGCCAGCTTGTCCGCTGACAAAACTGGCAACTCGGCCGTGGTGATGGCTTGTATCTGGGTGTTGCTGAAGGCCTTGATCTGCGTGGAGCTGAGCGCGTCGAAGGCTGCATTGCTCATCGCGCTGATGCCGGCGGTGGCGATGGCCTTGACCTGCGGCAGGCTCAGCACACTGAAGTTGGCAGCGTTGAGCGCACCAATTTGCGTGCCGGTGAGCAAGCCGACGTTGGTGGCCGAAATCTTGACTGTCTGGTCAGGTGTCAGCGCAGCGATCTGATCGACGGTGAACACAGCCCAGTCGCTGGCCGTCAAGGCTGCGATCTGCGCGGGGGTCATCGCAGCAATGTCGGCAGCGGTCATCGTCAAAATCTTGGAGGCCATGTTGCGAATCCTTCGGCGCGGGTTTTTCGGGGCAGTCTTTGGTGGGGTCGGCGGCGTGGTCTGGCTTGGCGGTACAGCACAGGCGACACCTTCGACGCGTTCCTCGTTGGCATATCGGGCAGCCTTGCGGACAACTTGAGCGCCAAACTGATCTGGCGGGCCAACACCTGTTTCTTTCACGTTTAAGTGCCTGCCCGGGGTCAAGTTTGGGTTTGGGGATCCGATAACCCCGGGTTTGCCGTCGCTTATCCGCCCTCCCGGTCAAGGGCCGGCCGGCACCATGGCGCATCACGGGCGATCACTGCCCCACCCCCAGCCATGGCCGACGCGCAAGACCGCAATCTCCCCGCATCACTTAAGAAGATCCGCAAGGCCCGCGCCGAGGGCCAGGTGGCGCGCTCGCGTGACTTGGCGCACCTGCTGGTGGTGGGCGCGGGCGGGGCGATCCTGGTTGCGGTGCTGCCGCAGCTGGGCAGCTGGCTGCAGCGTATCCTGGCCACCGGCTTGCAATTTGATGCCCAGATGCTGGCCCAGCCCGGCGTGCTGACCCAACGCCTGGCGACGCTCAGCTGGGCTTGGCTGGCGGTGCTGCTGCCGCTGGGCGCGGTGTCAGCCGCGCTGGCGCTGGGGGCCAGCCTGGCCTCGGGTGGCTGGAACTTCACCTGGCAGCCGCTGGCGCCCAATTTCGGCAAGCTCAACCCGCTGACCGGCCTGGTGCGCATGGTGTCGGGCCAGCACCTTGGCGACCTGACCAAGGCCTGTGGCCTGTCGCTGCTGCTGGGCCTGATCGGCGGGGGCTATCTGTATACCCACCTGCCGCAGTTCCACGACGCCCTGGCGCTGCCGCTGCCGGTGGCGCTGGCCCATACCGGGCAGACCCTGATCAGTGGGCTGGCCTTGCTGCTGGTGGTGCTGGTGGTGTTTGCTGCGATCGACGTGCCGTTGCAGCGCCAGATGCTGTCCAAGCGCCTGAAGATGAGCCACCAGGAGGCCAAGCAAGAGCACAAGGAGGCCGAGGGCAATGCCGAGGTCAAGGGCCGCATCAAGGCCCGCATGCGCGAGATGGGCAAAAAACGCATGCTGGCCGCGGTGCCACTGGCCGACCTGGTGGTGATGAACCCCAGCCACTACGCCGTGGCCCTTAAATATGACCCCTCCGGCATGGCCGCGCCCCGGCTGGTGGCCAAGGGTGCCGACTTGATGGCCATCAAGATCCGCGACTTGGCCCGCGAGCACAACGTGCCGGTGCTGCAGGCGCCGCCGCTGGCGCGGGCGCTCTACACCCACACCGAGGTCGATCACGAGATCCCCGCCCGGTTGTTCTCGGCCGTGGCGCAGGTGCTGGCCCATGTCTACCAGCTGCGCGCCGCGCTGGCCGGCCGCGGCCAGATGCCGGCGGACTTGGCCCACATTGCCGTGCCGCCAGATTTGGACCCGCTGATGGCCGACACCGCAGAGGCCGCCGAAGCGGCGGAAGCCGCCCGCAAGGCCGAAGCCGCCAAGGCGGCCGACGCGACCCAAGCCGCCGAGGCCCGCGCGGACGCGAAAAGCCGCAAGACTGATCCGACCTGACCTGACCTGACCCGACCTGACCTGACCTGACCCGACCTGAGCCATGAACCCCTTGATCGCACAACTGCAAACCCTGATGGGTGGCCGCCTGGCCACCCAGGCGCTGGGCCGCCTGGGGGTAGTGGGCACGCTGCTCAAGTCCCTGGGCGCGCCGGTGTTCATTGTGATGGTGCTGGCGATGATGGTGCTGCCGCTGCCGCCCTTCATGCTGGACCTGCTGTTCACCTTCAACATCGCGATCGCGCTGATGGTGATGATGGTGGCCGCGCACATGGTGCGTCCGCTGGACTTTGCCGCGTTCCCGACCGTGCTGCTCGTCACCACGCTGCTGCGGCTGTCGCTCAACGTTGCGTCCACCCGGGTGGTGCTGCTGGAGGGCCACAAAGGTGCGGCGGCCGCCGGCAAGGTGATCGAGAGCTTTGGTCACTTCCTGGTTGGCGGCAACTTTGCAGTAGGTTTGATCGTTTTTGCCATTTTGGTGGTGATCAACTTCATCGTGGTCACCAAGGGTGCCGAGCGCATCGCCGAGGTCGGCGCCCGCTTCACACTGGACGCCATGCCCGGCAAGCAGATGGCGATCGATGCCGACCTGAACGCCGGCCTGATCGACGAGAAAGAGGCCAAGCGGCGCCGCATCGAGGTGGGCGAGGAGGCGGAGTTTTTCGGCTCGATGGACGGCGCCAGCAAGTTTGTGCGCGGCGACGCCATCGCCGGCATGTTGATCCTGGTGATCAACATCGTCGGCGGCTTCATCATCGGCGTGGTCAGCCACGGCCTGTCAGCCGGCGACGCCGCCGACCGCTACGTGCTGCTGGCGGTGGGTGATGCGCTGGTGGCGCAGATCCCGGGCCTGTTGATCTCGGTGGCTGCGGCGATGGTGGTGTCCCGGGTCGGCAAAGAACAAAACATCGGCAACCAGATCGGCAGCCAGGTGTTTGGCAGCAGCAAGGCGCTGGGCGTTACCGCCGGCATCGTCGGCACGCTGGGGCTGATTCCGGGCATGCCGCACCTGGTGTTCCTGCTGATCGCCACGGCCATCGGCACGCTGGCCTGGTGGATCAAGCGGCGGGACGCGCTTGCCAAGGCTGCACCGCCAGCGCCGCCGCCGGACGCCCAGCCTGCCAACGCCGAAGCCAGCTGGGACGACCTGCTGCCGGTGGACACACTGGGGCTGGAGGTGGGCTACCGGCTGATCGCGCTGGTGGACAAGGCGCGCCAGGGCGACCTGCTGTCGCGCATCAAGGGCGTGCGCAAGAAATTTGCGCAAGAGGTGGGTTTCTTGCCACCGGCGGTGCACATCCGCGACAACCTGGAGCTCAAGCCCAGTGCCTACCGGGTGCTGCTGCGCGGCGCAGTGGTGGGCGAGGGCGAGGCTTTCCCCGGCATGCTGATGGCGATCAACCCGGGTGGGGCCACCGTCAAGCTGCCCGGCACGGTCACCGTCGACCCGGCTTTTGGCCTGCCCGCGACCTGGATCGAAGAACGCCAGCGCGACATGGCCCAAATGAACGGATTTACCGTCGTTGATTGCGCGACCGTGGTGGCCACCCATCTTTCACACTTGATGCAGGTGAACGCTGCCCGCTTGCTGGGCCGCACAGAGACCCAGCAGCTTGTTGAACACGTCACCAAGCAAGCCCCCAAACTGATCGAGGATGTGATCCCCAAAATGGTCGGAATCGCCATCATCCAGAAGGTGCTGCAGCTCTTGCTGGAAGAGGGCGTGCACATCCGCGACATGCGCTCGATCGTGGAGTGCATCGCCGAATTTGCCGCCACCGTCACCGATCCGGCCGAGCTGGCTCGCCGTATCCGGGTGCACCTGGCCCCGGCCATCGTGCAGCAGATCTATGGGCCGACCAAGGAGCTTGACGTGATTGCGCTGGAGCCCGACCTGGAGCGCCTGGTCACCCAGGCCTTGACCAGCCCGCACGGTGCGGCGCTGGATCCTGGCGTGGCCGACACCCTGACCCGCGAGGCGGCCAACACCGCCCGCAAGCAAGAAGACCTGGGCCAACCCGCCTGCCTGCTGGTACCCGACGCGATCCGGGTGCAGATGGCCCGGCTGCTCAAGCGCGCCGCACCCCGGCTGAAGGTGCTGGGGCACAGCGAGATTCCTGAGACCCATTCGATCCGCATCGGCTCGATCATCGGAGGCACGGCATGAACGTCAAACGCTTCACCGCAAAGACGGCCCGCGAAGCGCTGGCTTTGGTGCGCCAGGCTTTGGGGGACGACGCTGTCGTGTTGTCCACCCGGCCATCGCCCGATGGCGTCGAGGTGCTGGCGCTGGCGCCGGACGGCATGGCCCGCATCGAGCAGGCGGCTGCCCAGGCGCCGGTGCAGCGTGCGCCGGTGGTCGCACCCGAACCCTTCCACAACCCGATGCTGGTCACGGCCCAGGCGCCGGCGCGGCACACCACGCTGGCCGAGCGCATCGCCGCACGGGGCGAAAAACTGCTGCCGCGCAGCGCACCGCGGTTGGAGAACCGCACCGAACCCCGCATGGACCCGCGGCCAGACAACCGCCGTGAGCCCAGCCTGGACAGCGAATCCAGCGTCGGCCCCGGCAGCGATGCCGGCACCGCGCCGCACTTTGACTTGAGCCGCAGCCAGGCGCTGCCCGACCCGATGGGTGACGGCAGCGTGGCGCGTGATGTTGAAACCCTGGGCATGAGCACGCTGACCTTCCAGGACTACGTGCGGGAGCGCGTGCTCAAGCGCCGCCAGGCCGAGATCACCCAGCAGGCTGCCGATTCGTCAGGCAGTGCAGCGTCGGCTGGCCCTGCTGCGGCCCGCCTGCCTGCGGCTGCCGAATACCGCTCACCCGCCGCGAGCCATCCTGCCGCGGGCGTTGTGCCGCCACTGCGCACCGTCGGCAGCGAACGACGCCGCGCCGAGCCGCTGGCCGACCCCGAACCGGCCGAGCCACGCATGCACCAGGCCCTGCGCAACCGCATCGGCGGCAGCGCAACCCGCCGCGAACCCCCGGTGCTGCGCAATGAAATCCGTATGGCCGCACCTGGCCGCCACGACTTGCTGGACGACGGCGCCAGCGCCCCGTCGGCGGGCAGCAACCTGTCGGCCTCACCGCGCGAGCGCAGCGAGCTGATGGGCGAGTTGCGCTCGATGCGCGAGCTGATCGACGAGCGCTTTGGCATGCTGGCATTCATGGAGCGGCTGCAGCGCGACCCACGCCAGGCCACGCTGTCGCAAAAACTGTTCGATGTCGGCCTGTCGCCGGGGCTGGTCAGGAAGCTGGTGCAAAGCCTGCCGGCCGATCTGGACCAGGCGCCGGACGAGCTGGCCTGGGCCGCCGGCGTGCTGGAGCGCAACCTGCGCACCGACGAGCAAGAGCTGCCGCTGGAAGACCATACCGGTGTGTTTGCACTGATCGGTGCCACCGGCGTCGGCAAGACCACCAGCACTGCCAAACTGGCCGCCGCCTATGCCACCCGGCACGGCGCAGGGCAACTGGGCCTGATCACGCTGGACGCCTACCGCGTCGCCGCCCATGAGCAGCTGCGCACCTACGGCCGCATCCTGGGCGTCCCGGTGCACACCGCGCACGACCGAGCCTCGCTGGAAGACCTGCTGGAGCTGTTGGCCGGCAAGAAACTGGTGCTGATCGACACCGCGGGCATGGCGCAGCGCGACGCCCGCACCCGCGAGCTGCTGGACATGCT
This sequence comes from Betaproteobacteria bacterium, assembly GCA_031394235.1. Lineage (GTDB taxonomy): Bacteria > Pseudomonadota > Gammaproteobacteria > Burkholderiales > Burkholderiaceae_C > Pseudaquabacterium. The sequence continues at coordinate 31,512 of JANMXG010000268.1, forward strand.
GCAGCACCGGGCGATCAAGAAGCTGCTGGTGGTCAACGCGTCGGCCCAGGGCGAGACGATCGAGGACGTGCTGGTGGCCTACGGTGTGCAGCAATGCCATGGCGTGATCGTCAGCAAGCTCGACGAGGCGGTAAAGCTCGGGCCGGCACTGGACGCGCTGATCCGCCACCGCGCCAAGGTGGTGGGTGTGGCCAACGGTCAGCGGGTGCCGGAGGACTGGCACCGCCTGTCGGCCCAGGCCCTGGTGCAGCGCGCGCTGTGCGGCGGCGGCGGCACATCCTGGCGGCTCAATGCCAGCGAGGTCAGCTTGATGTTCGCCGCCACCGAGGGCGCGGGCTATCCCGGACCGCAAGGTGGCCAGGCCAGGCCGGTGCATGCCTGAACTGCAGCCACGGTACCGGCCGACCCGAACCGCCCGCCCCGCAGGCCGCCAACGCCACTGCATCCACCGCCACCCGCCAGCCCGACCCCTTCTCCAGCGCCCACTGCCCATGTCCGCCCCGACCTCCCGCCGATCTGCTTCGCCCCGCGACCAGGCCCACGGTCTGCGCCAGCTGTTTGCCGGCACCGCGCTGCGCTTCGTGCCGCTGGTGCACAACCCGCAGGTGCTCGGCGCCGGTGTGGTGATGGAGCGCTTTTGCGCCGCCTTTGCCGAGCAGGGTCTGCACACCCTGGTGGTGGACGCGGCCGATTCCGCCTCGCCGCCGCACGAGCTGGCCACCGTGGACCTGCCGGCCTGTGTCGAGCGGCTGTCGCCCCAGGTTTCGTACCTGGCGGCGCGCGGCCTGCCGATGCACTACCTGGACAGCCGCGCCACGCTGACCGGGTTTCTGACGGCGCTGCACACTGCCGCACCGCGCGCCGACGTGGTGCTGCTGCACGCGAATGCGCTGGACCTGCGGCGCATGTTTGTCGGCCGGACCCCCAGCCCGGTGCTGCTGGCCGGTAACCGACCCGACAGCCTGACCCATGCCTACACCTCGATGAAGCAGCTCTCGCAGCGCCTGGGCGCACTGGCCTACGACCTGGTGGTGGCCGGCGATGTGTCGCCGCGCCGGGCACACCGCATGGCCGACCGGCTGACCGAATGTGCAGACCATTTCTTGGGCGCTGCGCTGCGCAGTCTGGCCGTAGTCGATCCGCAGGGTGCGCCGTCAGCGCCGTTGCCGGCAGACTTGATTCGGCTGGTGATGCTGCAACTGGCCGGCCACGCCGGCAGTGCCGACCCGACCGGCCCGGCAAACACCAGCAATCTCACCCTGTCCGACCGCTTGGCGCTGTCGGCACGCCCTGTACCCGCCCGCCAAGGCACGGCCACTGGCCGCCTGAACTGAACTGTCCGGAGCATGATGAACATGTACACCGCCAAGGGCCGACTCGACGCCAACGCGCTGCTCAAGCAGTACAGCCCGCTGGTCCGGCGGCTGGCGCACCAGATGATCGCCAAGCTGCCGGCCAACGTCGAGCTGGACGACCTGATCCAGGTCGGCATGATCGGCCTGTCCGATGCGCTGACGCGCTTCGACGCCGCCCATGGCGTGCAGTTCGAGACCTTCGCTACCCAGCGAATCCGGGGGGCGATGCTGGACGAGTTGCGCGGCAACGACTGGATGAGCCGCGGCGACCGGCGCCAGCAGCGCTCGATCGAGACCGCGCTGCGCAAGCTCGAGCAGACCCTGGGCCGGGCGCCGCACGAAAGCGAGATCGCCGCCGAGATGGGCCTGTCGCTGACCCAATACCAGGAACTGCTGGGCAAGGTACGGGGCACCCAGCTGATCTACCTGGAGGACATGACCGGCGACGAGGGCGACGACGACTACCTCGATCGGCATGTGGTGGACGACACGGTCAACCCGCTGGCCATGCTGCAAGACCGCCGCATGCGCGAGGCCCTGGTCGAAGCGATCAAGAACCTGCCCGAGCGTGAGCAGTACGTGATGAGCATGTACTACGAGCACGACATGAATTTGAAAGAGATCGCCGCCGTGCTGAAGGTGACCGAAAGCCGGGTTTGCCAGCTGCACAGCCAGAGCATTGCGCGCCTGAGAAGCCGGCTGCGCGCCTGGTAGGGTCAGCGCGACAAGGCCAGCAGGCGCCGCGCTGACCACTGGCGCCGGGTTCTGGCCGGTGACCGGGTGGCCGTCGGTGACGACAGGCCGGCCGTCCTCGCACGGGCCAAGGCGCGGCGCGGCGCGGCCGCAGCATGGCCGACCCGCCCCAACGGCTAGTCTGCGGTAGCCAACTGCCCGATCAGCCGCACTTGGGCCGGTGTGTCGACCCGGCTCCACAGCGGCCCGTCGCCGCCGACATAAAACGCCGCATCGAAGTGCGCTGCCTCGACATCGGCCAGCCGCAATGTGTTGGCGGCGAAGGTCATCGCCTCGGTGTCGGCCTTGAAGCGCCGGGTGCTGTCGGTCTGGGCCTCTGGCGCCTCACTGGCGGGATCGATGGTTGCGGGCCCGCCTGCCGGCGACGCCAACGTCAGCGTGGCGCCGGCGTCCCGCATGATCCAGTACGGCGTGGCCAGATCCTCCAGCCAAAAGCTGGACTTGCGGCCGGTATTGCCCAGGTTGGCTTGGGCGGTCAACACCATCAGGATGTTCATGCCGTGACCGCCGCGGCCTGACCGTGCACTGCAACACGGTGGTGCGCCTGGCTGTCCCGCGGCTCCTGGATCGGCGGGTCGAGCGGCATGTCGATGGGTGGGTCCTGCGGGATGCCGGGCGTGCCCGGGTCAGGATCCTGGATCGGGGGCTTGGGGATGGGGCTCATGACGATCTCCTGGTCGCACGCTGCGACAGCCCTATCGTGCCCCGGTCCGGGTGCGGCGTCTGTGGGCCAGCAGACCGACGCGCGGTCGGCCTGCTGGCCGTCGCAGTCAGCACCCGAGCCGCCCGGTCAGCCGCGTTTCAGCAACTGGTGCTCGCAATCGGGCACATCGCAGTCGTTGCACAGCCCGCGCCAGGCTGACGCCGCCGCGTCACGCTCGGCCAGCCGGGTGAAAAGGCCGCTGCCGGGCGCCGTGGAGGCACGCAGCAGCGGTGCTGCGGCATCTACCGCCGCATCCAGCCGCGCCGCGCCCTGGCCACCCACCAGCGCCCAGGGCAACTGGTGGCCGATCAGCAGCGCGCGCACCCGGTTGTCCACCGGCTCGCGCACCTGCGGGCCGTCGCGCTGCAGGCCGTCGGGCACCCAGGCGATATCAAGTGCGGTCAGCAGCGTGAGCTGGCAGCGACGCTGCTGGGCCACGGCGTAGGCCTCCAGGCTGCGGTCGTCGAACAGCAGGTCGCTGTAGACCGCGGTCATCAGCGCGGTGGTGTCGCAGACCACCACGTCGTGGCTGGCGGCGGCAGCATCGATCAGGGCGTGCTGGTGCACCGCAATCGTCAGTTGCTCATCCAGCCGGGGCGTGCGGCCCTCGCGCTCGCACCAGTGGCGCAACCACTCGCCGACCCAGGTGCAGCGCCGACCGGTCAGGGCGGCCAGCCGCAGCGCCAGCGCCTGGGCCAGCGCGGTCTTGCCGGTGCTCTCGGCGCCGACGATGGCAATACGGATCGGCTCAGCCACCGGGGGGTCCTGCCGGGGCTTGCACCTGGCCAGCGCTTTGGGGCAACAGCCGCGCCCAGGCCCGCCAGCCCACCACCGCCAGCACTAAAAATACCGCGTACAGCGCCACCGTCAGCCACAGGCCCTTGGTGGCAAACAGCACCAGACTGACCGCATTGACCGCCACCCAGGCCGGCCAGTTGTCAACCCACTTGCGCGCCAGCAGGGTTTGGCCGGCCAGACTGCCCACGGTGGGCAGCGCGTCGAGGTAGGGCACGTCGCTGTCGGTGACACGCGACAGCAGCAGGCCCAGCGCCGGCCAAGCCGCCAGCGTCAGCGCCAGCACCAGCCCACGCTGGCGCGGCGTGAGGCTGCGCACCCGCAGCCGCTGGCCGTCACCTGCCGTGCCGCGCAGCCACTGCCACCAACCCCAGGCGCCCAGCACGATGAACACGCCCTGCAGCGCCGCCTCGCCATACAGCTTGCTGTGCACAAACAGCAGCGCATACAGCGCCGAGCTGACGATGGCCAGCGGCCAGCCGAGCGGGTTGATGCGCAGATTGCACAGCACCATCCACAGCCCCAACACCACGGCTGCGATCTCGAGCCAGGTGATGTCGCTGCCCGCCAGGTGAAAGGCGGGCGCCAGCAGGGGAGCCGTGGCGACCAGGAAGTCGATCATCGGAGGGGGGCCGCCGCGGCGGGCGCAGGCGTTGCGGTCAGCGCTTGGCGGCGTATTGCACCAGGATCTCGTTGGGCTTGACCATGCCCAGGTCGGTGCGGGCGCGTTCTTCCACCATCTCCAGGCCTTGCCGCAGATCATCGACCTCGGCGTTCAACCGTTCGATGGCATGGCGCTGGCCGGCGTTGCGCTTCAATTGGGCATCCAGTTGGCTCTGCAGCTTCATGGTTTGCGGCAGTCCGCCTTCCCCCAGCCACAGGCCAGCCTGCACGCCGACCAGCAGCAGCAGCAACACAGCGGTGACAAAGCGCATGACGGCGGACCCAGGCCTGGCGCCGCTTCAGCGCAGGTTGTAAAACGCCGCCCGGCCCGGGTAGCTGGCGATGTCGCCCAGGTCTTCTTCGATGCGCAGCAACTGGTTGTACTTGGCCATGCGGTCGCTGCGGCTCATCGAGCCCGTCTTGATCTGGCCGGCGTTGGTGCCCACGGCGATGTCGGCAATCGTGCTGTCCTCGGTCTCGCCCGAGCGGTGGCTGATCACGGCGGTCCAACCGGCGCGCTTGGCCATCTCGATCGCGGCAAAGGTCTCGGTCAGGGTGCCGATCTGGTTGATCTTGATCAGCACCGAGTTGGCCACGCCCTTGGCGATGCCCTCCTT
>JANMXG010000269.1:0-2426 GCA_031394235.1 Betaproteobacteria bacterium
GTCGGTCAGGTGCTGCACGTCGGCGTAGGTGGCCTGCACATCGCCCGGCTGCATCGGCAAATACGTCTTGACCGCCGTGCAGCCCACCGCCTGCTCGACCGCGGCGATGAAGTCCATCAGTTGCGCCGGCCCCTGGTTGCCGATATTGAACACCCGGTACGGCGCCCAGGAGCGCGCCGGATCGGGCGCGGCGGCGTCGAAGGTGGCGTCGGCCACCGGCGCCCGGTCCAGCACACGCAGCACGCCCTCGACGATGTCGTCGATGTAGGTGAAGTCGCGCTGCATCCGGCCATGGTTGAAGACCTGGATCGGCTTGCCCTCGATCATTGCCCGGGTGAACAAGAACAGCGCCATGTCCGGCCGGCCCCACGGCCCGTAAACCGTGAAAAAGCGCAGCCCCGTGCACGGCAAGCCGTAGAGGTGGCTGTAGGTGTGCGCCATCAGCTCGTTGGCCTTTTTGGTGGCGGCATACAGGCTGACCGGGTGGTCCACGCCCTGCGCCTCGGCAAACGGCAGCGCGGTGTTGCCGCCGTAGACGCTGGAGCTGCTGGCATACGCCAGGTGCGCCACCTTGTGGTGGCGGCAACCCTCCAGGATGTTGACAAAGCCGACCAGGTTGGACTCAACGTAGGCATGCGGGTTGATCAATGAGTAGCGCACCCCCGCCTGGGCCGCCAGGTGCACCACCCGGTCGAACCCGCCCTGCTCGAACAGGCTGGCGATGGCGGCCCGGTCGGCGATGTCGGCCTTGACAAACTCAAAGCCCGGTGTGGCTCGCAGGCGAGCCAGGCGCGACAGCTTGAGCTGGGGGTCGTAGTAGTCGTTGAGGTTGTCCAGCCCCACCACCGCATCGCCACGCGCCAGCAACCGCTCGGCCACGTGCATGCCAATGAACCCGGCTGCGCCGGTGACCAAGACCTTCATGTGATGCCCTTCATGTGATGCCCTTCATATGCTGCCCTCTGCCTGCTGCCGTCCATCGGGCGGCGTGCTGACTCGATGTTTGACCAGGCCATTCGGCGAGCCCCGGGCTGTCACAGCCCGGTGGCAAAAAAGTGTGGATTCTCGAAGCCGGGCTTGCCGTAGCGCAGCGGCGCACCGTCGTCCACCCGGCACACCCGGCCCCCAGCGGCGGCCAGCACGGCATGGCCGGCAGCGATGTCCCATTCCATCGTGCGGCCCAGCCGGGGGTACAGGTCGGCCTGGCCGGCGGCCAGCAGGCACAGCTTGAGCGAGGACCCGGCAGTGCTGACGGCCGCCACCCGGCGCCCGGCCAGATGGCCCGCCAAAAAAGCGTCCAACGCCGCGGCATCGCCATGCGACCGGCTGGCCAGCACCGTCAGGCCGTCGGCCGGCACAGGGCGGCAAGCCATGCTGCGGCGGCCCGACGCGTCCTCCACCGTGGCGCCAAAGCCCACCGCACCGGCCCACAAACGCCCCTGCGGGCCCAAGGCCGGCGCCAGCACCACGCCCAGCACCGGCAGGCCGTGTTCGATCAGTGCGATGTTGACGGTGAACTCGCCATTGCGCTGGATGAACTCCTTGGTGCCGTCCAGCGGGTCCACCAGCCAGAAGCGGTCACCCACCTCGGGCGTGTGGCCAGCAGCCATGGCCTCTTCGGCCACCACCGGGATGTCCGGGGCCAGTGCCGCCAGCCCGGCCAGGATCACCGCCTCGGCGCGCTGGTCGGCCTCGGTCACCGGCGAGGCGTCCGCCTTGCCCTGCACCGCAAAATCGGTGGCGTAGACCGCCATGATCACAGCGCCGGCCTGGCGGGCGAACGTGGACAGCGCGGCCAGCAGCGCGGGCGTGGATTCAGGGCGTGTCATGGGCGGGCTTGCGGGCAGGTCATCCGCCCACTGTAGGGCCGACGCGTGACGGCCCGGGCTGCACAGCCGCCCGAAGGCGGGCAAAGTTCTGAATTGCGCCGGCCACAACGCGCCAGCCCAGCCCCGCAGCTGTCACGGGTTGACCCTGATGCGCACGGTATGCTTGACGCTTTTCCGCCTTTGCACACCCCCAACATGAAGACTGCACTGATCACTGGCGTTACCGGCCAAGATGGCGCTTACCTGGCCGAGCTGTTGCTCGACAAAGGCTACGAGGTGCACGGCATCAAGCGCCGCGCCAGCTTGTTCAATACCGACCGGATCGACCACCTGTACCAGGACCCGCATGTCGATCACCAGCGCTTCAAGCTGCATTATGGTGACTTGTCGGACAGCACCAACCTGATCCGCATCGTGCAGCAGGTGCAGCCCGACGAGATCTACAACCTGGGTGCGATGAGCCATGTGGCGGTCAGCTTCGAGACGCCCGAGTACACCGCCAACGCCGACGGCATCGGCACGTTGCGCCTGCTCGAAGCCATCCGCATCCTGGGGCTGGAGAAGAAGACCCGGTTCTACCAGGCGTCCACCAGCGAG
>JANMXG010000270.1:0-1902 GCA_031394235.1 Betaproteobacteria bacterium
GTGGTGAGTGGTGAGTGGTGAGTGGTGAGTGGTGAGTGGTAGGCGGTTGGCGGTTGGCGGTTGGCGGTTGGCGGTTGGCGGTTGGCGGTTGGCGGTTGGCGGTTGGCTGGATGTCCGGCCTTCAGAATTCAGACCGCAGCCCCGCTGCTCCAGGCACGCTGGATGCGCGACGATGTATATTATGTCAAATTGAAACGATAGGGCATAATACACACAGCTGGGCCGGATCTTGCATTCAGCCGCAGTGACGTGCAGATCCCTGCGCCGCCACTTCAACGCCCAATCGCACCTACCCATGGCCAAAGCCGATACCAAGACCTCCATCGATTCCGACGGCCTGCGTTATCGCAGCAAAACGCCGGGATCACCCTTCACCGCTGCCGGCGCTTTTGGCGCTGCAACGATGTCGTGTTTTCTGTGTGGCAAGCACCGGCCCCGCAGTTTGTTGAAGTCCCGTCGCCTGCTGGGCAAGGCGCAGTTTGTCTGCTCCCCGACCTGCAAAGAAGCCGAAGCCGAGACCAGTCCCAAACCGTGATGGCTTGACGGGCCGATCCGGTTCATCGCTGGATCCACACCCGCCAAAAACCCGCCAGCGATTGCCCGCTGGCGGGTTTTTTCATGCGCCAGCGCACCATCGCACTGAAGGGTCAATACAACTCAGGGATGTCAGTGTCCGGCCCGCGTGGGTTCGACGATCCGACCCCCCGGCCACGGGGTCTCGCGTCTAAGGCCGGCTGACCACCCAGTTTGACAAGATCCATTGCCTTCAAGACAGCGGCTTGAAGTACAGCGTGGTGCCGCACAAGCCGCCACGCGGCCACAACGCAAAGCCCGGAATCTCGCCGCTGCGCTGCCAGCCCAAGCTGGCGTACAGGCGTTCGGCATCGCCGCCTGTGACGGTGTCGAGCACAAGCAACTGCTTGCCAGCAGCGCACGCCGCGGCCTCTGCTGCGCGCACCAACGCTGCGCCCAGCCCTTGCCGGCGCGCGCGCCGGTGCACCAGCATCTTGGCCAGATCGGCGCGGTGGGGTTGGTTGTCGGGCAATGCCAGCACCAGGTGCACGGTGCCCACAATCGCCCCGGCCGGATCTTCGGCCACCAGCAGCAGGCGCTCGCCGCGCTGCACGTCATCAGCCACCCGCTGCCAGAAGGCCTGCGCCTTGTCGGTTGCGAGTGGCCACATGAACGACACCGAAGCGCCGCCCTCCACACAATCGATCAGCACTTCGGCCAGTTGCGCTACCTGGGCAGGCGTGACCGAGGTCAACCGCCGGATGAGCGGGCCGATCGGGTGTTGCTGCATGGTGGTGTCGATGCGCGGTGTCAGCCGGCGTTGAGCTGCTGCTCCAGGCCGTGCAGCACCTGGTAACACGGCAGCACCTGGGCGACGCTGGAATTGGGCTCGCGGCCCTCGCGGATCGCGGCAAAGAATTCGCGGTCCTGCAGCTCGATGCCGTTCATCGACACCGCCACCTGCGACACGTCGATCCGCTCGTCCTTGCCAGTGAACAAGTCGTCGTAGCGCGCCAGGTAGGTGCCGCTGTCGCCGATGTAGCGGAAGAAAGTGCCCAACGGCCCGTCGTTGTTGAAGCTGAGCGACAAGGTGCAGATCGCGCCGTTGGCCGCTTGCAGCTGGATGCTCATGTCCATCGCAATGCCGAGCACCGGGTGGATCGGGCCCTGCACGGCATTGGCCTTGACGATGGGGCTGCCGGCCTGGTGGGCAAACAAGTCCACCGTGTGCGCGGCATGGTGCCACAGCAGGTGGTCGGTCCAGCTGCGCGCCTGGCCCAGCGCGTTGAGGTTGCTGCGCCGGAAGAAATAGGTCTGCACATCCATCTGCTGGATGCTCGCCTCGCCGCGCACGAACTTGTCGTGGAGATACTGGTGGCTCGGATTGAA
>JANMXG010000271.1:0-2075 GCA_031394235.1 Betaproteobacteria bacterium
CGGCATCTGGCGGTAGAAAAACGTCAGCAGCAGGGTGCGGATGTGCGCGCCGTCCACGTCGGCGTCGGTCATGATGATGATGCGGTGGTAGCGCAGCTTGTCGATGTTGAACTCTTCGCTGCCGATCGACGTGCCCAGCGCCGTGATCAGCGTGACGATCGAGTCGCTGCTCAGCAGTTTTTCATAGCGCGCTTTTTCGACGTTCAAGATCTTGCCGCGCAGCGGCAGGATCGCCTGGAACTTGCGGTCGCGCCCTTGCTTGGCACTGCCGCCGGCCGAGTCGCCCTCGACGATGTAGATCTCGCACAGCGACGGGTCTTTTTCCTGGCAGTCGGCCAGCTTGCCGGGCAGGCCCATGCCGTCCAGCACACCTTTGCGGCGAGTCATCTCGCGGGCGCGCCGGGCCGCCTCACGGGCACGGGCGGCCTCGACGATCTTGCCGCAAATGATCTTGGCGTCGAGCGGGTTTTCTTGCAGCCAATCGGTCAGCAGTTTGCTGACGATCTCTTCGACCGGGCCGCGCACCTCGCTGGAGACCAGCTTGTCCTTGGTCTGGCTGCTGAACTTGGGCTCAGGCACCTTGATGCTGACGATGCAGGCCAGGCCTTCACGCATGTCGTCGCCGGCGATTTCGACCTTGGCCTTCTTGGCCATCTCGCTGTCGTCGAGGTATTTGTTGATCACCCGCGTCATCGCTGCGCGCAGGCCGGTCAGGTGGGTGCCGCCGTCACGCTGCGGGATGTTGTTGGTGAAGCAGAGCACGTTTTCGCTGTAGCCGTCGTTCCACTGCATCGCCACTTCAACGCCGACGTTGGTGCCCTGGTCGCTCACCTTGTCACCGGCGGCGTGGAACACGTTCGGGTGCAGCACCTTCTTGCCGGTGTTGATGAACTGCACAAAACCTTTGACGCCGCCGGCGAAGGCAAAGTCCTCTTCCTTGCCGTTGCGCTCGTCCACCAGCCGGATGCGCACGCCGTTGTTCAAGAAGCTCAGCTCGCGCAGGCGCTTGGCCAGCACGTCGTAGTGGAAGTCGATGTTCGAGAAGATGGTCTCGTCGGGCAAGAAGTGCACTTCGGTGCCGCGCTTCTCGGTGTCGCCGGTGATGCGCATCGGGCTGGTCTCGAAGCCGTCGCGTGTCTCCAGCAGCCGGTTTTGCGGCAGGCCCATCGCAAAGTCCAGCGCGTGCACCTTGCCGTCGCGCCGCACGATCAGGCGCAGCCATTTGGACAGGCCATTCACGCAGCTCACGCCCACGCCGTGCAGACCGCCCGAGACCTTGTAGCTGTTCTGGTTGAACTTGCCGCCCGCGTGCAACTCGGTCAGCGCAATCTCGGCCGCACTGCGCTTGGGCTCGTGCTTGTCGTCCATCTTCACGCCGGTGGGGATGCCACGGCCGTTGTCGATGACCGAGATCGAGTTGTCGCTGTGGATGGTGACGATGATGTCGTCGCAGTGCCCGGCGAGTGACTCGTCGATCGAGTTGTCCACCACCTCGAACACCAGGTGGTGCAGACCGGTGCCGTCGCTGGTGTCGCCGATGTACATGCCGGGGCGCTTGCGCACCGCCTCCAGGCCTTCCAGGATCTGGATGCTGCCCTCGCCGTAGGCGGCCGAGGCCTCAGACCCGGTCGAGACCACCAGGCCGTCGGCGGTGGGCACCTCGCGCTGGGTCACACCGCTGTTGCCCTTGGACGGGGCGCCCGCTGGGCTGGCCGGCTGGCCCTTGCTCGGGTCATGGGGCAGGGTGGGTTCGGTCATCAATCACTCGCTTTCGAGGGTTCTGGCGGTGGGCCCGGCGGCAAAACGGCCGGCCCTTAAAACGCTGAAGCGGGCACTGGGCCCGCCGCTGCTGCTGTTTGCGTGTTGCGCGCTAAATGCGCATCGGCATCACCACGTACTTGAAACCGGTCTGCTCGGGCACGGTGATCAGGGCACTGGCATTGCCGTCCTGCAGCTCGATCTTGACCATGTCCTGGCTGATGTTGGACAGCGCCTCCATCAGGTAGGTGACGTTGAAGCCGACCTCGATCGAGTCGCCGGCGTAGTCGATCTCGATCTCTTCCTTGGCCTCTTCC
>JANMXG010000272.1:0-19994 GCA_031394235.1 Betaproteobacteria bacterium
CGGGTTGCTGGTGGCGACGAGCGCGGCGCAGTGCTTGGTGAAGGCCAGGAACGAGTCGTTCTTCGAGACAAAGTCGGTCTCGCAGTTGATCTCGATCATCGCGCCAGTGTTGCCGGTGACCGAGATGGCGATGACGCCCTCGGCGGTGATCCGCGAGGCGGCCTTGCCAGCCTTGTTGCCCAGCTTGACGCGCAAGATTTCTTCAGCGCGGCCCATGTCGCCATCGGCCTCGGTGAGCGCCTTCTTGCATTCCATCATCGGCGCGTCGGTCTTGGCGCGCAATTCGCCAACCATGCTTGCAGTGATTGCTGCCATGTTCTGTCTCCAGTGCTGCGGGCGGCCCTGCGGGTCGCCCAAAAATGGGGGGAGGTTGTCGCGAGAGTCAGGGCCGTGTGAAAAAGGGGCTGTGAAGCCCCTTTTCAAGGCCTGTCCGGACAAGGCCTCAAGCGCCTTCGCTGACCTCGACAAACTCGTCGGTGCCGGCCACTGCGGCCACCACTTCATTGACCGCGTTGGCACGGCCTTCGAGCACCGCGTCGGCAACGGCCTTGGCGTACAGCGCCACGGCCTTGGCCGAGTCGTCGTTGCCGGGGATGACGTAGTCGATGCCGATTGGCGAGTGGTTGGTGTCGACCACGCCGATGATCGGGATGCCGAGCTTGATGGCCTCGGCCACCGCAATCTTGTGGTAGCCGACGTCGATCACGAACAGCGCGTCAGGCAGCGCGCTCATGTCCTGAATGCCGCCGATGTCTTTTTCGAGCTTGGCCAGTTCACGCTCGAACATCAGGCCCTCTTTCTTGGACAGCGAATCCAGGCCCGCTTCCTTGGTGACCTGCATTTCCTTGAGCTTTTTCAGCGAACCCTTGACCGTCTTGAAGTTGGTCAACATGCCGCCAAGCCAGCGCTGGTCGACAAAAGGCATGCCCGAGCGGTGCGCTTCCATGTTGATCACGTCGCGCGCCTGGCGCTTGGTGCCCACCATCAGGATGGTGCCGCGCTTGCCGCTGAGCTTGCGCACAAACTTCATCGCCTCCTCGAACTTGGGCAGCGTCTTCTCGAGGTTGATGATGTGGATCTTGTTGCGATGGCCGTAGATGTACGGGGCCATCTTGGGGTTCCAGAAGCGGGTTTGGTGTCCAAAATGGACGCCGGCTTCCAGCATTTCGCGCATGGTGACAGACATGGGTAACTCCAAAGGTTGGGTCTAGAATCCGGCGCGAATCGCTGCTGAAAACACTGAGTTGCAGCGGCCTGTGAACCTCCCAGACTGCTGCGAGTTACCCCAAAACTGATCCAAACCAAGGGTCAGACACGGGGTTTCAGGTATTTTTCAGATCAGCGACACCTTTCGACAGCCGGTTCGCGATTTGTTCATCCAGCAGCCTGCGAACCACCATTGGCCCACATGGACATCCAGATAAACCCAAAGATTGTAGCAGCCGGGGCGTTCGAGTCAGGCGGCAAGACTGACCTGCACGACGCGGTGGCCGCAATCAACGCCGGCCAGGTCAGCGCCAGCAGCCTGTTGCAGAACGCCCTCGCAGCGGCCAGCAGCCCGGCTTGCGACGCGGTCTACCTGCGGCGTTTTGATGACCAGGCGCTGGCCGTGGCCGCTGCGGTGGACGCCGCACGTGCGGTCGGTTTGCCACTGCCGCCCCTGGCCGGGCTGGCGGTGTCAATCAAGGACTTGTTCGACGTTGCCGGGCATCCGACCACGGCCGGCTCTCGGGCGATGGACGACGCCGCACCGGCCAGCGCCGACTGCCCCGCCGTGGCGCGGCTGCGCAGTGCCGGCGCCGCGCTCACCGGCCATACCAACCTGAGCGAATTTGCCTACTCGGGCGTGGGCATCAACCCGCATTTCGGCACCCCGGTCAATCCGACCACGCTCGCGCTCAACCCGACGCCCCGCATCCCCGGCGGCAGCACCTCGGGCGGCGCGGTGTCGGTGGCCACGGGCGCGGCCTGGGCCGCGCTGGGCTCGGACACCGGCGGCTCGATCCGCATCCCGGCAGCGCTGCAGGGCCTGGTCGGCTTCAAGAACACCCAGCGCCTGACCCCGCTGGCGGGTGCCATCCCGTTGTCGAGCACGCTCGACACGGCCTGCGCCATCACCCGCAGCGTGCGTGACGCGGTGCTGGTACACGGCCTGCTGGCAGCCCGCCTGCCCCGCCCGCTGGCGCGCCCGCTGCAGGCGCTGCGGCTGGCGGTGCCGCAAACGGTGATGCTTGACGGCCTGGACAGCGATGTGGCTCGCGCGTTCGAGGACACGCTGGACGCGCTGCGGGCCGCCGGCGCACGCATCGAAGAACTGCCGCTCACGCAGTTGTCCGAGCTGGCCGGTTTGCAGGCCCAGGCCGGCTTCGCTGCCGCCGAAAGCTGGGCCTGGCACCGCGCCCGTCTGGGCCTGCGAGAAGCCGACTACGACCCGCGGGTGGCCCAGCGCATCCGCCGCGGCGAGGTCATGACCGCCGCCGACTACATCAACCTGTTGCATGCGCGACGCGCCTGGATCGCCTGCATCGAGGCCGAGGTCCAAGGTTTTGATGCCCTGCTCTCGCCCACGGTGCCGATGGTGGCGCCGGCCCTGGCCCCGCTGCTGGCCAGTGACCAGCGCTTTTTTGCGATCAATGCGCTGCTGCTGCGCAATGCGTCCACCATCAACATGCTGGACGGATGCGCTCTGTCGCTGCCTTGCCAGGCCGCTGACCAGATGCCCGTCGGCCTGATGGTCTGGGGCCCGGCGATGCATGACGACAGCGTGCTGGGTGTTTCCCTGACGATCGAAGCGGCACTGGCGGCTCGCGCCGCTGCCGCCTCCCGCCCGGCCCGCCGCGCCACAGGCCGGAGCGCCTGAGGGTGCGGGTGGCGGTGATCGGCGCCGGCATCGTCGGCGTCACGACAGCCTTTGAGCTCGCCAGCGACGGCCACCAGGTCACGGTGTTCGAGCGCCGTGCCAGCGTGGCCGAGGAGACCAGCTTTGCCAACGCCGGGGTGGTGGCGCCAGGCTATGTCACGCCCTGGGCCGCGCCGGGCATGCCGGCCAAGGTATTGCGCAACCTGCTGTCGCGCCACGCGCCGGTGCGGCTGGCGCGGCCCATGGCGCCCGGCCAGCTCGGCTGGATCTGGCGCTGGTGGCGCGCCTGCCGGGCGCCGGTCTACGCGGCCAACCGCGCCCGGCTGTACCGGCTGGCGCGCTACAGCCAGCAGCGGCTGGCCCTGCTGGGCCGCAGCCTGCAGCTCGAACATGAACAGGCGCGCGGCTACCTGGTGCTGCTGCGGAGCGCCCGCGACCTGACGGCGGCACGCGGCAGCCTGAAATTGCTGGCCGAGCTGGGCATCAACTTTCATTTGATCGACGGTGCCCGCGCCCGCACGATCGAGCGCGGCCTCAACCCGGACACCGCCTTGCATGCCGCCGTGCACCTGCCGGACGACGAGGTCGGCAACTGCCGCCAGTTTGCCCACCTGCTGCGGGCCGAGTCCCAGCAGCGCGGCGCAGTGTTCCGATTCGGTCGCAGCGTTCACCACCTCGACGCTGGCCCGCAAGCCACGGTCTGGCACCAGGCCCTGGGCAGCACCGAGGCGCCGACGTCAGAAGCGTTCGACGCGGTCGTGGTCTGCGCGGCGCTGGGCTCACGCAACTTGCTCAAGCCGCTCGGCCTACGCCTGCCGCTGGTGGCGGTGCATGGCTACTCGATCACCGCGCCGCTGCGCCGTGTTGAATCTCATCCCGACCTGGGCCCGGCCTCGGCCGTGATGGACGAAAAGTACAAGGTGGCGATCAGCCGCCTGGGCCAGCGGGTGCGGGTGGCCGGCAGTGCCGAGCTGGGTGGCGACCTGGCGCAACACAACCAGGCCGCCCTGCACACCCTGCACAAGGTGCTGGACGACTGGTACCCCGGTTGTGCCCAGCAAGGCCAAATCCAGGCATGGAAAGGCGCCCGTCCGATGCTGCCCGATGGCCCGCCCGTGCTGGGCGCCAGCGGCGCGCCGGGCATCTGGCTCAACCTGGGCCATGGATCGAGCGGTTGGGCGCTGGCTTGCGGCTCGGCCCGGGTGGTGGCCGACCAACTGGCGGGGCGGGCACCGGCAATCGATGTCGAAGGGCTGGACGTGGCACGGTTGGCCCGGCGCTGAGGCGATCAACTTCAGGCGCGAAAAGCCCCCTTGCGCCAGCCCGTCCACTGGTGCAACAGAACCGGCGCCGCCACCGCTGCACCGATCAGCGTACTGATCTGGCCCGGCACCACCCTCAGCACCGCACCCAGGCCGCACAGCAGCTGCTCCCAGCGCCGCATCTCCACCAGCAAGAACTTGGACAGCGCCGCCGCCAGCAAGCTGATGCCCAGGATGCAGCCGATGAAGGTCACGCTGAAGTCATACCAGGTAAAGCCCTTGGCCACCAGCAGCAACGAGGGTGAAAACACGAAGACAAACGGCACGAGTGCCTTGGCCAGCCCCAGCCTGAATGCCATGTTGCCGGTCTTGAACGGGTCGCTGCCCGCCATGCCGGCGGCCGCGTAGGCGGCCAGCGCCACCGGCGGTGTGATGTCGGCCAGCACGCCGTAGTAGAAGACAAAGAAGTGCGCCACCAGCGGCTCGACACCCATCAACACCAGCGTGGGCGCAGCCACCGTGACCATGATGATGTAGTTGGCCGTGGTGGGGATGCCGCAGCCCAGCAGGATGCACACCAGCCCGGTCATCACCAGCGCCACCAGCAACGCCAACGTGGCGGGCGCCACCCATTCGGCCGGCAGCCAGGTGCCCACGCCGCTGCCCATCGCGTTGGCCGCGCCGGTGATGATGGTGCTGAGCTTGAAGCCCACGCCGGTCAGCGTGACCACACCGATCACCAGACCCACGCTGGCCGCTGCCGCGCCCACCGCCAGCGCGTACTTGGCACCGGTCTCAAACGCTTCGAGCAGCACCGCCGGCGCGATGCGGCCGGTGACGCCGCCGAGCCGGATTGCCAGCACCGCCAACAGCACGCCGCAGGCAAACACCGCCAGCTTGGCGCCCTCGTGCTGCAGGCCACCAAAAACCAGCCCGCCCAGCACCGCATGCAGACCCACCAACAAGGCCCAGTTGGCCGGCCGGTTGCCAAGCGCACGGGTGCTCAGCCCGACGATCGCGCAGGAGCTGATGCCGCAGAACGCCGCCAGGTAAGGCGTGCGGCCGCTGACCAGCACAAAGATTAGCAGCGCCAGCGGGATCAGCGTGGGCCAGCGCTCGCGCAGAGACTGGCGCAATTTGGGCATCTCGGCCTCGGTCAGGCCCCGCAGGCCATAGCGCTTGGCCTCGAAATGCACTTGCATGAACACGCCGAAAAAATGCATGAACGCCGGGACCGTGGCCGCGACGATGATGGTCTGGTACGGCACCGCCAGAAACTCGATCATCAAAAAGGCCGCTGCGCCCAGCACTGGTGGCGTGATCTGCCCGCCGGTGCTGGACGCTGCCTCCACCGCCGCCGCAAACTCACGCCGGTAGCCGACCCGGATCATCGCGGGGATGGTGAGCGAGCCCACCGTCACCGCATTGGCCACCGACGAGCCCGACAACATGCCGAACAGCGCCGAGCCGAACACGCTGACCTTGGCCGGCCCGCCGGCGTAGCGCCCGGCGATGCTCGACGCCACGTCGAGAAACAGCTGGCCCAGCCCGATGCGGGTGGCCATCACGCCAAACAGCACGAAGTGAAAGACATAGGTCGCCACCACGCCCACCGCAATGCCGTAGACACCCTGGCTGGTCAAGTACTGGTGGTTGACCAACTGGGCCCAGCTGGCGCCGGCGTGCTGCAGCAGGCCCGGGAATATCGGCCCAGCCAGCGCATAGGCCATGAAAGCCATCGCGATGATCGGCAGCGGCCAGCCCATGCTGCGGCGGGTGGCCTCCAGCAGCGCTGCGATCAGCACCGTGCCCATCGCCACATCCAGCGTGCCGGGGTTGCCCACCCGAAAGGCCAGGTCGTCGAAGATCCAGGGGATGTAGAGCACCGAGGCGGCCACCGCCCCGGCCAGCAACCAATCGAGGCACGGCACCCCGCCCGGCGCCGCCCAACCCGGGCGCAGCGGCTGCGTCAACAACGCCTGTCGGTGCGGGAACACCAGAAAAATCAGCCCCAGCACAAAAGCCAGGTGCACACCGCGGTGGGTCACCTCTTGCAGCAGGCCGAATCCGGCGGTGTAGTAGTGAAACGCCGAGAGCAGCACCAGCAGGCCGCCCACCAGCGCCACCGCCGGCTGCACCAGCGGCCTGAAGCGCATCTCGGGGTCGAACTTTTCTTCCAGCGCCTGCAGGTCGCGCTCACTGGGCAAGGTCGCAGGCAAGGTGGCGGGCAAGGCGGTGGGCATCAACAGTGAATCCTGGGCGGGCAAAAAACACAGGGCAGACAGGCTGTCCCGCGCAGGTCAAGCGGAGACGGTGCCGGCAAGGCCGCCCGCCCGGCACCCTACTTCAACAGCCCGGCTTCCTTGTAGAACTTCTCGGCCCCCGGATGCAGCGGGATGCCGGCACCCTTGACCGCGTTTTCCTTGGTGATGAACTTGCCCTTGGCATGGCCGGCGCCCATCGCCTTCTGGCCGGCCTCGGCAAACAGCGCCTTGGTGATCTCGTAGACCGTGTTGGCA
Organism: Betaproteobacteria bacterium; assembly: GCA_031394235.1. Classification (GTDB taxonomy): domain Bacteria; phylum Pseudomonadota; class Gammaproteobacteria; order Burkholderiales; family Burkholderiaceae_C; genus Pseudaquabacterium. The sequence goes on from JANMXG010000272.1 coordinate 6,642, forward strand.
TCGGCCTTGTCACTGGTCACCCACTGCGCGCCCACCGACAGGGTCTTGACCGCGCCTATGCCCTTGTAGGTGTCGGCGGCGATCAGGTCGGGCGAGAAGAAGCCATCGCTCTTGCGGATCGCGTCGGCCTGCGGGCCGTCGATGGCGATCAGATCAATACCGGCGCCCGACGAGGCCAGCTCGGCGATGGCACCGGCCGGCGAGCCCCCGGTGAAGAAAAAGGCGTCAATCGAGCCGTCCTTCAGCTTGTCACCCGCCTGGTTCGGCTTGATGTACTCGGGCTTGATGTCGGACTCCTTGATGCCGTAAGCCGCCAGGATGGTGCGGGCGTTGATCAGGGTGCCCGAACCCGGCTCGTCCAATGCCACCCGCTTGCCCTTCAGGTCGGCCACCGTCTTGATGCCAGCGCCTTTGCGGGCCACGATGTGCACGCTCTCAGGGTACAGGTTGGCGATCAGCCGCAAACCGGTGATGGCAGGCTTGCCCTCGAACACGCCCTTGCCGGTGTAGGCCCAGCTGGCCACATCAGCCTGGCTGAAGCCGGACTCCAGCGCGCCGCCGGCGATGCCGGTGACATTGGCCAGCGACCCGTTACTGGCCTGGGCGGTGACGACGATCTTGCCCGGCTGCGACACCGCGTTGGCGATCATGCCGCCCACCGGGTAGTAGGTTCCGGCCGTGCCGCCGGTGCCGATGCGGAAAAACTGCTGGGCCTGCGCAGCGCCGGACGCCAAGCCGGCGGCTATCGCCACACCGGCGACGAGTTGTTTGAACATGGAACGGTCTCCTGCGGGTCGGGCTGCACCTATCCGGCGCAGCAAAAAGCCAGTAAAGCACAATGCCTGCGCAGCACCCCTACGGCTTACCCTGGACCGGAGAAACCATGACCCAGCCCGGCCTGATGGCACGGCGGCTCGCAGCGGGCAACGGACCGCAGGCGGTGTTGCCGTCGGCCCGGGACTGGCCGTTGTTCGACGCAGCCGCTAGCCGGCGCATCGAACAGGTGGCTTTGGCGGCCAGCGCGCCCCACGCGCTGATGGCCGCTGCGGGCCAGGGTGTGGCCCGGCTGACATTGGCAGTGGCGCCGCAGGCCCGGAGGGTCCATGTCTGGGCCGGCCCGGGCAACAACGGCGGCGATGGGCTGGTGGCCGCGCGCCACCTGAGGCTGGCTGGTCTGGATGTGGCGGTCAATCTGCTGGGCGATGTCAGCCGACTGCCGGCCGACGCCTTGCACGCGCTGAGCCAGGCACGGCAGGCGGGCGTGTGCGTCGCCTTGGGTCTGGACCGGCCCTGGCCCGACGACCGACCGGCCGACGCCCTGATCGACGCACTGCTCGGCCTCGGGTCACGCCGTGCGCCCGACGGCGGTATCGCAGCCGCCGTGCTGCGCTTGCAGCACCCCCGTGTGCCAGTGCTGGCGGTGGACTTGCCCACCGGCCTGTGCGGCGACACCGGCCGGCTGCTGGGGGATGCGGCGGTGGTGGCCACCCACACCCTGGCGCTGCTGACCCTCAAGCCAGGCCTGTTCACCGCGAGCGGTCGAGACTTTGCTGGCCGCATCTGGCTCGACAGTCTGGGCGTGGATAGCGGCGAGGTTGCCGCCAGCGCCAACTTGTCCGGCTCCGACATCCTGCAAACGCTGTTGCCTGACCGCAGCCATGCCCAGCACAAGGGCAGCTTTGGCGACGTGCTGGTGCTGGGCGGTGCGCCCGGCATGGGCGGTGCAGCGCTGCTGGCCGCCAGCGCAGCCTTGGCGGCCGGCGCCGGACGCGTCTACCTGGCCCGGCTGGACGGCGATATCGCCACGAGCGCAGCCCGGCCCGAGTTGATGCTACGCGGCGTGAACGATTCGCTGGCGGCTGATTTTCTGGCCCGTTGCACGGTGGTGTGCGGCTGCGGCGGTGGCGCTGCGGTGCGGGCCGTGTTGCCGGCGGTGATCACCCACGCGGCGCGGCTGGTGCTGGACGCCGATGCGCTCAACGCGGTGGCTGCGGACCCGGACCTGCGCGCTGCACTGGTGCAGCGCGGCAATGTCGGTGCGCCCACTGTCTTGACCCCGCACCCTCTGGAAGCTGCCCGCTTGCTGGGCATCACAGCAGCAGCGGTCCAGGCGCAGCGCCAGCGCAACGCGCAAGACCTGGCCGATCAGCTCAGCGCGACGGTCGTGCTGAAGGGCTCAGGCACGGTCATCGCCGCACCCGGCCGCGTGCCGCACCTCAACCCCACAGGCAATGCCCGGTTGAGCAGCGCCGGCACCGGTGATGTGCTGGCCGGCTGGGTGGGCGGGCTGTGGTCGCAAACGGGCGGCCACTATGGCTATGAGGCTGCTGCAGCCACGGTCTGGCTGCACGGCCATGCCGCCGAGCAGGACGACGCCCGAACCCTGCGCCTGCCGCTGCGCGCCGCCGACCTGATCGACGCGATGGCGGCCAGCCTGCCGGCGGGCAACTGAGGCAACGCCGTCCGCACCCGGACAGCGGTGCACAACGTTGGCGCGGCGTCAGAAGTACCGGCGCGGCTTGAGGGCGCCTTCACCGCATGAGGCCGTTCAGCGCTTGGTACGTGCCTTCGCAGGGTTGGCCGCCCGCCCCTTCTTGCTGGCCGGCGAGCCTCGCACCGCCACCGCCTTCGCGCGCCCGGCCTTGGCAGCACGGTCACGGGTTTGTACCTCCTTCAACTCGGCGCTGGCAGATCCGCCACCCGCCGACTTGGGCTTGCTGCTGCGCACCACCAGCGCATCGGTCTCGCCTTCACGCACCAGGCGGAAGTCGATCTTGCGGCCGTCCAGATCGACCCGGCTGACCTGGACCCGCACCCGTGAGCCCACACCGTAGCGCACGCCGCTGCGCTCACCGCGCAGGTCTTGGCGGGCCTCGTCGAAGCGGAAGTACTCACCCCCCAGTTCGGTGATGTGCACCAGCCCTTCGACATACAACTCGTCGAGCGTGACAAAAAGGCCAAAGCTGGTGACCGCTGTAACGGTGCCGGCAAACTCCTCGCCCAGGCGGTCGCGCATGTAGCGGCATTTGAGCCAGGCTTCGACATCGCGCGAGGCCTCGTCGGCCCGGCGCTCGTTGGCGCTGCAGTGGCCACCGGCGGCCTCCCACAGGCCGGCATCTTGCGCAGTGGCCGGCGGTTTGGCCGCCTTGCCCAGCTTGCGCACCGGCGTGGGCGCCGGCAAGGCGGCAGCAGTGTGCTCGACCGCGCTGCCGGTCAGCAGGTAGCGCTTGCCCAGCAGCAGGGCCTTGATGACCCGGTGCACCAACAGGTCGGGGTAGCGCCGGATCGGGCTGGTGAAGTGGGCATAGGCCTCATAGGCCAGGCCGAAGTGGCCGGCATTGCCCGAGGTGTAGACCGCCTGCTGCATCGAGCGCAGCAGCATCGAATGGATCTGCGGCGCATCCGGCCGATCCTTGGTGGCCAGCGAGATCGCCTGCAACTCGGACGGCTTGGGGTCGTCGCTCAAGCTGAAACCCAGGCCCAGCGAGCGCAGGTAGTTCTGCAACGTCACCCGTTTCTCGGGCGTCGGCCCCTCGTGCACCCGGTACAGCGCCGGATGCTTGTGGCTCTCGATGAACTCTGCAGCGCAGACGTTGGCCGCCAGCATCGCTTCTTCGATCAGCCGGTGCGCCTCGGTGCGGGTGCGTGGCACGATCTTCTCGATGCGGCCGTTGTCGTCGCAGACGATCTGGGTTTCGGTGGTCTCGAAGTCGATCGCACCGCGCAGCCCGCGGTTCTTCAGCAGCGCCCGGTAGACCTCATGCAGGTGGATCAGGTCAGGCACGCGATCGGCCCGGCGCTGGGCCTCGACACCCCGGGTGTTGCCCAGGATGTTGGCCACCTCGGTGTAGGTCAGCCGGGCGTGGGAGCGGATCACCGCGGGGTAGAACTGGTAGGCGCTGATGACGCCGGCCGCGTCCACCAGCATGTCGCAGACCATGCTCAGCCGCTCTTCGTCGGGGTTCAGCGAGCAAAGACCGTTGCTGATTTTTTCGGGCAGCATCGGGATCACTCGGCGCGGAAAGTAGACCGAGGTCGCACGCTCGTAGGCATCGTCATCCAGCGGGTCGCCGGGCTTGACGTAGTGGCTGACGTCGGCAATCGCGACGATCAAGCGCCAGCCTTCGAACGCTGCTTTGCCACGGCCCTTCTTGACCAGCGGTTCACAGTACACCGCGTCGTCAAAGTCGCGCGCGTCCTCGCCGTCGATGGTGACCAGCGGTACGTCCGTCAGGTCGATTCGGTTGCGCTTGTCGGTCGCGCGCACCCGGTCGGGCAGCGAGGCGGACTGGGCCAGGGTTTCGGGCGAAAACCGGTGCGGCACTTCGTACTTGCGCACCGCAATCTCGATTTCCATGCCGGGGTCGTCGATCTCGCCCAGCACCTCGGTGATGCGGCCCACCGGTTGCGAGAACATCGACGGCGGCTCGGTGAGTTCGATTGCCACCACTTGGCCCACCGCCGCGTTGGCCGTGGCGTTTTTGGGGATCAGAATGTCCTGGCCATAGCGCCGGTCCTCAGGCGCCACCAGCCAGACGCTGTTTTCGTGCAGCAAACGGCCGATGATGGGTGATTTGCGGCGCTCGACGATGTCGATCACGCGGCCCTCGGGCCGGCCTTTTCGGTCAGCACGCACGATGCGCACCCGGATGCGGTCGCGGTGCAGCACCGAGCGCATTTCTTGCGGCGAGAGGTAGATGTCGGGCTCGTTGTCGTCGCGGCGTACAAAGCCGTGGCCGTCTCGGTGGCCTAGCACCGTGCCTTCGACTTCGCTCATCAGCGCGGCGCCCAAGGCGGGCGGGCTTGGAATCTGGTTTTTTATGATGCTATACTCCTGTTTGCAGTAGACAGCCCAGATGGCGGAATTGGTAGACGCACTAGTTTCAGGTACTAGCGCTTAGCGGCGTGGAGGTTCGAGTCCTCTTCTGGGCACCAAAATAATCAAGGCCAGCACGAAAGTGCTGGCCTTTTGTTTTGGCCGCTCGCTGTAGGGATGAATTGAGAACGCTGTGGGTCAACCTGTCGAAAAACAGCGGGTCGAAGGGCCGCCGAGAAAAGCCGTTCACGCTGTAGGCAGCTGCGCCGCGGCTCAACGTGAGCGGTCCGATCAAACCGAGAACTTCTTCGCCAGGCCTTCAGGCCTGAGGTTGTCGTAGTCCTCGAAAGGCTGGTGGATCCAGGGGCTGGTGGGCAACATCTCCACAAAATAGTCGGGGGTGTAGCTCGACACGCCCTTGACCCAGATCACAGCGCTGCGCAAGTCGCTGATCGACGGCACGCCGCGCAAGCGCTCGACTACCGCCTTGAGCGTGACACCCGAGTCAGAGAGGTCGTCCACCAGCAGCACCCGGCCGGCCAATTCGCCTTTGGGCATGGTGATGTACTTGGCCAGGTCGAGCCGACCCTGGATCGTGCCGGCATCTGCCCGGTAGGAACTGGTGGACATGATCGCCAGCGGCTTGTCGAACACGCGTGACAACACATCGCCCGGCCGCATACCGCCACGCGCCAGGCACAGGATCTGGTCGAACTCCCAGCCCGAATGCGCCACCTTGAGCGCCAGGCGCTCGATCAACATGTGGTATTCGTCCCAGCTCACATAAAGGTGCTTGCCGTCGTCGGTCAGCATGGTGGGGTTTTCCTTGGTGTCAGGGAGTTGGGGTCAGACCGGGCGCGCAGGCGGTGCGCCGGTGGCACAAGTGTGGCGTATTGGGCCAGGCTCAGACTTTGTACGGGTGGCGCAGCAGGATGGTATGCACCCGGTCAGGGCCAGTGGATACCATGTCGATCGGCACACCGATCAAGGCCTGCACCCGCTCGAGGTAGGCGCGTGCATTGGCGGGCAGCTTGTCCCATTCGGTGATGCCAAAGCTGCTGTCGGTCCAGCCCGGAAAGATCTCGAAGACTGGCTCGCAGACGGCGATGTCGTCGGCGTCGAGCGGCAGGATGTCGATGTCCTCGCCGCGCAGCTTGTAGCCCACGCAGACCTTGATCTCGGGCAGTTGGTCCAGCACATCGAGCTTGGTGATGCACAGGCCGGAGATGCCATTGATGATCATCGAGCGCTTGAGTGCCGCCGCATCCAGCCAGCCGCAGCGGCGCGCGCGGCCCGTCACTGTGCCGCGCTCCTGGCCGACGGACGACAGATGGTGGCCCACCGTGCCCACCGCATTGATGTCGAGCTCGGTCGGGAACGGCCCACTGCCCACCCGGGTGGTGTAGGCCTTGGTGATGCCCAGGATGTAGTGCAGCAAACCCGGGCCGACGCCGGCGCCGGCAGCGGCGTTGCCCGCCACGCAGTTGCTGGAGGTGACAAACGGATAGGTGCCGTGGTCGATGTCGAGCAGCGTGCCCTGCGCACCCTCAAACAGGATATTGGCACCGGCACGGCTGGCGTTGTGGATGCGGTAACCCACGTCGGCCATCATTGGCTTGAGTTGCTCGGCAGCCGCCATCGCCGCATCGAAAATCGGCTGGAATGCCAATACCTCGCCGTGCAGGTAGCCGGAGAGCGCAAAGTTGTGCAGTGCCAGCAGCTCCCGCAGCTTGACCGCAAAGCGCTCGGGGTGCTTCAGGTCCTGCACCCGCAGCGCGCGGCGTGCCACCTTGTCTTCGTAGGCCGGGCCAATGCCCTTGCCGGTGGTGCCGATCTTGCCGGCACCGCTGGTCTCGCGCAGCGCCTCGCGGGCCTTGTCCACCGCCACATGGAACGGCAGTATCAGGGGGCAGGATTCGCTGATGAACAGGCGTGATCGCACCTCGACACCGATAAATTCCAGCCGCTCGATCTCGGCCAGCAAATGGGTGGGATCAACCACCACGCCATTGCCGATGTAACACGGGACGCCGTCGCGCATGATGCCCGAGGGGATCAGCTGCAGCGCCGTCTTGATGCCTTTGATCACCAGCGTGTGGCCGGCGTTGTGGCCGCCCTGGAAGCGCACAACGCCCTGGGCATGGTCGGTCAGCCAGTCCACCACCTTGCCCTTGCCCTCGTCACCCCACTGGGTGCCAACGACGACCACATTGCGCCCAGTTTGAGGCGGAACCACGGGCAGATTGCCTTGTTGCATGTTCAAAATATCCAGTTGACGGGTGTTAGGCAGACCGGTTTGCCAGCGCCGGAAGTCGGGCCTCAGAGTGCACGCAGCACCCAGTGTTCGCCTGCGGCCACCAGTTCGCGGTCGCAAGCGTATTCTTCGCCCTCATGCTCATGTCCAGGCAGGACGCAGACCACGGTTTCACCCTGCTCGCGCAAGTTGCGAATCGACTGGCGCAGCGCGCCGTCCTCGCTCCAGGCCGCGCGCACGGCGCTGCGACGCGGCTCCGGGGCGACACAGCCAGCCAGAATTTTCAAGTCGGTCGAGAACCCCACCGCCGGCCGATTGCGACCGAACACCGCACCGACTTCATCGTAGCGGCCGCCACGCAGCACGGCGTCTGACGCCCCCGGCGCGTACACCGCGAAACGTGCACCCGAGTAATAGGCATAACCGCCCATGTCGGCCAGATCGAACCCGACTTTCACGCCAGGATGGGCATTGGACACGTGTTGCGCCAGCCAGGCCAGGTCATCCAGCGCGGCACTGATCAGCGGATGGACCGGCAGCCGCCGACGGGCCTCGGTGAGTACCGCCAGATCGCCGTACAGCGTGGGCAGCGCCAGCAGGCCGGCCCGGGTTTGCACCGGAAAGTTCCGCGAAAGCTGGTCCAGCGTCGCCACGTCCTTGACGGCCAGCGCAGCCACCACCTCGGCCAGCGCAGCCGGCGCCAGCGACACACTGTCCAGCACGCCACGCACGATGCGCGCATCGGCCAGGTCGAGCACGAGGTCCGCGAGCCCGGCTGCGCGCAGGCCGTCCAGCGCCAGATCCTGCACCTCGAGATCGGCTTCCAGACCGGCATGGCCGTAGATTTCGGCACCGAACTGCAGCGGTTCACGGGTGGATTGGGGCGACTGCGGCCGGGTGTGCAACACCGGACCGCAGTAGCACAGGCGGGTCACACCCTGGCGGTTGAGCAAGTGCGCATCGATGCGGGCCACCTGCGGCGTGCTGTCGGCGCGTATGCCCAGTGAACGCCCGCTCAACTGATCGACCAGCTTGAAGGTGCGCAGGTCGAGCGCCCGTCCGGTACCGGTGAGCAACGACTCCAGATGATCCAGCAAAGGCGGCATCACCTGCTCGAAGCCGTAGCCGCCGGCCCTCTGCAACAGACTGCGCCGGAGGCCTTCAAGGCGCCGCGCTTCAGCCGGCAAGACGTCGGCAATGTGCTCGGGCAGCAGCCAGGCAGAAGACATGAAAAAACCCGAGGGAATTAAAAACGGGATTGTACCGGCCACCGCAGCGCTGGCTGTCCGGTGGACGCCTGCGCTGCCTGGCGCTGCCGGCGCCCGATCAGACCGCTCGCCGCTCCGGCGCGATCAGTGCCAGAGTGCCAGCAGCAACATGCCTGCGAGCATGCTCGACATACCCAGGAAGCGGATCTGGCCGTCGGTCATGCGCACGGCACGCTCGAACACCTGGCGCCACAGGGCGGGGCTCAAAAAGGGCAGCAGACCCTCAAAAACCAGCACCAGCGCCAGCGCGCCCATCACCCAATCGAGCATCAACGCCTGCCGGCTGTCAGCGCTTGGCGGCTGGGGGGGTGGCGGCGCCGGTGCTGCCGCCACCGCGCATGGCCTTGAAGAAATCGCTGGAGGGATCGACCACCATCACGTCGCTCTTGCTTCGAAAACTGGCGCGGTAGGCGTCCAGGCTGCGGTAGAACTGCGCAAACTGCGGGTCGCGGCCAAAGGCATCGGCGTACAGGGCCGAGGCCTTGGCATCGCCCTCGCCCTTGAGCTTCTGGGCGTCGCGGTAGGCCTCGGCGATGATGACCTCGCGCTGCTTGTCGGCATCGGCGCGGATCTTTTCGCCCTCGGCAGTGCCCTGTGAGCGCAACTCGTTGGCCACCTGCTTGCGCTCAGACTCCATCCGGCGGTAGACCGAATCGGTGATGTCGGCGACAAAGTCGACACGCTTGATGCGCACATCGACGATTTCGATGCCGAATGATTTGGCCTCGTCCTCCAGCCGCTTGCGCACGTCAAACATCACTTTGTCACGCTCGGCAGACAACATGCCACGCACCGTGCGCTTGGTGACTTCTTCGTTAAAAGCCGCCTGCACCACCGGGCTCAACCGGGCCTCGACATTGCGGATATCCGTGCCGTTGTTGCGGATGAACTGGCGCGGTTCAGCGATGCGCCACTTGACCAGCCAATCGATCACCAGGCTCTTTTTCTCAGCGGTGAAGATGGGACGGGTCTCCGGGCTGTCAAGCGTCTGCACACGTTTGTCGAGAAACACCACGTTCTGAAACGGCGGCGGCAGCTTGAACTTGAGACCAGGCTCGTTGATCACTTCCTTGATCTCGCCCAGCGCGTACACCACCGCCAGCTGGCGTTGGTCGACCACAAACAGGGTCGAGGCCAGCAGCATCAGCGCCAACAAGGCGCCGGCCACGATCAATCCCATTCGGTTCATGTTGTTGTTGCTTTCTGGATCAACGACCGTCGCGGTCGCGGCTGCGGCCACCGTCGCTCGAGCGCGCATCTGCGCCGGCGGCACCGGCGGCACCGGCATCGGTTGGCAATGCGGCGGACGGCGGCGCCTGAGGTACCACCTGCACGCTGCCGGTGGCCGCACCTTGTTGCATCAGCTTGTCCAGCGGCAGGTACAGCAGGTTGCTGCCGCTGCGGGCATCGACCATCACCTTGCTGACGCTGGAGTACACCTGCTGCATGGTGTCGATGTACATGCGGTCCCGGGTGACAACGGGCGCCTTCTGGTACTCGGTCAGCACCGAGCGAAAGCGCTGCGCATCACCCTCGGCCTGCGCCACAACGCGCTGGCTGTAACCGTCGGCCTCTTCACGCAGGCGCGCCGCCGTGCCACGCGCCTTGGGAATCACATCGCTGGCGTAGGCCTGGCCTTCATTCTTGAACCGGTCGCGGTCGGCACCGGCCTTGACCGCATCGTTGAAGGCCGCTTGCACCTGCTCGGGCACCTGCACGTTCTGCACGTTGACGTTAGCCACCAGGATGCCTGCCTTGAGGCGGTCCAACTGGGCCTGGATCGACTTGACCAGGTCGGCAGCGATCGAATCACGGGCCTCATACAGCACCGAGTCCACCTTGCTCTTGCCAACGATCTCGCGCACGGCGGACTCGCTGGCTTGCTCAACCGCCTTGTCAGGGTCGCGGTTCTCGAACAAAAAGCTCTTGGCGTCCTTCAAGCGGTACTGCACCGTGAAGCGGATATCGATGATGTTTTCATCCTGCGTCAACATCGACGACTCACGCAGCCCGGTGGTCTGGCCCACGCCGCTGCGGCCGATCTCGACCGAGCGCAGCTGGGTCACGCTGACGGTCTCGTGGCCCTGAAACGGGTACGGCAGGCGCCACTGGAACCCGGCGTCCACCGTAGAGCTGTAACGCCCGAAGGTGGTGACGATGGCCTGCTGGCCTTCTTGAACGATGAAAAAGCCGCTGCCGGCCCAAACCACCAGCACGACAAACCCGATCAGGCCGACGCCGATACCGGCGCTTTTCATGTCGGGCTGGAACGACGGCCCACCGTTGCCGGGATCGCGCTGCGGCGGCTGGCCATTGCCGCCACCGCCCTTGCCGTTGAACAGGCCGCTGAGCTTGCGGTTGAAATCACGCCAAAGCTCGTCCAAGTCGGGCGGACCGTCGTTGCGGCGATTGGCCATCCGTGTCGGGCCCTCGATCGAGCGTGCGCGCACGGAGCGCAGAACCCCCGCCAGCACATGTTGCGCGGCAATGGCCAGCGCAGAAAGCCTGGCGCCCAATGGCAGCTTGACGGCGTCGGTGTTGAAATTTGGGTGCATGTTCATGGCTTTGTCGATGGTAGCGTCGCGCCGCCGGATTCATCCTGCAGCGAGCCCGGCATTTCAGCCTCGGCTTCAATCTCGTCTGTCGTGGCGTCCAACCCACCGCCAATTGGGGCCTGCCCGGGCGGATTCAAGCCGTGGGCCGATGCGGCACCTGCAATCAGGCCACGCAACAGGTCCAGGCCGTCGCCCTGCAGCGCACTGACAAAAACCCGCGGCACTGCGGCTCCCCCCAGGCCTTCAACCCAGTCCTGCAACTCGCGCGGCGCGGCGTCTAACCGGTCGAGCTTGTTGAAGACCAGGATCTGCGGCACCGAAACTGCGCCGATCTCGTGCAGCACACGCTCGACTTCGTCCCGCTGTTCCTGCAGAACCGGGCTGGCCGCGTCGATCACGTGCAGCAGCAGGTCGGCGTCGGTTGCCTCTTGCAGCGTTGCCTCAAATGCCTCGACAAGTTTGTGCGGCAGGTCGCGAATAAAACCCACCGTGTCCGACAGCGACACACTGCCGCCCAGCGCTTCCAGGTAGAGCGAGCGCGTGGTGGTGTCGAGCGTGGCAAACAACTGGTCGGCCGCAAATGCCTTGGCCTTGACCAGGGCGTTGAACAAGGTGCTCTTGCCGGCGTTGGTGTAGCCCACCAGAGAGACCCGGAAGCTGCCGCTCTTGCGCCGCTTGTCGCGTTGTGTGCCCCGCTGCCGCTTGACCTTGTCGAGCCGCGCCTTGAGCGACTTGACGCGGTCGCCGATCATGCGTTTGTCCAACTCGATCTGGGCCTCGCCGGGCCCACCCCGCTGGCCAGCACCGCCGGTCTGGCGCTCCAGGTGGCTCCAACGCCGCACCAGCCGGCTGGACAGGTATTGCAGGCGTGCGAGTTCAACCTGCAGCTTGCCCTCATGACTTTGCGCGCGCTGGGCAAAGATCTCAAGGATCAACGCGGTTCGGTCGGCCACGGCCACACCGAGGTGGCGCTCAAGGTTGCGTTGCTGGGCGGGCGACAAGGCCTGGTCGAAGATCACGCACTCCGCGCCATGCATCTGCACCAGGGTCTTGATTTCATCGGCCTTGCCGCTGCCGACAAACAAGGCCGGGTCAGGCGACTTGCGTTTGGCAGTCACCCGCTCGACAGGCACGTCACCAGCGCTTTCCGCCAGCAAGGCTAACTCATCCAGCGTGGGGTCGAAGAATTGGCCGCGACCAAAATCGACGCCGACCAGCACCACTCTCGCCGGACCCTCACGGGTGGCGGCCGGGTCGTCCCGTTGGTCAGGCTTCAAGGGTCGGGCGGGTGACGCTGGCTTGCCGAAATCGGCTTGGCTCAAGCCGGATCGGCCGGCTCGGCGGCGTGGAAATTGACCGGGCGACCGGGCACGACGGTGGAGATCGCGTGCTTGTAGACCATCTGGGTCACCGTGTTGCGCAGCAGCACCACGTACTGGTCAAAAGATTCGATATGCCCCTGCAACTTGATGCCGTTGACAAGGTAGATCGAGACCGGAACATGCTCCTTGCGCAGCAGGTTCAGAAAGGGATCTTGGAGGAGTTGTCCTTTGTTGCTCACGATATGGCTCCGTGTTTGATACGTTGGGGTTTGATGACAGTATCACATCAGGGAAAGCACGTAGACGCTGCAAGAATTACGGCCCACGATGCAAGACACCTTCTGACCTAGGCTTCGTCGAAAGGGTTCCGCCCAGATTTGAATTGAATCCGCAACGGCGTGCCGACCAGCTTGAAATGCTCGCGCACACGGCCCTCAAGAAAGCGTTTGTAGGCCTCGGTCACATGCTCCAGCCCGTTGCCGTGGATCACCACGATCGGCGGGTTCATGCCGCCTTGGTGGGCATAGCGCAGCTTGGGACGGAACGCACCGCTGCGCTTGGGCGCCTGGTGTTGCACGGCCTCTTGCAGCAAGCGGGTAAGTACCGGCGTGGCCATCTTGCGGATGGCCGACGCGTGGGCATCCGCAATCGCCTTCCAGACTGGCGCCAGGCCCTGGCGCTTGATCGCCGAGATGTGCAGCACCGACGCAAACTTCAAAAACGGCAGCCGCTGCTCGATCGATCGTTCCAGCATCTCGCGCTGGTAGCTGTCGACCGCATCCCATTTGTTGACCGCAATCACCACCGCCCGGCCGGCCTCCAGGATGTAGCCGGCAATGTGGGCGTCCTGGTCGCTCACGCCTTGGGTCGCGTCGATCAGCAGCAGCACGACGTTGGCGTCCGAGATCGCCTGCAGCGTCTTGACCACCGAAAACTTCTCGATCGCCTCGAACACCTTGCCTTTGCGGCGCAGGCCGGCGGTGTCGATCAGTTCGAACTGCTGGCCGGCGCGCTCAAACGGCACGCTGATGGCATCTCGGGTGGTGCCGGGCTGATCAAACGCCACCAGCCGCTCCTCGCCCAGCCAGGTGTTGATCAGCGTGCTCTTGCCGACGTTGGGCCGGCCGGCCACGGCCAG